>JAHIQT010000150.1 GCA_018903255.1 Bacillota bacterium | reverse complement strand
TTCAAGCTGACCTTTCTGATTGTCTTGCCTCTTTCCAATAAAGTTTAATACTTATTTTCTGAGGTTACATCATACACTAAATTTTGATTTTGGGACATAATCAAAAGTGGTACACTAGGACATTATCATAAGTCGTTCATATACAGGGCGGTAATTTCGCCCTGTCCCTTATCTGTTTTGTTAACCGACAAGGTTTTATTAATCGCTAGACGAATGGCATTACCACCAATTTTACAATGGGTTTTCATCACTTCAAATTCTTCTGCATCGAGCTTTCCCGGCTTTAATAAGATCGCATCAGGAATCCCGATTTTTCCGATATCATGAAGTGGGGCAGCTTTTGAAATGCGTTCAATCACATCATCCCTAAGTTGCTCCTGGTACTTTTGATTTTTTTGCATCCGCTCTGCGATGATCCGCACATAGTTCTGGGTTCGCATAACATGATTGGCGGTATCACTGTCGCGGGTTTCAACCAATTCGGCAAAAACATTCAGAGTTGTATCTTGAATCATCTGATTCTCAACCATTCGTCGTTTGACCTCAGCTTCTAACCATTCATTCTGATTTTTAAGTCGATCTCTGGCCTGTTTCAGTTCCAGATGAGCATTGACCCGTGCCAAGACAATCCCTGGCCGAAAAGGTTTAATAATATAGTCAACCGCTCCCAAACGAAAGCCCTTTTCTTCATCAATCAGACTATCCAGCGCCGAAATATAAATCACTGGTATTCCCAAATTATTGGGGTCTTTCCGTAATTCCGATAAGGTGTCATAGCCATCCATTCCCGGCATCATAATATCCATCAAGATCAGATCCGGCTTGACTCCCTCATCAACCGCCTGTAGCAGCTCCACTCCAGACTTATAGGCCCGAATGAGAAAAGAGGGACTCAGTAATTTTTTTAAGATCATCAAATTGATGGGTTCATCATCGACAATTGAGATTTCATGCTTTTTCATGTTTCCCTCTCCCTATACCTTAAAATTAAATAACGAGTTATCGTTAGTTATTACCCCTCTTTGCGCGAATAAAACATCGTTTTCCATCAATATAAACAGCTGCGACAGATAATTTTTTAAGTTATTTAAAAAAAATTCCCGCAGATTGATTATCTGACTGCAGCAGCATCCATCATCCTTCTTGCTACCGTATTTGTGCAAATAAACATTCATATCATTTCAATATCTTCACCATTCTGATGCTATCATTTTTCCATTTTTTGATGCTTTTAATGATATCAAGACTATATTACAATGGAGTCAGTAAGTTACTATACTGAAAAACTATACTAAAAAACTAAACTGAGGAGCTACTCAAATGAATAATCGTTATGAATTAAACAAGAACCTGGCCCAGATGTTAAAAGGCGGGGTGATTATGGATGTTACCACGGCCGAACAGGCCCGCATTGCCCAGGAAGCCGGTGCCTGCGCGGTGATGGCACTAGAACGGATTCCGGCTGATATCCGGTCGGCCGGGGGAGTATCGCGGATGAGCGATCCCAAAATGATCAAGAGTATTCAGGACGCCGTTTCGATTCCGGTCATGGCCAAGGTGCGGATCGGTCATTTTGCCGAAGCCCAGATCCTCGAAGCGATCGAAATTGACTATATCGATGAAAGCGAGGTGCTCTCCCCCGCTGATGATACCTTCCACATCGATAAAACCGCTTTTTCGGTACCCTTTGTCTGCGGCGCCAAAGATTTAGGGGAAGCGCTTAGACGGATTAGCGAAGGCGCCTCGATGATTCGCACCAAGGGTGAGCCGGGCACCGGCGATGTGGTTCAGGCCGTTCGCCATATGCGGCTGATCAACCAGCAGATCCGGATGATTCAAAACACCAGAGCCGATGAGCTCTTCCAGCTAGCTAAGGATCTGCAGGTTCCCTATGACTTGGTTCAGCTGGTCAATGAAACCGGCAAGCTACCGGTGGTCAACTTTGCTGCTGGCGGAATCGCTACGC
Organism: Bacillota bacterium; assembly: GCA_018903255.1. Lineage (GTDB taxonomy): Bacteria > Bacillota > Clostridia > Eubacteriales > Eubacteriaceae > Acetobacterium. The sequence goes on along the minus strand of JAHIQT010000150.1, from coordinate 23,900 downwards.
CGGCTGATGCGGCTTTGATGATGCAGTTGGGGGCTGAAGGGGTCTTTGTCGGTTCTGGTATTTTCAAATCTGGCAATCCCGCTAAACGGGCGCAAGCGATTGTCAAAGCGGTGACCAATTACAATGACGCCAAACTGCTAGCTGAACTCTCAGAAGATTTAGGGGAAGCCATGGTCGGCATCAACGAGCAGGAAATTGAACTACTGATGGCCCAACGCGGCGTCTAAAGGGGAATCGATGAAGCAAACAATTGGCGTGCTGGCTGTTCAGGGTGCCTTTGAGGAGCATATCAAGGCGCTTAAGAAATTGGATACCGATTGCATCGAAATCCGAAAACCCTCAGATCTGACCAACCATTCGCTGGATGGTCTGGTGCTGCCCGGGGGTGAAAGTACCGTTATCGGCAAGCTGTTGCGGGAGCTGGAGCTCTTTGAGCCAATCAAAAAAATGATTATCGAAGGCCTTCCCGTGCTGGGCACCTGCGCCGGATTGATCCTGCTGGCGAGCAAAATTACTGAGGATGAAACCATTCATTTTGGTACCATGAATATGGTCGCCCGCAGAAACGCCTATGGCCGCCAGCTTGGCAGCTTTGTGACCGAGGCTGAATTTGACGCTTGTGGAAAAACCCCGATGGTTTTTATCCGAGCACCCTATATTGAAAGCGTCGGCGTCGATGTGGAAATTCTGGCTCGGGTTGATAATCATATTGTAGCCGCCCGACAGAATAACATGGTAGTGACTTCCTTTCACCCGGAGCTGACCGCGGATCTGACGGTGCATCAGTATTTTTTACGTTTAGTTCAACAAAAAGCAAAAACCTGTGTCGCTTGATTGCGATACAGGTTTTTGCGGTAATAACTATCAATGATTAAAACAGTTCCTTACTCATTTCATCAATACATTCATCGATATAAGCAATGACACCCTCAAAATTCTCAATTGGCAGACCGGATGTCTGACAAGGAATGAAATATTTGTGACCATTGGCTTTACAGGTTTCTTCAACTTGTTTTTTGACCACTTCTTTTTCCCAACCGGGATAATCAACGGTACCACTGTGAAGACCGCCCATAAAGGTGATCTTGTCGCCGTACTCTTTGATCAGTTCCGGAATATTATTGGTGTTCATAACTCCCTGCCAGATATCAATGCCCACTTCGATCATGTAAGGCACCAGGTTAGCAGCATAGGAGTCACTGTGGTGGATGATCAGCTCCACGCCATTGTCTTTGTAAAACTGGTAGATTTTTTTGTATGATGGCACAAAGAATTCTTCAAACATATCTGGTGAGATGAACGATGAAATCTGACTGCCCCAGTCATCATGATGTAAAATGGCTTCTGGCTTCAATTTTTCCATCATCACGGCGGCAAAATCCAGCTCATATTCGGTCAGGTAGTCAATCAGTTCCTGCATCGCTTCTGGTTCTTCATAAAGCGCCATCAGCGCATTTTCCATGCCCATCAGGTGATGGGTCATTTCAAAGAGGCCCGGTGCGAAGAAGGCCGTCACATACTTTTCTTTACGGTCAACCGCATTGGCGTGAGCAATCGCTGGTGCCCAAGCTTCATCAGAAGTCGCAATGGCCGGTTTTTTAACAACATCTCTCCACTTGGTGATATCTTGAATAACAGCCATCCCATCGTGATGAATAGGGAACATACCTAACTGGCCTTCAGGCCATTGCCAGGTAATCCCCCAATGATCTTTCCAGGTTTGACCATACTTAAACTCCACCCCTGTTGGTACTTCCATGATCAGATCAATAAATTCGTATTGCTTGACAAAACGATCCGGATTGCCACCCTTTATCGTTTCCAGTAGATTCTCTTTGATTGTTAACATTGGTTCTCCTTTGTATTTTTATTATTTTAAAAGTAGCTTAAGCACCGATCAGTTCTTTGGCTTTTGATGCCGAGCTGCCAGCATCTGGGGCGTAACCATCAGCCCCGATTTCATTGGCGTATTCCTGAGTAACCGGCGCACCACCAACAATGACTTTCATATCCGGGTAGGCTGCTTTAATGGTTTGAACCGCTTCTTTTAAAGCCGGCATGGTCGTTGTCAGCAGACCGGAACAAGCAACCAGAACCACGTTACTATTTTCTTTGACAGCTTCGACAAACTTCTCTGCCGGTACGTCAACACCCAGATCAACCATATCAAAGCCAGCGCTTTCAAGCATCATCACGACCAGGTTTTTTCCGATATCGTGAAGGTCTCCGGCCACTGTTCCCATGATACAGGTTCCCAGTGAGCTAGAGCCGTCGCCAGCCATGACCGGTTTTAATACTTCAACCCCTTTTGACATCGCTTTAGCAGCAATTAACATTTCCGGAACAAAGATTTCTCCTAAAGAGAATTTATCCCCGACCACACCCATGGAAGCGACCATCGCATCCAGAATATCTTGCGCTTTATCGCCAGCATCCAGAGCTTCCTGCACGGCTGCGGCAACCTTCTTTGATTTACCCGTTTCGACCAATACTTTTACATCTTCAATTTTTGACATTTTTTTCTCCTAAAATGAATTCAATTTATTTGAGTTTTAATGAATCGAATGTACCCAGGCGATTCATAATCACCCCTTGCAAACTTTATTTAAACCACCCGGAACCTGTGTGCGCGCCGGGTTTGCTTGTAACTTGTTCTTGCTGACTGTTATTTTACAAAAATACCTTCCCGGAAAGCGCCAATATATTCCATACAGTATTCATCTTCACCCATCATCGCTTCGGTGGCGAACAGCATCCCCATCATATCCTTGTTCAGTGGATCGAGAATAAAGCTGTCCATGCCGGCACTCATGGCCAAAACGGCAAAGGCCTGATTGGCAATCCGACGGGCGGGCAGGTTGAAGGAAATATTGCTGACGGCACCGGTAACATGAATGGTTGGATATTGTTTTTTGATTTCCCGGATCACTTCAGTCACCATGACAATGCCGTCTTCCGAGGTACACAGCATTTCAATCAAGGGATCGATGTGCATGCGAGAAGGATCGATGTTATATTCCTTGCATTTTGCCATCAGATCGGTGAACACTTCCAGACGATCTTTGGCGGTTTTGGGGATGCCCTTGTCACTATTTAGCAGAGCCACGCATTCCCATTTTGTGTCAGCCAGCACTTTAAAAGCCACATCGACCTTATCGCCTTCCAGCGATACCGAGTTAAACAGTCCCGGTTTGTGGCAGTATTTCATCGATTCAATACAGGTATAGACATTGGGGCTATCGACCGCAATCGGTGTATCCACCGCATCCTGAACAATGTCGATCAGCCATTTCATGGTTTCGAGTTCGATATCATCGTCCACTGAGGCACAGACGTCGATGAAATCAGCTCCGGCTTCGGCCTGCTTAATCGCCAGGTTACGGATAAATTCAACATCTTTTTCCGCTATCGCCTTCCCGGTTGAGGGAATGGCACCGTTAATCTTTTCGCCAATAATAATCATTTTCTAGCTCCTTTTCGATCTTGTTTATATTTGATACGATTCTTCGTTTCACTGCCACTTTTACTTTTCTGATTCTTAATCACCCGACATGACTATCGTTTACACTAATTGCCCAGCAACCTTGTCATCATTTTCTGACTAGCCTGATCAACAGACAGCATTCTTACCAGCATTGAGGTTCCTAAAACCGTTATTTTTTTACCGGTAAAGTAATCTCAGTATAGTCCTGTTTTTACGAATTGTCAATAGAAATTTTACCGGTAAAATGTTTTTATTCAGATTCGATGTTTTGCCTTGATATCAAGAAGATTAAACGATACAATAACTGCATTGAAGATAAAGAGAGACCGATATGAAAAATCAAAAAGAAAATATTATCGAGGTAGCTACAAAACTTTTTTACGAACAAGGTTATAAAAATACCTACTTAGATCAAATTGCCGCTGAGTGTGAGATTACCAAACCTTTAATCACCTATTATTTTAAATCAAAATCTAATTTAGCCCGGGAAGTGACAGAGAAATTTCTGGTTGAACATAAGAACAGGGTTGCTTTTAGACTCTATTTAGAATATTTCAAAGGCAAGCCAGTCGACTTGCAGGTGAGTACTGCGGTGGAAATCCGTTTATATGACATGCTGCATCTGCATGATCCCAATGTCATGCGTTTTATTAAAGAACATGCGGATGAAAAGCATGAAGATACTTTTTCCCAAAGTGTTGTTCATCTTTATAAAATCCATGACCGACGCTACAAATTAAAACTGAAACGTTGTCCTGATGAAATATCGATGATTGCCCGATCTGCCATGGCCTCCTCATTATCGGTAAAATTAGCCTATGCCAATGGGGAGTTTGACTGTTCCCAGGAAGAATGTCTAGATTACCTGACCAGCCTTCATTTTGTCCTGATGCATATTAAAGAATGCCGCATTGATGCGATCATTGAAGAAAGCAAACGGGTTTTGCAATTAATCCCTTTTGAAATCATACCTTATTTTCAGGTTGTCTAATCTCGTTTTTTTTATATCCATGGGTGCTTACAAAAAAGAACTTAGTCGCGTTGTTAGAAACAGCGCGACTAAGTTCTTTTTTATAAGCCACAATCATCATCCCGAGTCTCAATGCATATGCCGATGGTGAACGTCCGGCAGATGGCAATGGCTGTGAACCGTGTTTTTATGGGTGTGCTCATGGCAATGTTCACCACAAATCGGCGGATGATCCTGATGAAGATGATGCGCATCATCATGGTTATGGCTGTGATCATGGTTCTCTTCGTGATGGGTATGAGCGTGTTCATGATCTTCGGATAAGGCCAGCCAGGTTCCTATAATCATGATCGCCAACGCCGCTAAAAATGAAATCGTAATCGGTTCCTTGAGTGCCAACCAGGAAATAAGCACCCCCATAAAGGGAGCTGCTGCATAGTAGGCGCTGGTTCGAGCGGCTCCCAGTCCCCGCTGGGCTTTGACATAGAAAAAAATACTTAGGCCATAGGCGACAAAACCTAAGCATAGCGCCAAAATGATATAAAACAGCGAAGCCGACAGGTCGCCCCAGATAACGGCAATCAGTAAGGCTCCCAGTCCTGACCCGAAGCCCTTTAAGATAACCACTTGAACCGGATCCTTAATCGATAGATTTCGGGTGCAATTATTTTCAAAGCCCCAGCAGACACAAGAAAGCATCACAAAAACGGCGCCAAGCGATAAATTAAGCGCCATCGCATCGGTGATCGTCAGCAAGATACTGGCCAGCGAAATAAAGGCAATCGCAATCCACATCCGTCTGCCAATCGCTTCTTTAAAAAAAATCATCGCAATCACTGCGGTTGCCGCAATCTCAAAATTACCTAGCAGGGCAGCCGTACTGGAGTTGGTCAGGCTGATCCCGACCAATAAAAAAATCGGCGCGGCAATATCCAGCAAAATCATTAAAATAACCCACGGCAGTTCTTTTTTTGTGAGTCTAGCTTCTTTAGATGCCAGTCGACGTTTTTTATTTAAAACTGTCAGGATGGTCATCCCGATTCCTGCCCCCAGATACAAAAGTGCTGCCAAAAACAGCGGCTCAATTTCTTCAAGCAGCAGTTTTGAAAAGGGCGCATTAATTCCAAATAGCAGTGCTGCCAAGATTGCATACACCACTGACCTGTTATTTTTCATCTGTTGCTACCTCCGCTGAGCTTATCGTTGTTTTGCTTATTCTAACATAATAATTTGTGTTCAAATTTTATTTTTGACCAGCCTGATAACTGAAAAAAGGATAAACATCAATAGATTGATGACGACCACGCTGGCTCCGGTGGGAAATGAGAAAATAAAAGACAAAACAATTCCCGCCACAAAGCAAACCACCGATAAAATAGCCGAACTGATAACCACCTGTTTAAAGGTTTTAAACACGCGCATCGACGTTAACGCCGGAAAAATAATCAGACTGGAAATCAGCAGCGCTCCCATCATCCGCATCCCCACAACAATCGTCATTGCCGTTAAAAGTGCAATCAGGGTATTGTAGCGACTTGCCCTTGTCCCGGTTGCCCGGGAAAAATTTTCATCAAAGGTGACCGCAAAAATTTTGTTGTAAAACAGCACATATAACAAAATCACGCTAATCGAAACCCCGACACTGAGAATTACGTCGCTTTCACTCATCGCCAGAATACTCCCAAACATGTAATTGCTGGTATCGGCATTCATCCCTGATGTGTAGGAAATAATCATCACCCCAATAGCCAGCGCACTGCTAGAAATCAGCGCAATGGCAGCATCCCCTTTGATCCGGCTGCTCTCGCTAATGCGCAACAGCACAAAGGCGGCCGCCGCGACCACCGGTATCGCCACCTCCAACGGCGACAGATTTAAAGCCAACGCCAGCGCCAGCGCCCCAAACCCCACATGGGACAAGCCGTCGCCAATCATCGAATAACGCTTTAACACCAGGCTCACACCCAAAAGAGCGGCACACAGGGATACCAACCCACCCACAATCAGGGCTCTCACAACAAAGCCGTAGGACAATAACTGGGTCAGTAGCTCAATCATCGCTTAACTCCCCCATCATTCGCCGACACATTTCGGTTTTTAGATAGTCTGCTGTTGAACCAAAAAAGGACGTTTCGGTTTTTAAATGGAGTATTTTATTACTGTATTTGATGGCACTTTCAAGATCATGAGAAACCATCAGGACTGTCATGCCCTGGGTTTGGTTGAGTTTTGCTACCAGTTGATACAAGTCCGCTGTCATCAGCGGATCCAGACCTGAAACCGGCTCATCCATCAGTAGCAGTTTTTCAGTGGCACAAAGCGCTCGAGCTAACAGCACCCGCTGCTGCTGCCCGCCTGATAAGTCCTGATAAGATTTCTTTTTGATGTCAGTGATACTCAGCTGCTTGATCTTTTCAGCAGCCCGATTCTTTTCCGCGCGGGAGTAAAAGGGCAACAGTCCCCGACGGTTGAGACAGCCGGAGATCACCACCTCGGTGACACTCGCCGGAAAATCCCGCTGAATCATCGTCTGCTGGGGTAGATAGCCAATTTCATTTTGGCGGATGCCGTTAAAGCTAATGCTTCCTGCCTGGGGTTTGATCAGTCCTAGAAGACCCTTCACCAGGGTGCTTTTTCCGGATCCATTTTCGCCCACTATACAAAGGTAGTCACCCTGCTCCAGATCAAAACTCACCTTGGTTACCGCCTCTTGTCCATCATACCCGATTGTGACCCCTTCACAGGAAATTAACTTCATTGCTTGGTCAGCCCCTTTCGGAGACTTTCGGCATTTTGCTGCATAATTGTAACATAGGTTACGCCGGCATCGAAATCGTCCTTTGTCACATTATGGCCAGAATGAAGCAGGAGTAGCTGGGCTCCAGTTTGTTCACTGATGGCTTTGGCAATATTCTGATTACTGAGCTCAAGGTAATAAACATATTGGATGTTTTTTTCCTTAATGGTATTAATCAGATAGGCCAAGGTTCCGGCACTGGCCTCTGTTTCGCTACTACATCCCGGAAAGGCCGCCTGATATTCCAGACCAAATTGATCAAACAGGTAGCGAAACGGAAAACGATCCCCAAAAACAAGCAGCTTATTCGGAGATGATGCTACAATCGCAGCGATTTCCTCGTCCACGATCTCGATCTGAGCGGTATAATCGCTCGCATTTTTAGCATAGATATCCGCATTTTTGACATCCGCTTCGGCCAGAACCGCGGCTATTTCATTGACCATCAAGATGGCATTGTGGGGTGCGGTCCAGATATGTTGGTCATACTCAATTTCTTCCTCAGCTGATTCGTCTTGATCATCCGCATGAGAACCTTCTCCCGTCTCTGCTTGGGCTTGCATTCCTGCTACTGTTTCTTCTTCAACCGGCTTTACCGCATCCATCAGTCTAATAATTTTCATACCACTGACGTCGATGGAATCCAGAATCGTGCCAACCCAGGCATCGTTTTCGCCGCCAATGTAGATAAATACATCAGCCTCCTGGATTTTAATCATATCTGCCGGGGAGGGATCATAAGCATGCACTTCAGCCCCAGGTTTTACCAGCATCGTCAGCTCAGCCTGATCGCCAGCAATGGCTCTGGCAAAATCATATATCGGAAAAATTGTGGTGACAATCGTGATTTTTTGCGCGCTATCTGAATTTTTTGCTGCCGTATTTTGTGCACATCCTGTTACACCTACCACCAGAATCAGCAGTGAAACTAAAACAACCATCATTTTCTTCATCTTAATGCCTCCGTATGATTTTTTTTATCTGAACAGCTATTACATAATCCATAAAAAACTGTTTTGAATGTGTTAATGTCAAATCCGTGGCGGTTCAATACATGACTGTTAAGCTCTTTTAAGTAGCTGCATTCCAGATGAATCAGGGTTCCGCAATTTTCGCATTTCAGATGAAAATGTTCCTGGCAATGGGCTTCATCGCCAATATACTGAAAGCAGGCACTACTGACCCCATCGATGATGTATTTCTGCAACTCACCCTGTTCCACCAGCTTATCGAGATGCCGATAAATGGTGGTCACTCCCACCGGTGTCCCCTGCTTTTCTAAGAATTCAGCAATCATATTGACGGTAATATGCTGATTCTTTTTGGAAATTAAATATTTCAGAATGGTATCCTGTTGTTTTGTTTTATAAGAAACGGGTTTTCCCATTTTTCACCCCACAAAAATGAATTTGAAAATCATTTTCATATTACATCAAAATGACTGCGCTGTCAAAGCAATTTGAAAATCATTTTCATATTGAATTTTTGCGGTTTCGCAAATAAGGCTGTCCCTATTTATTCAAACTGTACTGCAAAAAGAATGGCCGCCATCTTAAAAAAGCCAATTGTTCAGCCTGATATTTTAGTCCTTAGGCAAACAATTAGCTTTATTTTTAACGCGTCTAATGTTTATTTACTTCCCCTGGTTAGTTCAAAGCCATGATCTAGCGGCCCACTACCTTTTCCCAGATCCAAATTAGCAGACAATGCCCCGGACACGTAAGCCTTGGCCTTTTTTACCGCTACTTTTAGCTTGTCTCCGGCAGCAAGATTACAGGCAATGGCCGAGGACAGGGTGCAACCAGTACCATGGGTATTGGGATTATCAACTTTTACACCGGGAAACCACACTTCTTCACTGCCGGTTTGATCTTGAATCAGCAGAAAATCATCAGCGCTTTCAAACAGATGACCACCCTTAATCAGAATGCTCCCGGCATAGCTTGCGGCGATTTTTTTAGCCGCTCTGACCATATCCAGCCGCGAATGAATGCCAAATCCACACAGACATTCGGCCTCGGGAATATTGGGGGTGATCAAATCGGCCAGCGGCATCAGCTCGGTTTTTAAAGCTTCAATGCTGTCGTCACTCAACAGTCTGCCACCGCTGGTGGCCACCATCACCGGATCCAAGACAATATTTTTAGCCTGGTGTTGTTTAAGCTGGTTGGCAATACTGCTGATAATCTCAGCGCTGTAGACCATACCGATTTTAACCGCATCGGGAAAAATATCGGTAAAGACACAATCGATCTGATTTTCGACAAAGCTGCTCTCCAGCTCCGCAATCCCATATACCCCGGTGGTGTTTTGCGCCGTTAAGACGGTGATCACCGACATCCCATAGCTGCCATGGGCGATCATGGTTTTGATATCGGCCTGGATGCCTGCTCCACCGCTACAATCCGACCCAGCTATCGATAAGACTTTTTTCATCCTAGCAACTCCTTAAAACTGATAATCGTACAATTCGAACTGTTTTTAATCGCTTCCCAGTCTTCTTTTGAGGACTCATCAAAGACCCCGACAAGCTGGCAACCGGTCTTTCTGGCCGCTTGAATGCAGTATAGGGCATCTTCAAAAATAGCGATTTGCTGGGCTGGCAATTCCAGCTTTTCAATTGCCAGGTGATAAATCTCCGGCTGACTTTTAGGCAAACCAGCCATCCCGGAGGTGAGGATAAATTCAAAATGATCCAACAGACCATATCGGTCTAACACCAATTCGGTCAGCGACTTATGGGTGGCGGTGAGGATCGCCATTTTTATGCCCTGGTTTAAAAACTGATCCAGGCTTTCCTTAACAAAGGGTTTTAAAGAAATGTGTTTGGCGTAGTTTTCCCGGATCATGTCATTGATTTGATCCCCCACCTGCTCTTCGGTCATTTTCACCCCGTAAACCTCAATAAAATAGCGGGCCGATTCGGCAAAGCTCATCGTTTTAATAATCACGTTTAAATCATCGGGGGGATTGATATCATGCTTTTTTAAGAACGCGCTGCCGATATTTTGCCAGGCCGGCATCGAATCAATTAATGTGCCATCCAGATCAAAGATCATTCCCGAAACATTCAAGTCTAGATGGTTCATAGCCTTGTCATCGCTTCAGAAAGGCTTCGCAGCGCTTGAGTTGCACTGATGATATCTTGCTTAGAAAAGATCGCCGACACCAGTGCGACCCCGTCCACACCGGTTCCTGTTAAGCTAAGAATATTGCTTTCGTTGAGACCACCAATGGCCACTACCGGAATGGTCACCGCCTGACAGATTGCGGTGATGGTTTCAAATGTCACCACCTCGGCGTCGGTTTTTGTGGCCGTGGCATAGATGGCTCCCACCCCGATATAATCAGCACCGTCGGCTTCGGCCTTTAGTGCCAGTTCCACCGTATCTGCCGAAACCCCGATGATTTTATCACCAAGCAACTTTCTTAGCTCCCCGGCATCGAGATCATCCTGACCGACGTGAACCCCGTCAGCATCGACGGCCAGGGCGACATCCACGGCGTCATTAATAACAAAGGGAATATTGTAGGCATCGGTCAGTTTTTTTATGGCCCGGGCTTCCTTCACAAAGTCATCAAAACCCAGATTTTTTTCTCGCAGCTGGATAAAGGTGGCGCCCCCTTTTAAGCTTTCTTCAACCTGATCGTCCAAAGTTCGGTCACCCAGCCAACTGCGATCAGTTACCGCGTAAAGTCGTATTGACTGCTTATCGAGTTTCAAGCTTGATCCCTCCTTCTAGTGTTTGGGCATTCATCAAGCTCATCGCATCAATCAGGTAGGTGCGAAAGGATGCGGTTCCCGCCTGATTGGTCTGAACCTTTTCAAAGGCCAACTCCCCGCACAAGCCGATACAACTTACCGCCGCGGCGGTGGCTAGTAGCAAGTGGTCGGGATTGGCTCCGCAATAAGAGCCAATAACTGCGGTGAGCATGCAGCCAGTGCCAGTAATCCGCGACATCATCGGATGTCCGTTGCGAATCACCAGCGCCTTCTGGCTGTCAGCGACAATGTCGATGGCACCAGTCATGGCAATGACGGCGCCAGTTTTCTCACTGAGAGCCTTGGCAAAAGCGATCATCTGATCGAGATTGTCTGTGTTCACTGCATCGCTGATATCGGCATCGACTCCTTTGGTGGTGCCACTGCCCTGATCGATGGTCTTAATTTCCGAAACATTGCCCCGGATAACGCTAAACTGCACTTCTTCTAGCAGCTTAAAAACGGTGCTGGTCCGTAACGTAGAAGCACCGGCACCGACCGGATCCAAAATCACTGGCCGACCCAGACGATTAGCTTTTTTGCCAGCCTTAATCATCGCCGCGACCGTCCGCTCATTGAGGGTTCCGATATTGATGACCAGGGCATTGCAAATGGAAATAATTTCTTCCACCTCATTAATATCATCGGCCATAATCGGTGCCCCACCACAGGCCAGCACAATATTGGCGCAGTCGTTGACCGTTACATAATTGGTGATGGAATGAACCAGCGGTGGGCAATTACTAACATTTTCTAAGATTTTTTTAAACATAATACCCTCACTTTCTCTACTGTGATGCATAAGATGCTAATCAAAACCATTGCTGGCAGGGTGACTCCGATATTAAAGTCAAATCCCATCAGGTAGCGATAAATAAACACCCCCGCAATCCAGATCACGGCATTCTTGATATCAATTAATTTGTTTTCATCAGCATGAATCCTTTTAAAGATAAAATAATCGGTCAGCAAAATGGCAAAGAGCGGTACAAAAACCGAGCCGATTAGGTACAGAAAGCCCTGATACTGCTCCACCGGGGTGATGATCGCCAGAATAACTCCAATCACACAGGTTGCCAGCACCACCGTTTTCTCTTTAACCTTTGCGGTAATATTCATAAAGCTGATCCCCGCCGAATAAACATCCAGAAAAGCTGTCGTCGCTGTCGAAAAGACGATAATCAGCAAGGCCACGACCCCCAGACCGATGGCTGCCAGTAACACAAAGATATCGGTGACCCCGACATACAAGGCGGCGCCCAAGCCAATAATATACATCCAGCAGCTGCCGGCAAAGTAGCTGATCGAACTGATCAGCGCCCCTGTTTTTTTCTTTTGCGAAAAGCGGGTGTAATCAGCAATCAGCGGCAGCCAGGAGATCGGCATAATGGCACTCAGCTCGACAGCACCACCAAAGGTCATGGTTCCTTCAATGGCAGTACTACTAGCTGCTCCGCCAAAGATCTGGAAGCTGAGAATAACCGAACCAACAAAGAGCAGCCCGACTGCCACAAAATTGAGTTTTTCCATGTTTCTAAATCCGGCCAGTACCCAACCGGAGATCACCGCTCCGATTAAAATGCACCACAGTAGCGTATTTTGATAGTCAAACAGCTTGAGGGTTACCCCATCGATCGCTCTTGAAGCGGTAATCACCATCACTGCCGTCCAGCCGATCAGCTGCAGGATATTCATCACTGAAAAAAAATAGGAGCCGTATTTTCCGAATGAAATCCGCGAGGATTCAATCGATGCCAGCTTGCTCTGGGAGCCAATCACCCCGGCCAAAAAGAGAATCAGCGTTCCGATAATATGACCAATGATGATCGCCATCATCCCGTCTTTAAATCCCAATGGGGCAATCAGCGTTCCTGTCATGACCTCGGCAATCGAAATAGCGGCGCCAAACCATAATAGGCTCAGACTTCTGTTTGAAAGTTTGTTTTCATTTTGCATCGTTTTATTCCTTTCGTTTTAAGACTGCACCCCTACCTATAAAACACTTGTGGAATAAATCAATTGATCTGTTGCGATTCTCTCTTGTCCCAGTTTTTAAACAAAAAAAACTGTACACGAATGCACAGTAGATTTTCATGGGTTTCCTACGCCGGCATTATCCGTATCAGGTGCATGGGTCGAAGTAGCGATTTACTTCCTCTCAGCCTAATTGCATAAGCTCCCCAACTCTTTAATTGTGATAAAGATTATCATAAGGTCTGGTTTTTGTCAACCACGATTCTATCGCAAACCGCCTCTCTATCAAACGCTTCTTAGCGAGTAGCCGAAAATCTTAATTTAACTTAAACTTAACCCAATTCAAAGTTTGGCTAAAGGTTCACAGCCTAAGATATAGACACGAGATAAACATCTCCTCTTTTTCTTTTCATTCCTAATATAAAAAAGCAGTAGCGTCATCCGGACCTGCTGTTTTTTTATTTAGATTTTTTTATTTAGATTTTTTTGTCTAGATTTTTTTGTCTAGATTTTTTTGTCTAGATTTTTTTGTCTAGATTTTTTTGTCTAGATTTTTTTGTTTAAATATAGTCCGAGAAATAAACCTTTTCGTTGGCGATAATCGTCTCCAAAAGAGTAACTGTTTTTTTGCTGGCTTCGATCCGTTCAATCTGTTGCAGGTAGGTCGGTCGTTTATAACCCAGCAACATACAAGTTAAGATACCAATTTCCAGTTTGATCCGATTCTCTGATGGTAAGTCAACCAGAACTGGGGCTTTTCCCTTGGCAAACGAAATCGTAAAGCTGCGATTGTTCCAATCCAAGACCGGATCAACAATGTCAAAGGTAATGGTTTCATTCAAATCGGTGTTGGCAAAGTGGTATTGTCCGATAAAGCCCTCAAAGTCAACAATTCGAGCCATAATATAGGGTCGGATGGTTTCTTTCATATCGCTATCTCCAAATAAAAACGATACCGTATGGTTGTTATAATTACTGCCAACGACCTCGTTAATCATCGATTCATGGGCGGCAATATAGCCCCACAGCCCCTTTCTGGCTTCCTGATTGAGATAGATCATCTCTTTGACCCGAAAGATGTCATTTTCAATCAGATAAACCAGATAGCCCAGCGGCCGATCATCGGTGCCGTAGTAAATGGCCACCGTAACATCTTCGACATCCCAGCGCCAGTATTCCTCCCAGACCAGTTGATTCCGAATCAGACAGCCATGGGTTTGTCTGGCAAAGGTATCGTGCAAAGCAATCAAATCGGGACTATTCTCCTTGACCCGTTTGACCCGTCCCGGTACATCAATATCGCGAGGCAGCTGATGATCGCGGATATGAAAGGTCATCTTATCGGAGACGACCTCCCAGCCCTTGTAACGATAGAGTGGGTGTGAATAAGGGAATAAAAAAGAAATACACTGCTTGCGTTCGTACATCGTTTCCAGGCTTTTTTTCATCAGCCCGGACATCAGACCTAAGCCCATATATTCCGGATAAGTGGCTACGCCGGTGATATAACCCATCTGATAAATACTGCCACTGATATTAACTTGCAGCGGGTAAACGGCGATCTGAGCCGCCAGCCGCCCATCTTCAAACCAGCCGATCACCTCCGCTTTTTCAAGAATCGGAAATTTCGACCGCTTAATTTCATCATGTTTCCAACCCACTTTTAACAGCTGTTCATCGGTCACCTGAAAGGCATACCGCAGAATATCATTAAACTGCGTTAAGTCTTTCGCTTCTAGCCGCCTTAGTTCCAGGTCTTTTTTTATTTCTTTATTCATCGCATCCTCCTTACCTCGGGTTTATTGTACTTAATCTTATCACTTTATACCCTAAATTTAAAAGTAGAATCTAGATAATTATGCTATACTATGACTTAAACTACAACTGAGGTATAAAAATGTTAAAAGAATCTGATATTACATTTATCCAGACGGTCTTGACCTTTTGGGATCATTTAAATCCAAATCAAAAAACCATGCTTTTGGAGAATACCATGCCGATAAGCTATAAACGGGGGGAAAACATTCACCGCGGCGAAAATGACTGCGTTGGTGTATTGCTGATCAAAAGCGGCGAATTGCGCACCTATATTTTATCAGAAGATGGCCGAGATATCACCCTTTATCGGCTGGGGTCAGATGAGATCTGCATCTTATCGGCTTCTTGTATCTTAGAAAATATTACCTTTGATGTTCATATTGATGCCGAAGCCGATTGTGAGGTACTCCTGCTTAAGTCCTCTATCTTTTCGCAGATCTGCAACGAAAATATTTATGCCGAAAATTTTTCTTATAAATCGATGATCGATCGTTTTTCGGATGTGATGTGGGCGATGCAACAGATTCTCTTTATGAGTTTTGATAAACGCCTGACCATCTTCCTATTGGATGAAGTTTCCCGAACCGGTTCTAATACCATTAACATGACCCATGAGCAAATTGCCAAATATATCGGTTCGGCCCGCGAAGTAGTTTCCCGCATGCTGAAATATTTTGAAAACGAAGGCTATGTGAACCTCTCGCGCGGTAAAATTGAAGTGATTGATAAGGTTCAATTAAAAGAAATTATTTAGGCGGGTCAAAACTTTCAACCAAAATTCGGTTCAGAAAAAGAGCAAGGGATTTCTCCCTTGCTCTTTTTCTGGCTATTTCACTACTAAGGTTATTCTGCTACTAAATCTAAAATATCGGCCTTGGATTTTGCGCCCACGGATTTTTTTACGACCACTCCACCTTTGACTACTGCCAATGTCGGGATGCTCATGACCTTAAATTCAGCGGCTAATTCCTGTTGTTCATCGACGTTAATTTTTCCGACCTTTAAGGTGAAAACCTCATCGGCAATTTCGTCGATGATCGGCGATACCATTTTACAGGGACCACACCATGGTGCCCAAAAATCTAATAATACCGGTTTTTCTGAATTAATCACTTCTTGTTGAAAATTTTCTTTTGTAATTGTTACTGCACTCATATCTATAATCTCCTTAATCGTTAGTTTGTATCCTTACCTTTATTATAAGCATTTTGGATTAATATTCCGTAACTAGATCACAGAGTTTCAAATTTTCTTTAACTTGTTAACGCATCGCTCTTCGCTATTAAAATTTGCCTTATCTTTCTGATCACTCAAACTGCGCCTGATACATCTGCCAATAGCTGCCACGGTTTTCCATCAGTTCTGTGTGGGTTCCCTGCTCCACCACATCGCCCTGATCCACCACCAGAATCAGATCAGCATTCTGGATCGTGGACAGCCGGTGGGCGATGACAAAACAGGTTTTATCCTTCATCAGCTGACGCATGGCCGCCTGAATCTTTTTCTCGGTGCGGGTGTCGACGTTGGAAGTGGCCTCATCGAGGATCAGCATTTTGGCGTCCAACAGCATCGCCCGGGCGATGGTTAAGAGCTGCTTCTGGCCCTTGGAAATATTGGTGCCTTCATCACTCAAAATGGTTTCGTAGCCCTGTGGCAGATGCTCAATAAATGAATGAATACGGGCCGCCTTGGCCGCCTGGACCACCTCTGCCATGGTGGTCTTTTCTCTACCATAGGTCAGGTTTTCATAGATCGTCCCATGAAAAAGCCAGGTATCCTGTAGTACCATGGCAAATGATTTTCGCAGGCTGTCCCGGGTCAACTCCCGAACCTCATAGTCATCCACATAAATATTCCCGGCTCCAGTATCATAAAAGCGCATCAACAGGTTGATAATCGTGGTTTTTCCAGCCCCGGTGGGACCGACAATGGCAATCAGCTTGCCCGCCTCGGCCTTAAGACTTAAGTTTTTGATGATCACCTGATTGGCATCATAGCTGAAGCGGACATTTTCCAGCACGATGTCACCCTTGACATTGCTCAGGTCGGTCATCTTATCAGTGTCCCTGGCCTCGGACAGTTCATTAAGCAAGGCAAAGACCCGCTCCGCCGCCGCCAGCGACGATTGAAGATCGTTCATGATATTGGCCATTTCATTAATCGGCCCGGAAAACTTGCGGGAGTACAGCACAAAGGAGGAAATCTGCCCAATCGACATCGCTCCGGCCACATATAACAAGGCCCCAAAGACACTGATACAGGCCAGCGAAACATTGTTGATAAAATTAATGGTCGGATAGATCATACTGCCATAGTATTCAGCATTGTAGTAGGCATCCACCGCTTGTTTGTTTTTGATATTGAATTTTTCAATCGTATGCTCTTCCTGATCATAGATTTTCAGGGTCTTCTGACCCGATACCATTTCTTCCACAAAACCATTGAGTTCACCCAGTTTTCGGGAGCGTCGGCTAAACAGTGGGCGGGTCTTTTTAACCAGGTAACGAGACATCAAGATTGACGCCGGTACCGTAAAAGCAAAAATCAGCACCAGTTTTGGCGAGATCGCCAGCATCATCAAAAACGATCCCAGGACGGTGATCACCGCAGAGGATACCTGGATCAGATCGCTGGAAATTGAACTGTTGACGGTATCAATATCATAGGTAATCCGGCTGATGACATCCCCCGTCTGGTGGACATCAAAATAACCCACCGGCAGATCCATCAGCTTATTGAAAACGTCCCTGCGCATGGCATAGGTTACCTGACGGCTGACCCGAATCATCAGCACTTCAAGAACATAGGTCAGTCCGGCAGAGCCGATATAAAAGACCACCATCCAGCCGGCGTAATAAAACACCTGCCCGAAATTAACCTGGCCGGTGCCCAGTTCGATGGCATCAATGGCGTAGCCGGACAGCAGCGGCCCCACCAGGGCCAGCAGGTTGCTTACGATGGTTAAGGCGATGGCAGCCAACAGCCGCCATTTATAACGCATCAGATAGCCGCCCAACTGGATCAGGGTGCCTTTGCGGTTTTTCGGTTTATCAAATTTTTGTGATCGTCGCATCTCAGGACACCCCCATCTGGGAATGGCTGATTTCCCGATAAACTTCACAGCACTTCATCAGATGCTTGTGCTTGCCATAGCCGATGGCCGCGCCGTTTTCCAGCACCAGAATATGATCGGCGTGACGGATCGAGCTGACCCGCTGGGCCACGATAATAATGGTGGTCTCGGCAAAATTTTCTTTAATCGCTTTGCGAAAGGCAGCATCGGTTTGATAGTCCAGGGCACTGGAGGCGTCATCCAGCACCAGAATATCCGGGCGGGCCGCCAGCGCCCGGGCAATCAGGATCCGCTGTTTCTGGCCGCCGCTGAGGTTGGCCCCTTTAATGGTCAGCTGTTCCGCAGCTTTGCCCGATTTTTCATCCACAAAGGCGGTGGCCCCGGCGCAGGTGATCGCCGCCGCAATGGCCTCCTGCGACAGCTTTCGGCCCAGATCGATGTTTTCCTCAATGGTGGCTTCAAAGATCATGTCATTTTGAAAGACCACCCCGAATTTCTGATGCAATTCCCGGGGATCCAGGGATCGGACATCGCGACCGGCAATGGTGATCGTCCCCGCATCGGCATCATAAAGCCGCATCAGCAGATTTAACAGAGTCGTTTTCCCGGCCCCGGTTTCGCCGATAATGCCCAGGGTTTCGCCTTTAGCCAGAGCAAAAGAAATGTTAGTCAGATTGGGTTCTTCTTTATTATAGGAAAAAGTGACGTTTTGAAATTCGATAAAGCCGCCCTTGTTGACCGCTTCCTCAGGTTCGGCCTCTGCCACTACTGCCAAGGTATCAACACTGTCCAGGGCCTGAACGATCCGCTCGGCCGAAGCCGTGGCCTTTGGCCACATCTCAAACAATTTGGAAATCGCCACCGCGGCATGGAGAATGATCGTGAAATAGGTCATAAAGGCCAGAATAACCCCCACTTCGGAGGTGCCGTTATTGACGCCATAGGCCCCCACCACCACCACGCCAACCAAACCCAGATTGAGACAAATATTCATCGCCGGCGAAATCACCGCCACGGTCATCCGGGCTTTTTTCTCCTGGTTTACCACCTTGGTATTGATGACATCAAAACGGCTTTTTTCATAATCCGTTTTAGACAAGGCCTTAATCACCCGAATCCCGTTGATGTCTTCTCTGACCACTCTGACAAAACCGTCAAAAGCCTGTTGCAGACCGGCAAAAAGCGGCATACTTTTTCTTGAAACCAGGGTAATCAACACCGCCATAATCGGCATAATGCCAATCAGCACCATGGCCAGTACCGGGTCCAGCATCATCGTGACAATGATCCCGCCAAAAAGCATAATCGGGGCCCGCACCCCCAGTCTTTGAATGCGGATGATCATCTGGTGAATAATATAGGTGTCGGCGGTTAACCGTGAAATCACCGACGGTTTGGTCAGCGTGTCCATCTGCTGATTGGAAAAATACATCACTCCGGCAAACAGATCATGGCGGATCACCTCGGTGGCATCGCTGGCCACTCTGGCCGCCATCCGGTTGGCAATAATATTAAAGACCATCCCGATGATGGCACAGACCACCATCACCCCGCCCCAATAAAAAATTGGCGCTGTTTGATTTAAGGGGATCACCTGATCAATAATATAGGCCAGAATTGAAGGAATAATCAAATCCATAATCGAACCGGTAAATTTAAAGCATACCCCAACAGCCATCCGGCCGTAAAATGGTTTTAAAAATTCGGTAATGATCCGTTTCATCTGCTCCCTCCTCGCTCTTTTTGCAGCTACATAAATTTATACTGCTATCATTTTAACCGTTTTATTGTTTTTGTTCACTATTTTTTTAGTTGCACTCAAATTTTCTTGATCACTGAAATAATTCACCCCATCGAAAAAGCGACCCCTGATGCAGAGATCGCTTAAACAACTATGATGGTTGATCTGATTTTTCCAGCTCCAGCAGCTTTCTTTTGAGCGGCAGCCCGCCGCCATAACCGACCAGACGGCCATCGGCACCAATCACCCGGTGACAGGGAATGATGATGGCAATGGGGTTCTTGTTATTGGCGCCGCCCACGGCCCGGCAGGCGTTGTCGTTGCCGATGGCCCGGGCAATGTCCTGGTAGCTGCACACCCCGCCGTAGGGAATCTCCTGGAGGGCTTGCCAGACTTTTTGCTGAAAGTCGGTGCCTTGCGGCTCGAGGGGCAAATCGAAACGCTTGCGTGTCCCGGCGAAATATTCCTGGAGCTGCTGAGCCGCTTTTTTTAGCAGGGGTGTTTCCGCACAATTCACTTCTTTAGGCAATTCCGCGCTAAAAAGCAGTCGGGTAATGGCGCTGCCATTCTCAGTCAGCACAATTGTCCCCAATGGGGTTTGATAAATAAAACCATTTTCCATCATTTTACCCTTTCGCCACACCTTTAATTAGCATAAGTTAGTGGCAGGCACCAACACCTTAAAGGCTTTACTTCAGCTTGTAAGTTACTGATCTTCCACTGCCCTCTTTTGTAATTAACTGCCTGGTGATCAATTTATTCAAGACCCTAATGGTTTTCGTCTTATCAAATCCGGTTTTTAAATCGATTGCTTTTCTTGTCAATTCTCCCGCTTCTTTTAAAACACCATAAACAATCCCTTCATCTTCAGGCAAATCCAGTTTATCAATTTTGATGACCGGTAATACGATTCGAATTCTATTTTCACTCACATCAAAAAGAGGTTTTGTCATGCTATGAAGATATTCCTCATTTATTCTTGCGATTCCTGTCCCAAATTTTTCAATAATATTTAAGCGATCAAAAACTCCAGCAATAATAGGATTTCTCAAAACTGAGATATTCCCGTATAAGTATTCCTCTTTAGAAACACCTGCCGGCAGACCTCCAGGCGAGTTGATTTCGATTTGATCCTCATACATCGCTATTTGAATAAACGAGTTAATGTCCCATAAACGATGAACGATGGCGTTTGCCAGGGATTCTCGAAACGCCTCTTTGGGAATACGTTCTTTTTTCGTTCTGTTATAACCATCAATTTCTTCAAATATATAATACTGTTCAAAAAGTTCGATTGCCATATCAAATTGGGTTAACAAAGATCGATTGGTGATGGTTTTTCTGAATTGGATCTGACTGATGTCTTTACCGAATTTCACCATATCAATCCCCGAAAAACCGATTTCATTATGATCCGCCAGTAATTCTCCGGCAAGGTTGTAATAACCATCCTTGTTATATAAATTAAGGGTTTTTAGAATATCCAAGTTTATTTTTTCGATACCTGCTGCTTCTTGTAACCACCGTTCCAACACGGCAAATGACAACTCCTGAGAAGAAGCTTTTCTATCCTCGTCATTCAGATTGATACCTTCCATCGCTAGTCGTCTAAGTTCAAACCGATCAACTTCAATGGTAGCAGTATCCGCACGTTTATAAGCTTTACCTTTACAATAGTAAGGTGTATCCTTCCCTTTTTTAACCGCTAAGCGAATAACCTTTAGATCTCCGATTGCTTCAACGCTAATTTCAAAATTCGGAACTGGAACAAGCGAATCGTTAATCATGTTTTCAATTCTTAAAGATTCCTCCGTTGCAAGATTTTTCATCCCCAAAAGTTGTCCATCATCATCGATCCCAAATAATATTTCACCATCGTTAAAATTAGCGTAGGCACTGACCGTCTTTAGAAAAGTTCTTGATATTTCTTCTTTAAATTCCAAATTATAGCTTTCTTTCATTTTCACTGGTAAGCCTCCCTGTTCTTTATAGGATAATTTTACCACAAAACCGATCGTGAAACGACATATTTTTCGTTTCATCATTCGTTGCACTTTTAATCAAACTTCAGTTAATCGTTTCACTCCGTATTGCAACGATCAAAATTGTAGGACCAATTGGTTTATATGAACCGCACCCCACCCGATGGTGCCGCTTATCATAAGTTCATAAATTAGTGGCAGGCACCACTACTTGTGTAATCAGGGAACCTGCTCCGGTTACGACAGCACCGAATATATTAATCAGCGATTTGTACTGCCAGCCAGTCTTTTTTTCCCGGAGCCATTTTCTGAACATGCCGTACTGGGACAAGGTGAATGAAATAAATACCCCAACTGAATATAATGGCATCAAATGATGCGGGTCGCTGTGAAAAACAATCACGAGAAAAATAGCCACAACCGAGATAAACAAAATGCCATTGGAAAAGCTGAGTTTCGCTCCACGTTGGGAAAACTGTCTGGGTACATATTGATCATGTGCCAGCAAGTATAATAAGAGTGGCAGTCCATTATAAGCCGTATTGGCAGCGATAATTAAGATCAACGAAGTGGTTAGCTGGACAAAATAGTAAAAAAAGTTCCGCCCAAAAATTGCCTGGGCAATTTGGGCCACAACCGTCGTTCCTTCAATGTGGACAACGTGTAAATTGACTGCCAGCATGATGGTACCGCCAAATACAACAACGATAATCCCAGCCAGTAAATACAAAACATGTCTGGCATTTCGTTGTTCTGGTGTTTTAAAAGCAGGTACTGCATTGCTTACTGCTTCAACCCCGGTTAATGCCGAACAACCAGATGAAAATGCCCGCAATAACAGCAGTACCATAATGCCTTGGAACGCCTGATTTGGCAATACCCCGGATAATTGATCCGGCGTGTAGGAGATTGGCATCAGTGTCCCAGAGAAAAGCTTGAACAAGCCAACAGTAATCATGATGCACATAGCAAAGATAAACGCATAGGTCGGAATTCCAAATATTTTTGATGACTCCCGCATTCCTCTGAGGTTAATCAAGGTAACAATTAAAATACACCCCACTGAAATCTCAATCCGATAGGGGTCTAGACTGGGGACTGCCGCCACAATTGCCATCGTCGATGACGAAATACTAACGGCAACGGTCAAAATGTAGTCCACCATCAACGCCGCCGCTGAAATTAAAGCTGGCTTCTCGCCCAGATTTTCCTTAGAAACGATATACGCTCCACCACCATTGGGATAGTGAGAGATAATTTGAGAGTAGGAAAAAACCAGAAGTAGCAGTAACAGGATAATGGCACCGGCTACCCCAGGCACATATACAAAGGCGGCAAAACCAAGTAATGGAACCAGAACGATTATTATTTCTTCCACCGCATAGGCAACCGAGGAAACCGCATCGCTAGCCAATATCGGCAAACCCCATCGTCTGGACAAACGCTCATGTTTAATTTCATCTGATCGTAATGATTTCCCGAGCAGGGCATTTTTTATCTTTGTCAACTAATCACCTATTTTCATAATCTAATATGAATCATTCCTATAATTTATGCTATTTTGTTTAGCTTAAATAAATTATCATACTTCATATAAAGATGGTGTAAAGAAAATAGAGCCAGATATAAATATGATATTATCCAAGAAATGGAATGTTTAAAACACTTAATCAATTCTAATCGATATTTCCGAAACATAATTTTTGTGATCGTTGGTAGCTGCCTCATCAAGGACTATCTGTTCGTAAGCATAGCCTGTCATCACCAAACCATGCTTGTCTGCATAATCGCTAATATTTTGATAAGTTCTGGGAGAATCTTCCCAATCGCCCTTACAGAAAGATTTTAAATATATCCCCTTTGGCTTCTTAAAACATGTTGTACCCAGGTTATGCAAAAGTTTCGTATAAATATATGAATAGTTAAAATAATTACCTGCCCTGATATTTTCAACATCAATCATTACGTTATAAGTGGATGTGCCATGTAGTGATAATTTCGAGCAATTTTTTATATGATGATAACTGATCTCAAACCAATTATCTTCGGTAATATTTTCAGGAATGGGCGTGACGTACAGGTATACCATTGGGCATTCTTCCTGGAAGACGACAGCCTCTTCCGTTGCCAGATATTTTTCAATAAATTTGATTTTACTAGGGCGTGTTGATCAAGTCATAATATTACAAGATAGTGTATAATATGTAAGGTAATGTAGAAAATCCAGAAAACATTGAGATTCCAGAAGAACATTACAAAATAAACAATAATGTGTGAGGGTGATGAAAATGACGGTGA
>JAHIQT010000149.1 GCA_018903255.1 Bacillota bacterium | reverse complement strand
TGTCGAACAATTAAATTCGGTAGGCTCTAGAAAGTCTACACTGTTAAAAAATCAACTCCAGCAATGGATTGACTCTCAGGCCTCTTTTATAAAGGCTTTGTTTAGTGAATTAAGCTGGGAAAGTTGAGTTACTATCATTTAGGGTAGTAAGTAACTTATAAGTGCATACTTGTTTTTGTGAAAATCATTGGTAAAATGATAGCATGAACAACAGTAAGACGCAAGTAATTGCAAAAATATGAAAAAGTTATTGGAGGAAAAAATGAGCGCAATATTTGAACGAACCAGTGTTAGAAAGTACCAAAACAAGGAAGTGGAAGCGGAAAAAATAGAGCAGATTTTAAGAGCCGCGATGGCTGCCCCATCGGCTGCCAACCAGCAACCCTGGGAGTTTTATGTGGTTAAAAACAAAGAAACCCTGGTCGCGTTGGCGGAAAAGAGTCCCTATGGTAGCTTCATCAAGGATGCGGCATTGGCGATTGTGCCAGTATATCGTAAGGAGTTGATGATGCCGGAGTTCGCTGAAATTGATATGGCTGCCTGCACCCAGAATATTTTGCTGGAAGTCACCGAGCTGGGTCTCGGCGCTGTCTGGGTTGGGGTTGCACCACTAACCGACCGGATGGAAAGTGTCCGCCAAATTTTAAGGATCCCCGAACATCTTAATCCATACGGTATAATCCCCATCGGTTATCCGGTTGCAGATACCAAACAGAAAGAACGCTATGATGCAACGCGAGTTCATTTTGAATAAGATGAAAAAATAATCAGGTGGTACTGATTCATCCCACGAACGAACCCATATGGAACATCATGATGATGGTCTCCACATGGGTTCGTTTATTTTGTAAGCTTATCAAATTGATAGTCCTCGCGAAAGTGGATCATAGTAATCAGATCAACAGACATTTTGGATCATCGGCATTGACAATGGCTCTCATATGCAGCAGTCGTGTTGCTGTGACAACCGGGATTGAAGATCATTTGATAGGAAAAAAAGCCCCCAGTCTATGCCTGATGCTCGATTTATACACTCAGTTTAACACAAAAAGAAGTTGTGGGAGTTTAAATATTTCGTTGACAGAGAAAAGTGCCCATAATATAATACCGGTAACTTAACCGGTTAAGTATTGTCAAAGTCATAAAACAAACCGGCAAAAACGCTATCATTGTGAGGAGAAAATCTTGGAAAAGAAAAAAATTAAAGTTGCGATTCTGTCGATCTCGTCATTATTGATGATATCGATGACGGCATCAGCGATTTTGGCCGATATTCAGGCTTATTTTGTGGGCGTCGACCCAGCCCTGATTGCGATGGTGTTAACCATTCCGGCCTTGATGGGACTGGTCTTTGCCTTTGCTTCCGGACCATTGTCGCTGCGCTTACCGAAAAAAAACCTGGTAATTTTTGGCCTGGTCTGCGGACTGGCCGGGGGGATGATTGCCCTGCTTTTCGGGTCTACTAGTATTTATGTGCTGCTCGGTTGCAGTTTGCTGCTGGGGATCGCCCAGGGGATGAATGCGACCATGTCGATGGCCTTGATCGCGGATTACTTTGTGGCTGAGGAAAGCGGGGCGATGATGGGTCTGCAGTCTGCCTTTGTCAATGGCGGCAGCATGGTACTGCTGTTTAGCTCGGGGATGCTGGCGGGAATTTCCTGGCAATTGTCCTACCTGGTTTATCTGGTTTTTATTCCGGTGATTGCGATTGTCATTAAAAACCTGCCTAAGGACCAGGCTCCAGCCCATGCTGAAGCAGAAACATCTGAGAAAAGTGCAAAACTCAATGCCAAGGTTTATTTTACGGCCTTGACGATGTTTTTATTTGGGGTTTTCCTGTTTGTTTTTCAGACAAATGTGGCAATGTTTGTGGCCAGCAAGGGATTAGGGGACGCCTCCACTAGCGGGTTGATCAATACCTCGATGTCCGCCGCCGGGATGCTCACCGGGATCCTGTTTGGTCGGATGCAGCGGCTTCTAAAAAAACTGGTGATTCCGGTATGCTTGCTAATTGGTGGGTTGGGAATGTTGATGATCTTTTTGTTGGGGACTCTGCCGTCATTATTTTTTGGCGCCATCTGCGGTGGTTTCTGTTTAGCCACTATCAATCCAGCAGGTACCTTCCAGGCCGCTAATGCGGTGCATCCATCGATTAGTTCGCTAGCGATCGCCGTCGTTACTGCTTCCACTAGCGTGGGGATCTTTGTCTCACCGATTGTTTCTAGTGGGGTTGCGAATTTAGCCGGTGGCAGTATCGAAATTAAATTTCTGTTAGCAGCCGTCGGGTTGGCTTCTGTGGGGGTGATGTCTTTTATTGGCAATGTCATACTAGATCGGCAACAAGTCATTCAATAACCGCAAATAATGCGCTGCAATGTAAAAACCGCCTGGATTCAATCGAGAATTCGGGCGGTTTTTTGTTTTAGTTGCACTTAATCAATTTGAAAATAGGGTTTAAAGGTGAAGGGCACCGTTTCGAGGACTTTTTTGCTTTCAGCGATGATCGCATCAATACGCTTCTGATCAATATGCATCAGCATAAAATTGAGTCGGATGATATAATCCAGACAATCATCTCGGGTGCAGTTAAATTCGCCCCGGTCGTAAGCCCACATTAGCGAGAAACTTGAAGCACGGGCGGCATTGGCAATCATCGCCAGCTCATCAGCTTCTTTATTGATAGCGAGATGATATTGGCGATCATGCATTTTATAAAGGAGATCACCATCAGTGCTAAAGAGGTCTTCGTACTTATCATCAGCCAGTTCTCGGATAAACTGCATCGCTTTCGGGTCGGAAAGAAAAAGTAGGTGATAGAGTCGGATTTCCACTGCCGTGCTGACCTGAAGATCGGCGCGTTGCCCTTTGAAATATTCAGTATAAAGCTTTAAAGCGATCTTATTTTTCAGTTCAAATAAAAAAGCATCACTGACCGCCCGAGCCAGACTCGATTTTGACTTAAAATAATAGGAAATCAGGGGCTTAGTAATCTCACAGACTTCGGCAATCTGATCCAAGTAGGTTTTTTTATAGCCCTGTTCATAGAACAATTGGCTGGCCACCTGAAGAATATTTTCTTTTTGGTTAGTCATGGTCATCACTCTCATGTTGGAATTTTTTAAATATCATTTCATTTTAACGCTTTTGACTGATCGATGCAAGTTTATTATCCGTTATGTTGTCAATGGTGATCGGTACTGTTTATAAATCTTAGATCTGCCAAGATTGGCAGCAATCAGCAAGTTGATCTAATAAAAGGTCTAGATGGCAGAGCCTATGGCTGTAGATATCCGTCAAATGCTTGCGCCAGCCGTTGATAGGTTGGCATCGGAACATGGTAGTGTGCTCCCATCCGCAGCACTTCAAAAACCAGGCCATCAATTTCTGACTTTTTACCCAGATTAATATCACGGAGCATTGAGGTTGAGGCAGTCGGTGCCAATGAGTCCAGAATATCCAGATCAAACTGGACGATATCAACGTCAAAATGAATATCCATGGCCAGCGCCAGCGCTTCGATTTCCCGCAGCAAATCAATATAGGTATTCCTGATTTCACCAGGTTTCTGAACCGCTCCGGCTTCAACCTGATAATACAACCCGCAGGCTGCCATAGCTGACACATAAGAAAATTTCTGTAAGGCATCTTTGCGGATATCTTGGGACAGGACGCCCAGAATACCGCTATCATTTAAGTCTGCTTCAATTTGTTTTAAAACCGGGCAGAATTGTGCGGGATCACGAACCCCGAAGAAAATTCTAAAAATTTCGCCGTGCATCTTAATCTTGCCCGGAGCAGCAATATTGGCGGATATATAAATGCAGCCATCGGTAACCAGCAGCTCGGGAAGCAGTTCCTGAAGTTTTCCGCCAGTGCCATAAATATTTAAAATCGGGATCACCACTGTATCTTTATGAGCGATTTGTTTAATAAATGGAACAATTTCGTCCAGTGAATAGCCTTTGACACAGACAAAAACCACATCCGGCTGCTCATCATAATGCAAAGTGTCATAGGCCTTGATCGGCGACACCGTGTAAGTCCCTTGCCAATTGGTTTCCATCTCAATTCCGTTTTCCCGAATTCTGTCCAGATGTTGGCCTCTGGCAATTAAGGTCACATCTTTTCCCGCTTTGGCCAGATAAGCCCCGATGCATCCGCCAGTCCCGCCGGCGCCGATAACCAGATATTTCATAGCTACTCCTTTGCTTATTCATCATGTAAATGTCGTTTATTAATAGTATACAGGGAATAAGTATAATCATCAACTGTGTTTTGACTGGGACAAACAAAAAAACCATTTGGGTCAGATTTGGTAGACAGTCCCAAAATGGTTCTTTTATAGTAGTTATGTAATGCTTGAAATGGGCTTTAATCCCTATTTATCTGTATAAATCCCGATAGCATCGCTCATAAACTGAGCCAGTCCGTCGGCATGGCTATCAATGTTCGCCTTGAACCGGTCATCATGGACGTACATCAGCCCCAGTCCGGACAGAATTTCTTTGCTACAGTTGTAGTAGTGACGGCTGATGTGAGCCTGCCACTCGGCCACCAGCTCCTGAACCTCGGGGTCTGCGGCATCCTGAGCCATTTTGGTGACAAAACCAGCATAGATGGCTTCGGCTTCAGTGTGGATCGCTTCCCATTGTTCCGGGCTATAGCTGTTGGCTTTCTGTTGGCTTTGGCGGTAGGCGTCAGTTTTACCCCAGCGCTCTTTGACTTCAGTTTCGTATTGTTTCTTGTTCGCTTCAATTTCAGTCATATCAAATGGTTTAAAATTCATGGTTCTTTCTCCTTCTAATTTTTGATCCAGCAAGGCAATCAGTTTGTCCAGACGGCACCGTTTGAGCAGCAGCAGGTGGCGTTGCTTTTTAAAGGCATCCATTTCGTCGTAATTGGGATCGGCCAGAATCCCTTTGATTTCCTGGATCGAAAAATCCAGTTCCCGTAAGAACAGAATATTCTGGAGCTGCGCCAGGTTAGCTGTGTCATAGTATCGATACCGATTCTCGGTGACTTCGCTGGGAATCAGAATTCCTTCACGATGGTAATAGTGAAGGGTGCGCACACTGACCCCAGTAAGCATCGCCACCTCTTTAACCGTCATTTTCATTTTCGTCTCCTTGCTTGGTTTCTTTCGGCTAGGTTTTCCCTGACCTGATTCTATCATAAGCTATCACCTAAGGTCAGAGTCAAGGGGGAAAATAAAAAAATATTACGAAACTTAAAAAAAAGATTTAGTAGTACCGACAATTATTACATCATGTTGTACGCATCAAGGCGGACATGGCGATAGCCTGTCCGAGCTTGTGGCGAACAGCAGATTAATAATTGGTCGGTACGGTAGCATTGGTCAACCATGAAAATATTTGTAACCAGCGGGATTGATTTTAGCTGGTTTATTGATCTATTTACAGCTTTATGTCATAATAAGAGATGAGTTTATTGAGATTAAGAAAGTGACAAAAGAAGGAGATTAAAATGGGTAAGACAATAGCTGAAAAAATATTTGATGCACATCGGGTAGATGAGCCGTTTCCAGATACACATGTGTTAAAACTGGACCGGGTTTTCTGTCATGAAATCACCACACCAATTGCCATCACCGATCTGATGGCCCGGGGGATGGATCGGGTTTTCGATCCCACCAAGATTAAGGCCGTCATCGACCATGTAACCCCCGCCAAGGATTCAAAAACCGCGGCACAGGGAAAAATCCTCAGAGACTGGGCCAGACGACATGATATCAAAGACTTTTTTGATATCGGTAAGAACGGCGTCTGTCATGCCATCTTCCCGGAAAAAGGATTTGTCCGACCCGGCTACACCATCATCATGGGCGACTCTCACACCTGTACCCATGGGGCATTTGGTGCTTTTGCTGCCGGAATCGGCACCACCGACCTGGAAGTTGGGATCTTAAAAGGGGTTTGTGCCTTCCATTTTCCTAAAACCATTAAAATTGTTCTCACCGGCGCACTAAAACCGGGAGTTTACGCCAAAGACCTGATCCTCTTTATTATCAAAGAGTTGACGGTCAACGGTGCCACTAATATGGTCATTGAATTTACCGGTCCGGTGGTCGATACGATGTCGATGGAATCGCGGATGACCCTGTGTAACATGGCCATTGAAGCCGGCGGCACCTGCGGAATCTGCTATCCCGATATGACCACCGTCGATTATCTCTGGGACTTCATCCAGGACGAATTTGCCACTAAAGCAGACGCCCTGGCCGATTATTCTAAATGGGTTTCCGATGCTGATGCCGAATATGAACGGGTGCTGGAATACAACGTTTCGGAACTGCAACCGATGCTTACCGTCGGTTACAAGCCTGATCAGGTTCGCACCGTGGCTGAAATGACCGGTACCAAAGTCGATCAGATCTATATCGGTAGTTGCACCAATGGCCGGATTGAAGATTTGCGCATCGCTGCAGAAGTTCTCAAGGGCAAAAAAATCAGCGATAAGGTCCGCGCCATTGTCAGCCCCGCAACACCAGCCATTTATTCGATGGCATTAAAAGAAGGGATTATCGAAATCTTCCAGGATGCCGGTTTCTGCGTTACTAATCCGACCTGCGGCGCCTGTCTGGGTATGAGCAACGGGGTACTGGCTGAAGGTGAAGTCTGTGCTGCTACCACCAACCGTAATTTTAACGGTCGCATGGGCAAGGGTGGTATGGTTCATCTGATGAGCCCGGCCACGGCAGCAGCGACAGCGATTAGCGGAACGATTGTCAATGCTGATTTATTCAAGGCTTAGAAAGGGGGAACGAGATGAAGACATTTAAAGGAAACGTATTATTTTTAGATCGCAGCGATATTAACACCGATGAGATTATCCCGGCTAAATATTTGACCGAAATTACTAAAGAGGCTTTAAAACCGAATTTATTAGAGGATCTGGTTTTGCCCGGCTTTTCCCGGGAAGATATTCAAGATAAGGCGGTCATAGTGACCCGTGAAAACTTCGGTTGCGGTTCGTCCCGAGAACATGCGCCCTGGGCACTGGAAGTCAATGGCATCAATGTCGTGATTGCCGAAAGCTTCGCCCGAATTTTTAGGCAGAACATGTACAATTGCGGGATGTTCGCCATTGAACTGCCTAAAGAAACGATTGACGGTTTGTTTGCTAACTATGCCGGCAAAGCGGTGATCATGGCAGTTGATGTAGATGGTAACCAGATTAGTATTGAGGCTGATGGCAAATCCGAAACGATTGACTTTAAAGTTGGCGAATTTGACAAAACGCTAGTCAAAGAGGGCGGCTGGGTTGGTTATGCCGATAAGAATTACTAAAAACAACTGACGCAAAATTATGTGAATGACCTAAAGACTGCAAAAGTTAATCTCTTGCAGTCTTTTTGGCATTAGGAAGAGTATTGTCGGTTTAAAAATTGCAATAAGTCGGGTCGAAATAATTTTGATGCTTCCACACAGTGGATTCCGATGCTATAATGAAAATACAACTCAGCAATTATTGCCGGAATAGGGGGAAGTGGGACATGCCGGAAAAATACAAAAAAATGTTTATTGGCTTGATCATCATTTATGCACTGGCCTATCTGCTGGCCGTCACGCTTAAGAACCATACCCTGATGATTCTGCTAAAACCGGGAGCGACCCTTTTCGCTTGGCTCGCGCTGCGTTCGTTTATCCCAATGAAGGAAGGCAACAAATCAGTAAAAAGAATTGCTTCCGATGCGTTTCTCGCCTGGTTTATTGCCGATCTTATCGCGATGGTCGGAGAGCTGATGATTTTATCGGAGGGAATTGATCAGGTCGCTTTTTATAATCTTGAAGCGATGCTCTATGCCGTCAGCCGAATTTTGATTTTAGTGACGATTGCTAGCCTCTATAGTTATGTGACCAAAAAAACCAGCCAATTTCAAGTGATGGCTGATATGCTAACACTGGTCGTCTGTATGGGGATTACCGTCTGGCTGATTTTTTTCGAACCGGAGCCGCAGTTACCATGGGCGCTAATGATTTCTGGGGACCTGGTTACCATTTTTTCTTTTTTTTACATCGTTCTCAGCCTGTTTACTCAGGGACTGCTACTGTTAAACTGGCTTTATTTTAAAGAACGGATCATTACAATCGGGCATAAAATTGCATTGATTGGTTTTGCCACTGTCAGTTTGACCGATCTAATCACAGCCATCTATCCCAGCCTGATTTATCAAAGCGCCATCATTGATCTGGCCTACAAAGCCGGGATTCTTTTGATCGCCATTGGTGGGGTTTATTTTAACCAGAAATCAATCACTCAATCGACAGCCATAAAAGCAAAAAAGCAAACCGTCATCTGGAGAAATGGCTTCTATTTTTTCGCTTATCCGCTGTTTACCTGGCACATCATCGGTTTTGATATTGACATTCTGATCTATTTTTTGGTGATTGCCTTCTATATGGTCAGTTGTTTATACACCCAGCAGATTGATCGAACCAAAGCCGCGCTGGAAAAGGAAATAGCCAGCAACAGAAAATTAAAAAACCAGTATTATTTTACTACTCAATTACTGGATGCGATGCCCGGTGGTATTTTTTATGTCTCCCGGGACGACCGATTGCTGGGGCTGAATGACAAGTTTTCCCGCCTTTACGGTTCCGACAGCGAAGCCTATCTCAATCGGAATCTTTCAGATTTTCCCAACATGTCCAAAGCCGATTACCGACAATATTGTCAGATGAAGGCGGAGGCTCTGGAAACCCGCAAACCAGTGGTGCGACAGACAGCTTTTTTAAATGCTGGTGGACAAGAACAGTTTGTCCTCTACAGTCTCAATGTATACTATCTGGCAAATGGCTCAGTGGGTGGATTTCTAGGGGTCTTTACAGATATCTCTGAGATTAAAGAAAAAGAACAGGAGCTGGAAGTTGCACTAAAAAATGCCAATGCCGCGACGGAAGCCAAATCTTTGTTTCTAGCCAATATGAGTCACGAAATCAGAACCCCGATGAATGCGATATTGGGGATGTCGTACCTGGTTATGCAGACAGAACTCGATGCCAAACAGCAAGATTATCTCCAAAATATTCATCATGCTACCACTGCCCTGTTAGGAATCATCAACGATATTCTCGATTTTTCAAAAATTGAATTTGGCAAACTGGCTGTCGAGACGATCGACTTCAATCTGGACAAGGTGGTCGATGACACCTTTTTGTTGTTTGCTGAAAAAGCATCAGAAAAAAAGCTGGCTTTATTTGTCCAGTGCTCACCGGATCTACCGCGATGGTTTCAAGGTGATCCGTTGCGACTGGGGCAGGTACTCACCAATCTGGTTGGAAATGCGGTAAAATTCACCAGTTCTGGGGAGATCAGGCTGATGATCAGTCAGGTAGAAAGCCGGGAAAACCAGCAACAGCTTAAGTTTTCAGTGCAGGATACTGGTATCGGTATTGCAAAGGACAATCTGGAGCGCCTCTTTGAGCCATTCACCCAAAACGATAATTCAACCACCCGGCACTATGGTGGCACGGGTTTAGGACTTAGCATCAGCCGCAATCTGGTTGAAATGATGGGTGGTAAGCTGACGGCTGAAAGTGAACCGGGAGTCGGCAGTACCTTCAGTTTCACTGTCTGGTTGGGAAAATCAACCAGAGACATTAAAGCAGGCAATGGGGCGGGATCCGATTCGGATGATCAGCCGCTCGCAAGACTTGTTGGGCTAAAGATTCTTGTGGCCGAGGACAATCCGGTCAACCGCCAGATTGCTGAAGAAATTCTGGAACGGGAAGGCGCCCTGGTGGATTCCGTCGAAAATGGTGAAATAGCCTTGAATCGGATCAGCGATAGCGCATTGGGAGATCACTATGATCTGATCCTGATGGATATTCAGATGCCAGTGATGGACGGCTTTGAGGCAACCCAGAAGATTCGAATTATTAGCCCCAGCATTCCCATTCTAGCGATGACTGCCCGAACAATGGCCAATGAGCGCGATGACTGCCTAAAAATTGGGATGAATGATCACATTTCAAAACCGATTAATCCACAGCAATTGTATCAAACTATTTTGAAATATGTGAAGCCTCAATTAAAAGCTAGGGTGTCAGATACCACGATAGCAGTGTTCGAAGAAATAGCAGAATCAGCGGTGATGATCGTAGCAAAATCAGAAGCAAAATCAGAAGCAATCAGCTTTGAAGCAACTAAGATCGAAGAAATCGACTGGGAAATGCTCACGGATCGGATCGGTAACAGTGAAGATCTGATTTTGACCTTGTTGACGGTCTTTGCCGAAATCCATGCCGGCATGGCTACTGATATGGAAGCCGCCCTGAAAAATAAAAATGTTGACCTCTTAAAACAAAAACTGCACACCGCCAAAGGGGTGCTTGGTAATATTGATGCCACCGGGCTTTATCAGCAGGTCAAAAAGATCGAAGCCGAGTTGTTGGCGGTGGGTATGAGCGAGGACTTAGAGCAGGATATAAAAAACTTTAAGAGCGATTTCATTCATTTTATTTCAGCCATTTTAAACTTTATCGATACCCACAAGTAATATCATAAGTGCCTTTTCTAGTAGTTAACAGCTAAATAATTGATGAAAAAGGGTTGGATAGCGGCGGCATTTTTAAGGGGTTTTCCTGAGGATGCATGCCCTAGGAAAGTAAAGCGCCCAAAATCTGAAGAACCGCCTCCGGTTCTTCAAAAATCGGGCTGTGGGCGGAGTCTTCAAAAAGATAGAAATGTTTTTCCGGAGCCTGGAGTTCTTCCAGATAAATTTCTGATAGGTGATGATTGACGGTGTAATCATAAGCGCCCGATAAAAAGATGACAGGAATCTCCAGCCGGCTGATTAAATCACTGAGATTGGCCTGTCGGAATTCTTTGTTAAGCTGCGAATTCTTAGAAAAAGTCAGACCCTGCCAGATTTGGATCTTTTCCTTGAGTAGATACTCGCGGTGCTTGATTATGGCCAAAAATATCCCAGTAAATACCGAGTACATCGTGTGGGTAGTGCCAATTCCAGCCTCGTGCATCACCCGATCACGGATTCGTTCGTAACCGGCGGTGCCGTAGGGGGCTTTTTTAAGCTGGTCGCTATTTTTTTGATCATCAGCATAAAAATCTAACATCCACGCATAGGCCAGTTCTTCCGACAGTTCCAGATTGACCGACTGAGCCACCCCGATATAGGCATGATATAGTGCCGGTGCCTGGGCGGCTGCCTGAATGGCGATATAGGTGCCAAAGGAATGCGCCATCAGATAAATCTTATCCTGTCGAAAGCGTTGCCGCAGATACTGGGTCACTGAGATGGTATCAGCCACCAGCTGCTCAGTAGTCAGGGTATCTACGGGAGTCGTGGCGCTGTAAGACAAGCCGGCACCGCGCTGATCCCACCAGACCACGGTAAACAGTTCATCAAGTCGGCTAGGATGGCTTGCGTTAAGCCAATATTCTGGCATTCCCGGACCACCATGAACAAACAGCAGCACTGGTTTTTTGATATCCCGGG
>JAHIQT010000016.1 GCA_018903255.1 Bacillota bacterium | reverse complement strand
TCCGGTTTACTAACAATTTATCTAAACGTTCTTTCAATTTTTCCTCTTTTCATGGGTCTGTTTTCAGCTATATGCTAATTTTCTTGTTAACTATGAATCGCTTGCTGTTTGATCTGAAAGCCTGATTCCTTATTTTCGGCGGCGGCAAATATACTTGGCCAACTCCTGAAGAAAGGTGGTGCGGTCACCAATTGGCTTAAGCATTTCAATGGCTTCGGTTTCCAACTCAGCTACCCGCAATTTTGACGCCTCCAGGCCATAGAGTGATACGAAGGTGGATTTATGATTTTTTTCGTCACTGCCAATCGGCTTGCCCAGATCCGCCTCGTTGCCTTCAATATCAAGAATATCATCGACAATCTGAAAAGCCAGGCCGATCCGGTGACTATAACTGATCAGCCGGCCCTGGGTAGCCGGTTCAGCTCCAGCCATCAAGCAACCGCTCTGAACACAGGCTTCAAGCAGGGCAGCGGTTTTGTGCAGATGAATATAGTCCATTTCGTCAAGACCAATGACCTTATCCTCGCTTAGCATGTCAGCTACCTGACCACCGATCATGCCGCGCACGCCAGCAGCTCCCATAATCGATTTCATCGCAGAAAGATAGTTTGTCAAAGCAAGGCCAGTCAGGCCATGGGTTCCCTGGAGCATCGTTTCAACCGCATAATTGAGGAGTCCATCGCCGGCCAGAATCGCCATTGCATCTCCATAAACCTTATGATTAGTGGGTTTCCCCCGCCTCAGATCATCATTATCCATAGCCGGCAAATCATCATGGATCAGCGAGTATGTGTGGATCATCTCCATTCCCATCGCCAGCGGTTTGACCCTTTCCAGATCGCCTTCCAGGGCGCGGCAGGTTTCCATCATCAAAATCGGGCGCAGTCGTTTTCCGCCGGCAAAAATGCTGTATTTCATGGCTTCGAGAATCACTTCCGGGGTGTCGAGATTTTGTTGAAAAGCTTTCTCCAGCTCCCCATTAATTTCAGCTACCCGCTCATTAAGCTGATTTTTAAAATTGCTCACGCCTCCACACTCCCCTCGAATTCCTGCTCTTCGCCATCGACCATAATCGTTATTTTTCCTTCAAGCGTGTCCAAATCGGCGCTGCACTCATTGATCAGTTTTATGCCTTCTTCAAACAATTTCATCGATGCCTCAATTTCCTGATTGTCATCTTCTAGTAGTTCTGCAATGGTCTCCAGTCGACTCATTTTAGTTTTTAGTTTTTTAACTGCCATTATTTATTCTCCTTAGTGGATTGAATGCTTGCCTTCGCCTCACCATCCGCAAAATGAAGGATCACGAGCTGATCGTTCGTTAAAGCAGTTATCGAAGCAATGGGGAAGCCATTGTTATCGGTCACCCGAACATAACCTTTTTTTAGCACATTTACAGGACTCATGGCTTCGATCCGGGTTTTTACATTTATCAGTTGCTGTCGCTCATTTTTAATCCGACCTTTTAATGCACGGATCATCCGGTCATTAATGAGATCCAGATAAAGACGCATTTCTTCGATCCGTTCCTGGGGACGAAACCGCAGTAAATCTTTTTTTAACCGCAAGACAGTCTCACGGTTTTTACCGATTATAGCTTCGATAATCTGAATCAGGCGGCTTTTCTGGTTAACCAGAGCCAGAATCATCGTCATGGTTTCTTCGGCCACCAGTTCTGCCGCACCAGAAGGTGTGGGTGCCCGTAAGTCAGCCACAAAATCAGCTATCGTATAGTCAATTTCATGTCCGACCGCCGAAACGATCGGTAAGTCCGATTCATAAATGGCTTTAGCCAGATACTCATCATTAAAGGCCCATAAATCTTCAATCGAACCGCCCCCCCGGCCGATGATGATCACATCGACCGACTGAACAGCATTAAAGGCTCGAATGCCCTTGATGATATTCCCAGCCGCTTCATCACCCTGCACCAGACTGGGATAAATGACAATATCGATCAGCGGATTCCGACGTTTGATAATCGAAATCATATCTTTTACCGCTGCTCCGGTCGGAGACGTGATAAGACCAACCCGGCTGATGATTTCTGGCAGCTTTTTTTTATGATCGCGATCAAAATATCCCTTGCCTTCGAGAGCATCTTTTAGCGCCAGATAGGCCTGGAAAAGATC
Organism: Bacillota bacterium; assembly: GCA_018903255.1. Classification (GTDB taxonomy): domain Bacteria; phylum Bacillota; class Clostridia; order Eubacteriales; family Eubacteriaceae; genus Acetobacterium. Next base: position 33,792 of record JAHIQT010000016.1, on the reverse strand, counting down.
CCCCAACCCCTGTGGCTCCATCGATCTCACTGTAATCTGATATTGTCCGCTGGGCTGATAAACGCCTAAACTCCCCCGCAATGTCACCTTCTGGCCTTCTTTGGGCAAAAACTTAAGACCGATGGCCGCATTCTTAAACATCACGCAATCAATTTTACTGGCGGCATCTTTCAGAGAAAAATACAAATGTCCTGATGCCGCCCGTTTCACGTTGGAAAGTTCCCCCTGGATCGCCAGATTCTTAAGAAGACTGTTTGATTCCAACAAGGTTTTAACATACTGGTTAAGCTCAGAGACGCTGAGTATTCTTGCATTTGTCACGTTCTCACCTCATTGCTCTTATAATAGTCGATCCCCATCAATGCATTTCCTACCGCATTGTCCCGAGAATATTCCCCGGGTGAAAAATAAAGATTGAGTCCCGATGCTTGCAGTTCCTGCACCACGATTTTTTTGATAATCTGATTTGACATTACCCCACCGGAAAAAAGCACCGACTGAAAGGGGTGATTTTTTCGCAATCCCCCAATCGATTTGGACAGCGTTTTAGCAATCGCTTTGAGCACCAGGTAGGCCACGATCTCCTGATCAGCGCCCGCTTGCAAAAGTCTCTGAGCCTGGTTTTCCTGACCCGAAAAATGAAAATCACTCCCATCCATGGTTGCCGAAATAACAAATTGGCTGCTAATCGATTCTGGGACAACCTGCTTTGCCAAAGCTTCTAAAGCTTCTCCTGCGGGAAAGTCGCAGCCCATCAGGACTCCAATCCGGTCAACCAGTTGTCCGGCATTGAGATCGCGCGTCTGGGCGATGATTTCACAGTCGTAGCCAATATCTTTTTTTTGAACCAACAGAATTTCTGACGTACCTCCAGAAAAATGAACCGCTGCGAAGGTTGTTTCCAATTCCGGTGAACCACTACCATAGATTGCCGCCCGGAGATGGTTCTCCTGGTGACTCACTGGCAGTAATTTGACATCCAATACACCAGCAAGCGACCGCGCTAAAGACTCGCCCGCACGAAAGACCGGCATATAGGAGTCAAGTAGCGGCCGCGGCCGCTGTGAATAGCAGATGACCTCGATTTCCCGACCGCGGGGCAGATCCGCAAGCAATCGTGGCAAATGTTGAACATGCTGAAAAAGGGCATCCGATTGACGAAGTCCTCTTTCTCCTGACTTCACTTCCAATAGGATGCCCTTGTTATAAATCATCTTTTCATTTTCGTCTACTAAGGCAACCGAAGTTGTATAGTTACTGGTATCAATGCCAAGACTAAGGGCACTCATTGAGTTCATCCTTAACAATTTTATTTAAGATACCGTTAACGTAATTTTTTCCATCCTCGTCTCCGAATTTTTTACTTAGCTCGATCGCCTCGTTGATAACCACTTCAAATGGCACCTTTTCATCCATATATTTCAACTCACAAATAGCCAAACGCAGAATTGACTTTTCTACCTTTGGAATTCGATCAATCTTCCAGGTGCTTTTAAGATAATCATCGAGAATATTATCTATTTCAGAAAGATGGGCTTCGGTGGTATCAATTAAGGTCTTTCCATAAACCAGATCCAGCTCATTATCCTCTAAAAAATATGCAATACTATCGGTAAAATCTCCTGGTTCCGGATGAAAATCCAATTGAAATACACCTTTTAGCGCATATTCCCGTTCCTTCTTTCGACTCATGCATTGCTCCTTCAGATTCCATTATTATATAAAAGGGGCGATCCGCCCCTATATCCCCGAACCTTCAATTCGGACATTAACCGCCGCCACCTGGAAACCAGCCATGGCTTCGACCGCAACCTTAACTTTTTTCTGAACTGCATTTGAAACCTTAATAATATCTACTCCGGGTTCGGTGATAAGATAAACCCAGATCATCAGACCTTCCGGTTCTCTGGCGATCTTGACACCTTTTATTGTAGAAGCAAGATAAAGTTTATCCATGATTTCATCGGTGATTCTCAATGAAATACGCGCCACACCGTTAACGCCAGTAGCCGCCAAGCTGACAATCGAAACGATCATTTCGTCATTGATCTTCGGGGACTGATTGTTTTTCATTTCACTTTTCATCTTAATAACCTGAGTTCTTTAGATTTCCTGATGGCAGTCGCAACCATCCTCACCACAGCACGAAATCTCTTCATTTAATATAAACGGGGCATCGCAATCCGGACAAGCGACGGTATTGCTTTCAAAGGATTCAAATTCGGTGATGTAAACATTTCCGCACTCCGGACAAATGATTTCATAGTAGTCTTCTTCATCAAACTCAAAATCTTCGTCTCCGTCATAATCCTCATCCAAAATAAACTCTTCCAGCTCAGAAAGATCATCATCAACCATTTCCACGTATTCTTCCAGCTCTTCCTGAGCTTCAGTAATACCATCGAGGGCATCGACAATGTCTTCAAGAATATCCAGTACCTGAACCAGAACCTTGCCTTCGTTAGAAGTCAGATCTAACTCCAGACCATCTGCCAAACCTTTGGTGTAAGCAACTTTTTCATTAATATATTTCATTTTATACCCTTTCCATGTAATCACCCGTACGGGTATCGATTCGAATCTTATCACCTTGCTCCACAAAAAGTGGGACAGTAATAACTGCACCGGTTTCAACAGTTGCCGGTTTATTGGCACCGGTGGCGGTGTCGCCCTTAAAGCCGGGATCGGTTTTAACAACTTCTAATTCCACAAAGTTAGGCGCTGCTACTGAAAATGCCACACCCTTTAAAGATTTTACCGTGGCAATATCATTTTCTTTTAGATATTTCAATGCTTCCTCGACCTGGTTCAGGTTCAAAGGAATTTGTTCATAGCTTTCCTGGTCCATGAAATAGTATAAACCACCATCTTCATATAAGTACTCCATTTCACGGGTTTCTACCTGTGCTTTAGGGTAACGTTCTGTCGGACTAAATGATTTTTCTACCACTGCTCCGGTAATAACATTTCGAATCTTTGTTCGAACAAAGGCCGCGCCTTTACCTGGTTTTACGTGTTGAAATTCGATGATGGTAAATGTATGTCCATCCATTTCAAACGTTACACCTTTTTTAAAATCTCCTGCTGATACCATGTTTACCTCCGCTATGCCTATGTTAATTTTTTCTTTTTAAATCAATATTATCATTCTATCACAATTTTTAGACGACGTCATCCCAATTTATTATAATCAGCGGGCTTCAATCTGGATAATTTGCCGGTCACACACCGAATATGTCCACCCAGATCCCTGATCGTCTGGATCTCCTGATAGCCGCTATTTTTTAACATTTCCATCACGGTTCCGCTTTGACTATCACCGATTTCCAGTGCTAATAGACCGTCTTTTTCCAAAAACAAATACGCCTCTTCAATAATCCGCCGGTAAAAGTCCAAACCCGATGCGCCACCATCAAGTGCCATATGGGGTTCGTACTCAATAATATCCCGGGACAGCTTCTTCATCTCTGCCTGACTGATATAGGGGGGGTTTGAGACAATCAAGTGGAAGGTTTGGGCTTCGGGAATGGCGGCAAATAAGTCTCCCTGATAAAGCGAAAGATCGTCCTTGACCAATTGATTGGCATTGATTTTGGCTACTGCCAGCGCAGCTCCAGAAAAATCACTGAGGCTGACCGCACCTTTTTGATAGTGTTTCTTAATCGCTATCCCAATTGCTCCGCTGCCGGTGCACAGATCCAGAATTTTAGCTCCTTCTGGGAAGTTAACTTGCAAATAGTGAATCAAGTACTCCACCATTGGCTCGGTATCTGGTCTGGGGATTAAAACATCGCGATTGACAAAAAAATCCATCCCCATGAATTCTTTTTTTTCCAGAATGTAGGCTACCGGTTCTAATTGGCCGCGTCTTTTTATTACACTGCGATAGGTTTCTGCTTGTTTTAAGTCGACCAATTCCTGTGAATGGGTATAAAAATAGACCCGATCCTGATCCAAAATCGCGCTTAGCAGAATCTCCGCCTCTAAACCCGGGTATTCGATTCCGGCCTGAGTAAGAGACTGCCGCCCAAAATCTAAAATCTCTTTGATTGTCATTTTTCCTACCTCAACTTAAAACTACAAACCATTTTTACATCCGAACAAGAAAAAAGCCGGTTACAAGAACCGACTTCTTTTTTATTCTGCTGACTCGTTTTTAATGCCGTATTTTTTATTAAATCGATCAACACGTCCACCAGCATCAATAAGTTTTTGTTTCCCTGTGAAGAATGGGTGACATACTGAACAGATTTCCACTCTTAATTCTGGTTTGATAGAACCAGTTTCAAATGAATTTCCACATGCACATTTAACTATTGATTTGCCGTAATTTGGATGAATGCCTTCTTTCATCGAATCCACCTCGTTTCTTATTTATTTAATTGCTAATTGTTATTTTATCAACCGTCGTATTATATCAAACATTTCTTAAAAGATCAAATATTTTGTGCTTTATATTTATCAATAAATTTTTTCATAAATGCTTCGTTATCTTTAGTCCGTTCCAGAATCGAAATAATCTTATCGGTGAGGTCATAAACCGTGGTTCCCTTGTAAAGTTTACGGATATCAAAGCTGACTTTCAGTTCTTCAGCGGTTAAGAGTTTTTCTTCCCGTCGGGTTCCCGAACGGTTCAGATTGATGGCCGGGTAGATCCGCCGTTCAGCCAATTCCCGTTCCAGATGCAGTTCCATATTACCAGTCCCTTTAAATTCTTCAAAGATAATGTCATCCATCCGGCTGCCGGTATCGACCAGGGCTGTTGCCAGAATCGTCAAACTGCCGCCCTCTTCAACATTTCGGGCAGAACCAAAGAATTTTTTAGGAAAGAATAGCGCTTCCGGGTCAAGCCCCCCCGACAGGGTTCGACCTGACGGTGAAACCACCAGATTGTTTCCCCGGGTCAGGCGGGTTAAACTATCGACCAGAATCACCACGTCTTTGCCCTGTTCAACCAGCCGCTTACCCCGTTCCAGCACAATTTCAGCGACCTTGATGTGGTTTTCCGGAGGCTGATCAAAGGTTGAATAGACAATATCGGCATCGATCGATCGCTTCATATCGGTGACTTCTTCGGGGCGTTCGTCGACTAGCAGAATGATCAATTCAATCTCAGGATAATTGGTGGTAATGCCAGTGGCAATTTCTTTTAAAAGAATCGTCTTTCCAGCTTTCGGCGGCGCCACGATCAATCCCCGCTGGCCTCTTCCCATCGGTGAAAACAAATCGATCATCCGGGTTGAGACAACATCCTGAGTGGTTTCCAGGGTGATCCGCTCTTCCGGAAAAATCGGTGTCAGCCGTTCAAAGCGCGGCCGATTGGCAATCTTTTCGGGAATATCGCCGTTGACCTTTTCGACATAAAGCAGGGCGTCAAATTTTTCATTTTCGCCGGACATCTTAATTTTTCCGAGAATTTTATCCCCGGTACGGAGATTAAAGCGGCGAATCTGGTTGGCGGCGACATAAATATCGTGGTCTCCGGATAAATAATGGTTGGTTCTTAAAAATCCAAAGCCATCAGAATTGACATCCAGAATCCCTTCCTGGGAGGTCTTAAAGCGATCCAAATCCTTTTTATCATCAACATATAGCATACTATTGATCTTGTGGATAATGTCCGCTGTTTTCGTCCCGTTGACCTTTTCCAAAAACAGCATCGCTGAATATTTTTCCCCAGTTTTGGGTGGGCGCACCTTGCCGCTTAAGACATCGCCGGTTTCTAACTTGAATTTCTGTATCTGGGAGCCGGAAATATACACAAACTCCTCCTGAGATTTCATCTGGCTATTTTTAACAAAACCAAACCCTTCGGGCAGGATTTCCAGATTCCCTTCCACCACCACGACATTATCCATGGAATCTTTGATCTTGTAATAGGGAGAACGAGCGCCGTTTCCATTTGTGCCATTAGTGAGCCGCTGACTAGCTTGACCTGGCTGTTTTTCCTGGTCTTTTTTTTCAGCTACTTCTTTATCGTCTGTCAATTGTTCATTTCCTTTTATCTGATGATGATGCTCTGGCTCTGCCGAAGTCTCTAATTTTTCTTCAATGGCCTCAATCAATTCAATTTTTTTAAGCCGACTTGTTTTCTCGATCCCTAGATTCTCCGCCTGTTTACGTAGTTCAACAACCGTTAAATCTTCCAATGATTTCTTTTCCAATATAATGCCTCCGTGGGTTTTAGGTGATGTAGTAATTGATCTTAGAATGAAATTTTGATTTGTTTTTAATTTTGCTGTACTGATATGATGCTTCCAGTCGCAGAATAATCTGAAGGTTTGTTTAATGTAGATACCTTAATCTACCACAAATATCCATTCTTGTCAAAAAACCCAGGGGGTAGATTAAAACAAGGGTCTGACCCCTTGGTCATTGGTCGGTACGGTAGTTCACGCCAACCCTAACAGCTTATTCCTGTTCGCCTTCGATAATCGAAATCATAATGGCATTTTCGACTCGCCGGCGCTCAATTTCGCAGCTGACAAAATGGGGTTCCATAATGGTACCGTTAAAGTTGTAGGCGTTAGCATGACAGCCGCCGCCACAGAAGTATTTAGCCCAGCAGCTTTGACAGGCTTCTTTTTCTAACAGGTTGCCGGCATCAAAGATTTTTTTGATTTCGCCGTTGGTGATCCCACTTCTTACATCGCCCATCTTAAAAGCTTCATTTCCGACAAATTGATGACAGGGGTAGACGTCACCTTCCGGCGTCACCGCAACATAATCTTTACCAGCCCCACAGCCAGACAGCCGTTTATAAACACAGGGGCCATGATCCAAATCGACATTAAAATGAAAAAAGTTATAGTGAAGCCCCTCCTGATGACGTTTCAGGTAAGCCAGAGCCAGATCATCATATTCTTTCATAATGGTGGGCAGATCCGCTTCGGTCAAGGCGTAATCGTGCGTCGCTTCAGCCACTACCGGTTCCACCGATATGCTTTTAAAACCCTCTTTTGCCAAAAATTCTACATCTTTGGCAAAATCAAGATTATGATGGGTATAGGTTCCCCGAACATAATGATCTTTGTCACCCCGCATTTTTGCCATTGCTTTGATATTGTCGATAATCACATCATAGGAACCCTGATTATTGATGGTTTGTCGCATCTGATCATTGACGGCTTTACGACCATCCAGGCTAAGAACGATATTATCCATCGTTTCATTGAGATATTCACGGGTTTTTGGATCGAGCAAGACCCCATTGGTGGTCATCGTAAATTTGAATTTCTTATTGTGTTTGGCGGCCATTTCATTGCCGTAGATGACCAATTGTTTGACCACCTCGAGGTTCATCAGCGGTTCACCGCCGAAAAAATCAACCTCCAGATTTTCACGGTTCTTAGACTGGGCGATGATAAAGTCAATCGCTTTTTGACCCACTTCCAGCGGCATCAACAATTTTTCACCTTCAAAGTCCCCCTGGGCGGCAAAACAGTAGGAACATTTCAGGTTACAGTCATGAGCGACATGGAGACAAAGCGCTTTAATCAAATCCTCATTGGCATAATTTTCGCGTTGATAGTCAATTTCCCGGAATAATAACCCGGTCGCTTTGACACTGTCCAATTCATCAAGGCATTCAGAAATTTCTGCAATCGGATATTTTTCTTGATAGTTTGCGATTATTTCGGCTCTGCTTTGATCCTCGTAGTGATCCAGCAATTCATAGGTCAGTTCATCAACGGTCAGCACCGTGCTGGTATCGACATCCAAAACGATATTAAGGCCGTTCTTTTTATATTTATGTATCATTTTTCTCCTATCATCAAAAAAGGGACTATCTCTTACGAGACAGCCCCTTTCAGGCTCTTTATTATTTTTCAGTTTGTTTGCATTTTTGGTTTCCTACCGTACAGGAAGTTTTACAGGCTGATTGACAGGAAGTTTGGCATTCCCCGCACCCTCTGTTTTTTACGTCAGTGAGTTTACCTTCTTTAATGATTTTAATGTGCTTCAAATTGTTCACTCCCTTCAAAAATTGTTCTATCCGCGATTGTCGGCGCTAAGCTGATAATTACCAGTTAACCAATCGCTGGTCAGTTCTTTATAATTTTTTTTCTTCGTCGATTTCTTCAAATTCGGCGTCGACAATGACTTCTTCATTATCCAGGTCTTCCAGCTCTTCAAAATCGTCTGCTACTGTTTCTGCAACAGCGTCCCCAACATTGACAATTCGAGCAATAGCCGATTTGGTAATCAGCGCCTTATTGTAATCTGGCAATAATTCGATGGTCACATTTTCTTCACCGATCGCATAGACGATTGCATAAAATCCGCCAATTGTAACAATTTCATCCCCTGGTTTCATACTTGATCGCATTTCTTTAATCTCTTTTTGTTGTTTTTGCTGTGGTCTTAAAATAAAGAAATAGAAAAATACAAGTACTAATATCAAAGGAAGAATTAACGTAAAATCAATTCCAAACATTCACATTCTCCTTCATCTTATTCAGCTATGCCGAATTTTTCAAAGAAAGCTTCTTTATAGGCTAATAAATTATCATCCATTATGGCCTGTCGAATTTTCTTCATTGTTACAAGTGTAAAGTATAAATTATGATATGTCAATAACCTGGCTCCTAAAATTTCATTGGTTTTAATCAGATGCCGGATATAGGCCCGGGTGTAGTTTCGGCAAACGAAACAATCACATTCCGGATCAACTGGCGTAAAATCATCCTTATAGTTAGCATTGCGAACGACCACCTTGCCATGACTGGTAAAGGCGGTGCCGTTTCTGGCGATTCGGCTTTGGAGCACGCAATCAAACATATCAATGCCCCGAATCGTGCCTTCAAAAAGCGCGTCCAAAGAACCAACCCCCATTAAATAGCGGGGTTTATCTTTTGGCAGCAGCGGTGTGGTCGCATCGAGCATTCGGTACATCACATCTTTAGGTTCGCCGACACTGAGTCCGCCAATCGAGTAGCCGGGGAAACCGATGTCGGTCAGTTCTTTAACACTTTGGGCTCGTAGATCGGCAAACATCCCACCCTGAACAATCCCAAACAAGGCCTGATCGGCTGGTCGCTTGTGCGCCTCTTTGCAACGTTTTGCCCAACGGCTAGTCATTTCCATCGATTTTTTAGTATATTCATAATCGGCACCGGCCGGAGCACACTCATCAAAACACATAATAATATCTGCCCCAATGGAATTCTGCATGTCAATGGCTTTCTCGGGGGTCATGAAATGTCTGGATCCGTCCAGATGTGAAGTAAATTCAACGCCTTCTTCGGTAATCTTTCTTAAATCATTTAAAGAAAATACCTGAAATCCGCCGCTGTCAGTCAGCACTGGCCGGTTCCAGTTCATAAACTTATGGATGCCGCCAGCCTTGTCGATAATCTCCTGGCCAGGTCGCAAATAGAGATGATAGGTATTACCAAGAATAATGTTGGCATCCATTTCCACTAAATCTTCAGAAGAAAGGGACTTCACCGTCGCCTGGGTTCCTACCGGCATAAAGATCGGCGTATTAATAACCCCACGCCTGGTATGGACTTTTCCCAACCGGGCTCCGGTATCCTTACACTCCTTAATCAATTCATAACGAAATTCACTCATTCTTTTCTCCTAATCATCTTTTTATTCAATCAGTAAGGCGTCCCCAAAGCTGAAAAAACGATATTTCCAGTCAATTGCGGTTTGGTAGGCTTTCATGATCGCTTCCCGGTTATAAAAGGCCGAGACCAGCATCAGCAGGGTCGATTCCGGCAGATGGAAGTTCGTAATCAGAGCATCGACCACCTCCCACTGATAACCGGGGTAAATAAAAATATCCGTCACTCCAGTGTAGGCGGTCACCACCCCATCATGAAGCTTGGCATTACTTTCTAAGGTTCGCACCGAGGTGGTACCCACGGCGATCACCCGACCGCCTCTTTCCTTGGTTCGTTTAATAGCTCTGGCGGTTTCTTCTGACACCTCATAATACTCCTCATGCATATGATGTTCTTCTATCACATCACATTTTACTGGACGAAAGGTGCCGATGCCAACATGGAGGGTAACCTCGGCAATATCGACTCCCATCTCTTCAATTTTTTGAAGCAAATCTGGGGTGAAATGGAGCCCGGCAGTGGGCGCCGCTGACGAGCCTGCATGTTTGGCATACACGGTCTGATAGCGGTTATTGTCTTTCAGGGTTTCGTGAATGTAGGGCGGTACCGGCATCAGCCCGATCTCATCGATGATTTCCTCAAAAATACCAGCATATTCAAAGCTGATTATCCGTAACCCGCCCTGGGTGGTTCCCGTGATTTGGCCCTTAAGCTCCGGCCCAAAAACAATCCGGGCACCGACTCGGGCGCGTTTTCCCGGCTTGACCATGATTTCCCAGTCTTTTTGAGACAGGTGTCGCAGCAACAGGATTTCGACCTTGCCACCCGTATCTTCACGCGTGCCGAACAGCCGTCCCGGCAGCACCTTGGTGTTATTCATCACCAGTAAATCTCCCGGTCGCAAATACCCGGTCACTTCAAAAAATTGACGATCTTCAACCGTGTTCTTTTCCCGGTTAATCACCATCAACCGCGACGCATCCCTTTTTTCGAGGGGACTCTGAGCGATCAATTCATCGGGGAGATCGTAGTAAAAATCGGTTCTAATCATCTATTTCTTCCTCATTGTCATAAAAATTTATTTTCAACTGTTGCAGCTTAAGTGCCTCATTCATTGATACCGGCAATCCCAGATGGGCATAGCCACGGCTGGTGATCACCCGCCCGCGGGGGGTTTTCGAAAGGAACCCCAGTTGGATCAGATAGGGTTCATAAACCTCTTCGATGGTATTTTTTTCTTCACCGATGGCAGCCGCCAGGGTGTCAATCCCTACCGGACCACCATCAAATTTCTCAACAATAGTTCTGAGCATGATCCGATCAATCTCATCGAGACCGACCGCATCGACTTCAAAAAGATCGAGAGCTTCTCTGGTAGTCTTAAGATCGATGACGCCGCGGCCTTCGATTTCGCAATAGTCCCGAACCCGTTTTAATAACCGGTTGGCAATTCGCGGCGTGCCACGGGAACGGATAGCCAATTCAACGGCGCCTTCATCATCCATTTCAATTCCGATAATCCCTGATGAGCGACGAATAATGGTGGCCAATTGTTCGGGATTATAGAGCTCCAGCCGCTGAATCATACCAAAGCGATCCCGTAGCGGCGAAGTCAAAAGACCCACCCGAGTGGTCGCGCCAATTAAGGTAAAGGGCGGCAGTTCCAGCCGAATCGAGCGAGCACCCGGCCCTTTGCCGATGATAATATCCAGGGCATAATCTTCCATAGCCGGGTATAAGACCTCTTCGACCGCCCGTTGCAGCCGGTGGATTTCATCAATAAAGAGGATATCGCCTTCTTTTAAACTGGTCAGAATGGCTGCCAGATCACCGGCCTTTTCAATCGCCGGTCCAGAGGTGGTTTTTATCCCGACCCCCATTTCCCGGGCAATGATGTTGGCCAGGGTTGTTTTACCCAAACCCGGTGGGCCATATAAAAGCACGTGATCGAGGCTTTCATTGCGTTTCTGGGCGGCTTTAATAAAGATGCCCATCTGTTTTTTTACCTTTTCCTGACCAATGTATTCATCCAAACCCTGAGGCCTTAAATTCTTTTCTATTTCAATATCCAATTCGGTAAAATCGGAGGTGATGATTCGTTCCTTCATGTGTTACCGTCCCTTCAACGGATTGGCCGAGCGAAGCGCACCAGTGATTAGTTCTTCAATGCTGCTCTCAGGCGTATATGCCCGGGATACCATTTCGGACGCTTCCGATAGACTATAGCCCAAGCCCACCAGTCCATTAACGGCCTGGCTGGCATGATCATCTTTTCCGCGGAAATCTACTGCCTTCAGGTCGCCCACTGACACATCCTTATAGCGATCTTTGAGCTCCAGAATAATCCGGCTGGCGGTTTTAATCCCGATTCCCGGAGCCTTGGCGATGCTCTTCGGATCATCGTTGACAATATGGCCAATCAGTTCGTTGCGGCTAAACTGCGACAAGAGTCCCATCGCCGCTTTTGGTCCAATCCCAGAAATCCCGATCATCGTCCTGAAAATCTCCCGTTCATCGGTAGTGGCAAAACCATAAAGCGAAACCTCGTCTTCTTTGATCACCTGATGAAGATGCAGCTTGACCTCCGAATGCAGATTAGGCAGCTCATTTAATGTATTGGTGGATACCTTTACCTTGTATCCCATGCGGTTTAGATCAATGACCACATAATCCATGGCTTGCTCTTCCAGGCTCCCGATCATATATTCGTACATAAGCACTCCTTCAAAATTTATACATACTTTACCTATTGTACCAAAACAAAAAAATATTTCAACACAAAAAAAGCACCCTGAGGTGCTATCCCAATGTGTCGTACTCCATTTTTGACGCCCTAGCGAAAGCTAGGTGGGTGTCTTGTCTCTAGGTTCTGTTTTCCACTGATTCTAATGAGGCCTAACATCTGCTAGCGAACAATCAGACTCCCTGAGTATTGATGTAGGTTCAAAAATAAAGTAAAAACGAACACTTTGGGATAATTTAATTATACACGGTTTTGACCAGAAATCAAAGGATAAATTTTTGCCGGTAACCTGCAGTCAAATCGACGGTCTTCAACCGACCTGAATTTATAGCAAATAATCGAGTGCAGAGCGAATATTATCCACCGGGAGAATCTCCATTCCGGCTATTTTCAGACCCTTCTGGTTGCCTTTCGGAATAATACAGCGTTTAAAGCCCAGTTTTTTTCCTTCGATCAGCCGTTTTTCAATGTGCTGGATGTTACGCACCTCACCAGTTAATCCTACCTCGCCCAGAATCATCAGATCGCCAGGGATCTGAAAATCCCGCAGGCTGGAATAAAGCACCGCAATCACGCCCAGATCGAGAGCCGGTTCATCGACCTTGATACCGCCCACCACATTGATGTAAGCATCGACCGACTGCAGCTGAATTCCCAAACGTTTTTCCATGATCGCCATTAATAGCACCATCCGGTTATAATCCATGCCAGTGGCCATCCGCCGGGGATTCCCAAAACCGGTGGCTGAAACCAGACCCTGCAGCTCAATCAGCAGCGGTCGGGTACCCTCGATACAGGGCACCACGACCGACCCGCAGGTATTCTCGGGGCGGCTGTCGAGCATCATTTCGGATGGATTGGCGACCGCTTGCAGGCCATTTTCGGTCATTTCAAAAATGCCGATCTCATTGGTCGAGCCAAAACGATTTTTGACCCCCCGCAACACCCGATAGGCATGGTATTTTTCTCCCTCAAAATAGAGCACCGTATCAACCATATGCTCTAAAACACGCGGTCCGGCAATGGCCCCATCTTTAGTGACATGGCCGACCAGCACCATCGAGATATTGTCTTTTTTGGCCAATTGCATCAGCGCACCGGTATTTTCGCGGATCTGACTAACACTTCCCGGGGCTGAGCTGATATCGGGGCTGTACATCGTTTGGATCGAATCGATGATCACAATATCCGGCCGTTCTTCCAGAATAATCGTCAGCAGATAGGGAATATTGATCTCTGATAAAAAGGAAATGTTTTCGGATTTAACATGCATCCGTTCGCCCCGCATTTTTAATTGCTGTTCCGACTCTTCCCCTGAGATATAAAGTATTTTATATCCCTGATTGCCCAGCGCCTCGGTAGTCTGCAGTAGCAGTGTCGACTTCCCGATCCCCGGGTCACCACCCAGTAGAATCATCCCCCCAGGCACAATCCCGCCACCCAGAACCCGATCAAACTCTTCGTTACAGGTGGGGTACCTGGTATCTCCAGTATAGGTAATCTCGGCCAGCGATTTAGGACGGGAATAAACGCCGCGTTCCCGGGTATTTTCCTTGCTCCCCATTTTGGAATGATCGACCTCTTCCACCATGGTATTCCACTGATCACACTCCGGACATTTTCCCATCCATTTGGGTGAATCATAACCGCAGTTCTGACAGACAAAAATACTTTTCTTCTTAGCCATGTTTCCCCCTTAGTATTCTACTCGATCCATTTGTAAATCGCATAACCAATTAAACCGCCGATCAAATTTAAGATAATATCATCGATATCTGCCCGACGACTGGCTAAAAAAAGGTACTGAATCAGTTCGATGGTACAGGTACTAGCTAATATCACTACAAAAGCATGAAAAAATTTGACCTTGTTCTTTCTTGCTAAGGGATATAACAAACCCAGCGGCATAAATAGAATAATGTTTCCGGCCAGGTTCTTAAAGGAATCAGTAAAGGTGTATAACACAATTTCGGTTGGATCTGTTGGTTTAGTCGCCAGGAATTCCCAGTTAATAAAACCATTCACGACAATATCATAAAAAAAGTTATCAATGGTGGTCAGCGGCACTAAATTAAAGGTGGTTTCATAGGTAATATTGGTCGTATCCGGCAATAGGGTCAGGATAAATAAGAATCCCAGATAAGCCAGTAATAGCAGCTTAAATAGAAATGTAACCCGATTGTTTTTATTCATGTATTCGTCCTTCCTTAGTTGATCAATCTTAATAAAGCTTTGCCATTATAACGAATAAACCTTTAAGAAACCACAGAGTTTTCAACTTTTTTGTCACTTACTAGATATCCAGTTTTAAATCGCCATCTTTGATCCAACCTCGGGCATGGAGAATCCGATAAAACAAGTAGGTCAATAGACCTGGGAAAACAAATTGCAGCAGCACAATCCCGGCGGCAATATTAAAGACCGGATCACCGGCTTCAGTCATCGCCATGACCGTCCCAATTTGCCCAACAAAACCACAGGTACCCATACCTGAGGCAATCGGGGTATTCTTCATTTGAAAAATGGTGGTCGCAAAAGGTCCCAGGATCGCCGATGCTAGGGTCGGTGGAATCCAGATCTTCCAGTTTTTGATAATATTGGGCATCTGGATCATTGAGGTTCCAATCCCCTGGGCAGCCAGGCCACCGACACCATTATCGCGGTAACTTTGAATCGCAAAACCAACCATCTGACAGCAGCAGCCAACCGTCGCCGCACCCCCAGCCAAACCTGAAAGCCCCAGCATAATACATAGGGCGGCACTAGAAATCGGCAGGGTTAAAACCATCCCCACGACAACAGCAATAACTGAACCCATGATAATCGGTTGCTGTACTGTTGCCCACATAATCACTTCGCCTAAACCAACCATCAAGGCCCCAATCGGCGGACCAACAACCATCGCGGTCAGAGATCCCATCATCATCGTCACAAAGGGGGTTACCAGAATATCGACCTTGGTCTCGCCAGAAACGGCTTTCCCAAATTCTGCCCCCACTGCAGCCGCTAAAAAAGCACCGGCCGGTCCGCCCAGAGTATTTCCCAGGGCACCCGCTACCGTAATCGAAAAGAGCACCAACGGTGGCGCCTTTAAGCTATAGGCAACCGCAACCGCAATCGCCGGACCGGTCATCGCCATGGCCACCGGCCAAAGCGTTTCACTTAAAAAAGGAATGTGAAATAAAATCCCAACCTGATTGAGAATACTGCCCATCAGCAGGGTTCCAAATAATCCAAATGCCATATACTTCAGGGCTTCCATTAAATAGCGCTGAACCGAGAACTCAATATCCTTCTTCTGCAGAAAATCCTTAAACCCCAAATATTTTTTTTCTTTCTCCATAACAACCCACTCCTTGCTTCCTTCAAAATTTAATTCTCAAAAGTGTTCTCTATATCAAGTGCTCAGGCCATTTGACCCAATCACAGACACAAGAAAAAATACCGAAAGAAAACCTCCGATATTTTTATTCTCTGTCTTAAATTAAAATACATTATTGTATCCACACTAATTTAAAACGCAGTATTAATTTTTTACTATGGTAATTATAACCAACTTTATAGACTTTGTAAAGGGTTTCGTTCGTTAGTTATTTATCTAACGATGATTCTACTTCCAAAGCATCCACCTTATAACAACAATGTCCTTAGCCGCACTGGCTTTTTTAGGTAATCACCACGTCCACAAAAGCCGGTTGGCCCTGAATCACCGAAGCGGTGCCGTTGGTTTTATCTTCAATCCAGGCTAAAAATGCGGCTGTCCCGGCCACCGGGATCTCAAAGGAAAGGGTCACATTCTCGCCAAAATCTTCCTTTACCGGAATTACCTCCCGTTCCAACAAACCATTACTCAGGCCGCCATAACTGGAATAACTGACCACCACCTGCAATTGGTCGGAAAATTGTTTCTTAATTACGCTACAATGATTAAGAACATCGGTGGCACCACCGCCATAGGCTCTTATCAGACCACCAGTACCCAGCTTGATGCCGCCAAAATAGCGAATCACGACCACCAGCACATCCTTGAGGTCACGATGATCGATGACCTCAAGAATCGGTTTGCCAGCGGTACCAGCGGGTTCGCCGTCATCGCTGGCTTTTTGACGCCGGGGATTGCTATTGAGCACATAGGCCCAGCAGACATGAGTGGCTTTATAATGCTTTTTGCGAATTTCGGCGAGAATCGCTTCCGCTTCTTCCTCGGCTTCAATATGAAATACCATATTGATAAAGCGGGACTTCTTGATTTCAATTTCAGTTTGATCCGGAGACAGAACCGTTTTATAATCTTCCACTGCTTATACCTCGGTCACCTGATACTTAGCAAAAAGGTGGATTGGAAAATCATCGGTCATCTCAATCGTCACCAGATTGCCTTCGGCCTGGTGATCAATCTCCACAACCACCTTCATTTCATGCAATTGCGCTAGTGCCTTATTGTCATCGTAGGGAATCAGCAGATTAATTTGTCGTTTTTCGCCAATCAGCACGCGACTGATGGTTTCAAAGAGAAGCTCAATTCCCAATCCCTCTTTGGCCGAAAGATACAGGGTCAAGGCTTCGACAGCCTGCTGGTTTTTAAGCACATAGTCTTGCCGGTCTTCTGGGGTCAGCTTATCGATTTTATTATAAATCATGATCACTTTTTTGTTGCCCGCCCCGATATCTGCCAGTACCTGATTGACCACCGCAATTTGGGCTTGGTAATTATGGTTGGAGACATCGACCACATGGAGCAGCAGATCCGCTGTTTCGACTTCCATCAGAGTGGTTTTGAAGGCCTTAATTAAATCATGGGGTAGCTTATCAATAAAACCAACCGTGTCCGAGACCAGATAGTCGCCCTGTTCCGGATCGACCTTTCTCAGGGTCGAATCCAAGGTGATAAAGAGACCATCTTTGGTCACCACCTCGCTTTGGGTCAGCTGGTTAAACAGGGTACTTTTGCCGGAGTTGGTATAGCCAATTAATCCAACCGTTTTAATCTTATTTTTTTCCCGCTGGACGGCATTGAGCTGATTGCTCTTATTGATCCGTTCGATCCGGGCTTCCAGTTCTTCTAACTGCTTGCGGATATGGCGCCGATCGGTTTCTAACTTCTTTTCACCGGGTCCACGGGTACCGATACCGCCACCGGTCCGGGACATCACAATCCCCAGCCCTTTTAAATGACTCATCCGGTATTTCTGCTGGGCTAGTTCCACCTGTAGCTTGCCTTCTTTGGTTTTGGCATGACGGGCAAAGATATCCAGAATAATCGTGGTTCGATCAACCGTTTTGGTTCCGGTGGCCGCTTCGATATTGGCGATCTGCCGGGAATTCAATTCGTCATTGGCGACAATCAGGTTGATATCGTTGTTCTGAATCACCTTGATCAGTTCCTGGAGCTTTCCCTTGCCGACATAAAATGTGGTATCAATCTGGCTTCTGGCCTGACAAACCTGTTCTAGGACAGTTCCCCCGGCGGTTTTTACCAGTTGTTGCAATTCTTCCATCGAATCGACCAGCTCGACGCCTTTGTTTCCGGGCAGATCCAGACCGATCAGTAGTGCCCGTTCCTCTTCGTCTTCGGCATCAAAGCGATTATTGGGATCGTCTTTAATAAACCGATCCGCCAAAAGAATATAATGCTCTAGCGGAAACTTATTGACTTCCTTGAGGGTTTTAAAGAGCGCCTGACCATATTCCATCGTCGCCTCTTCGACCACTGGCACACCGATGCTAAAGCTGGTCGGTATCTTTTCATCGACCCCAATGGCAATGATGCATTGGAGGTTCTGTTTTTTTGCTGCTGAAAAATCCTCAGCAGACAACTGCGGATTGCCACCGGGATGGGTATGAATCACCCGGTATTTATTGAGCGACTTGACATGGTAGAGCATCTCAGCATTACCAATATTAACGGTCGCTGCATCCCCAATATTGACCCACTGAACGCGGTTTTTGTCATTGGTACAAATGAGCACCTCCCGCTTGGTCAGCAGGGTTAACCGTTTCATGATTTCTAACACATAGTCATCCAGAAGCGCCTGGTTTTCCATTTCATAACCTATCAGGTCATCGAGTTCTTTAATATAGCTTTGGCGAATGCCACTTTTATTATTATCTGCCATTATTTTTTCCTTTTATTTTTATAAAATGATTAATAGAGTACCTTATTATAACACAAAAACCAGGCAAAATGATTGCCTGGTTTTATGTTATAGACAAAGGGCTAACGTAGTACCGACAATGACCTAGGGGTCAGACCCTTGTTACATCATGTTGTTTGCATCAGAGCGGACACGGCGTAGCCTGTCCGATTCTGCGCGCAGGCAACGAGCCAATCACAAGCTTGTTTGTAGTTGGCGACTGCCCGCGACCAATGCGAAAGGAGCGTAGCGGATTTCGCATGGTGCAGCAAACAACAGATTAACAATTGGTCGGTACGGGAGTTTTAGTTTCCCCCTAGAGTGTAACAACTTCGGATTCTGCCACGGCGGTGGCCATCATTTGCACCATCATTTCGGCAATTTTTTCTTCGGAACGCAGCATCTCCGAAACCTTTGGTTTGGTTTCCGGGTGCTTGGGCACAAAAATGGTGCAGCAATCTTCATAGGGCAGGATCGAGGTTTCAAAGGTGCCGATGGTTTCGGCAATCTTGACAATTTCGGTTTTATCAAAGCCGATCAGCGGCCTAAAGACTGGCATTCCGGCGACGGCATTGGTAGCCGCCAGCCCTTCCATGGTCTGGCTGGCAACCTGACCGAGGCTTTCCCCGGTAATCATCGCCTTGGCTCCTTCATTGTTGGCAATCATCTCGGCAATCCGCATCATATAGCGACGCATGATAATGGTCGTCTGCCGGTCTGGACACATTTCCACAATCTTGGTCTGGATCTCGGTAAAGGGAACCACAAACAGTTTGATTTTGCCGCAATATTGACTCATGATCTTGGCCAGATCGATAACCTTTTCCTTGGTCCGATCACTGGTAAAGGGGAAGCTGTGGAAATAGACCCCAATCACTTCGACGCCCCGCTTGGCCATCAGATAACCAGCCACCGGACTGTCGATACCGCCAGATAAAAGAAGCGCACCTTTGCCGCTGCAGCCGACCGGCAAACCACCGTTACAGGCAATAAATTCGTGATACATATAGGTTTGTTCGCGAACTTCCACCCACAGATTCAGATCCGGCTTGTGGATATCGACGGTGATACCCGCGACATTATCGAGCACCACTTCGCCGAGACGGCAGCATAGATCGGGGGATTTGATCGGGAAGGTTTTATCACCCCGCTTGGCGGTGATCTTAAAGGTTTTGATGTCCTCAGCCGATCGCACCTGCTCGATGGCATTTTCTTCAATCGTCGTAATATCACTGTCAATAACAATCGCTGGACTGATCGAGACAATCCCGAATACTTTTTGTACCCGCTCCATCGCCCGGTTTAGATCTTCATCGCTGACATTGACAATCAAGCGCCCCTGTATTTTTTTAACCTTTGC
Source organism: Bacillota bacterium (assembly GCA_018903255.1). Taxonomy (GTDB): domain Bacteria; phylum Bacillota; class Clostridia; order Eubacteriales; family Eubacteriaceae; genus Acetobacterium. The sequence continues at coordinate 13,983 of JAHIQT010000016.1, read as the reverse complement.
CGATGGTACACTGCGCAGGGTAGTTCTGATGTTTTTTGCCAGTAATTCGATAAAATAATTACGGTTCAACCCTTTCAGGGCAATCTCCCCGTATCGAACCAGAATAACATGTTCCATTATTTTTTTGCTCCTGTCATCTATTTTTTCTTGGTTTAACCAAAAGTCGCAAGCTGTTGACTGCCTGGGCAATCGCTTCCACCGCGGTTTCTACATCGTCTTTGGTGATCTCTTGTGAAAAGCTGATCCGGATGGTTCCTTCTTTATATTCTTCGGCCAGGCCGATCGCTTTGAGGACATACTGCTTCTCCTTTTTATGGGACGAACAGGCTGATCCTGTGGACACAAATATCCCCTTGGATTCGAGACTATGTAGCAGCACCTCACCCCGCACCCGGTTAAAAGAAAGGTTCAGCACATAAGGGCTGCCGTTGGGATCTCCATTTATTTTGATACCATCAATTTTTGCCGCTACTTCATTGATAAAGGCGGTACGCAGGATTCTAATCGCTTCAAACTCATCGCCAAACGCGTCTTTCCGCAAACGAATGGCTTCCCCCAGACCAATTATTCCTGGAACGTTTTCCGTCCCTGAGCGAAGATTGCTTTCCTGACCGCCGCCACGAATCAGCGGTTTAATATCGGTACCCTTTTTAATATAAACCGCACCCACACCCTTAGGCCCGAAAATCTTGTGGCCAGACAAGGTCAGGGCATCCAGCAGGCAAGTCTGCACATTGATGGGGATTTTCATAAAACCCTGAACAAAATCGACATGAAAAACGCATTTGGGATTAACCGTCTTAATGATTTTACCAATCGCAGGCAGATCCTGAATCGTTCCCAGCTCATTGTTCACCCCAATAATACTGACCAGGATAGTATCCTCATTGATCGCCGCTTTGAGCTGATCCTGATCAATGTGCCCCTGGGTATCAACCCCTAAAACAATGACCTCAATCTGGTGATTTTGATAAAAGGTAAATACATCCAGCACCGATGGGTGTTCTATCGCTGAGGTAATTATTCGCATTCGATTACGTTTTTTATTCTCGACGACTCCCTGGATAATCATATTATTTCCTTCGGTTCCGCCGGAAGTAAAATAGATTTCCTGACTCTGACAGCAAAGATTATCGGCGATTAATTGCCGAACTTCCTTGATCGCTTGTTCAGCACGAATTCCTAAGCGGTGGAGCGATGAGGGATTCCCATAGTTGTTCACCAGGGTATCCAACATTTTTTGCGCAACCTGGGGAGCAACCCTGGTGGTTGCTGCGTTATCTAAGTAAATTTCTTTCATTGTTTCGATCCTTCTCTCATCGGGCCGCTTTTAAGACGCCAAATCAGCATTCCTCATCCAGAAAAATGCGACTCCCCACAGCCGAACGCTGTCCCTGGTATTTCCCTTGATAGGGATTTAAGGCGGTATCGTCCATTTGGGCAAAGACCAACTGGCAGATCCGTCGTCCCTTTTCCAGTTTGATCGGCAGCCGGTTGGCATTGTATAGTTCCAGGGTTATCTCGCCTTCAAAGCCCGGGTCTACCCATCCGGCATTCTGAATAAATAAACCCATCCGACCGATCGAGCTTCGACCTTCGACAAAGGCGGTCAGGTTGCAGGGTAGCTTGATGTATTCCATGGTTGTTGCCAGCAGAAAAGAATTGGACGGAATAATAATCTCATCCGCCTCCATCGAAATATACTTAATTTCGTTTGTTAGCGTCATCGCCTCGAAATTATTTTCATCCAGCTTTAAAAAGCTGTTTCCCAAACGAATGTCCACCGAGGCTGGCTGAACCTGGCCTTTTTCCAGTGGATCGATAACCAGCTCACCGCTCTCTAAGTATTTATAAATGGTTTTATCCGATAAAATCATGTTTCCTCCAAATTTCAAAATTCAATATCCTTGAAAATTTTCCTATTAATTGTATTATGGGTGACCTAAAATGACAAGGTGATTTTAGACTATCTCACCAGCTGCGCTTAAAGAACAGTTTTTCTGGCGTGGGTCTAACCCCTTGATCTCCCGGATGGTGGCACCGCTTATTATAGCGTTACGATGGTTACCCCAGAGCCGCCTTCATTCATCGCACCGAGGCGAAAATCTTCGATCAGGGGGTTTCCTTTGAGGTATTCATGAATGATCTCCCGGAGCCGTCCGGTGCCCTTGCCATGAACAATCACCAGCTGCTTGTTGCCCGAAAGCATCGCGTCGCCAATCATCTTATCGACCAGATACAAAGATTCTTCGCCATTTTTACCGCGCAGATCAAGCTTGGTTTCCATCACATGACGATCAACCTTTTTAAAGGTGACCTTCTTCTCTTCCGGTTTGGCCAAGGCTGTTGAGACACTCAGGTCGCCAACATCAACCTTAAGCTTGATCATTTCCGCCTGAACCATGGCCTTATTCTCATTGGGCAGCAGGTTTAAAACCTCGCCTTCGCGGCGCAGACTGTTGATATAAACCTTCATCCCGACACTGAGGTCATCCATCTCCAGGGCTGCTCCCTGGTAATTTTGGGGTCGGCTGCCAAATTGATAAAGATTTTTCTCTTTTTCTTTGATGCGCTTGCGAATCGCTTCCAATTCCTTGTTGTCCTTGATTGCCGTGGTCGTGGTTTCCTGGATGGTTCTGATTTCGCGATAAATTTCTTCAGTTTCGGCTCGGGTTTTCTTGACAATTTCGATCGCTTCGTCCTGGGCTTTTTGGATCAGGGCTTTTTGTTCGTCCGCAAACTTCTGCTTTTCCCGATCCATTTGTCCTTTTAAGGCTTCGGTTTCCTGCTTCAAACGAATGATCGCATCATGCTCCGCTTCGGTGCGGCGACGCTTTTCATCAATTTTAATCAGCGTTTCTTCAAAACGGATGGCTTCATTCTTGATCAGGTCGCGGGCATTTTCAATGACATCCTCACCAAGTCCCAAACGCATGGCGATTTCAAAGGCATTCGATTTTCCCGGCACCCCAATTAACAGGCGATAAGTCGGTCTCAGGGTCTTGACATCAAATTCGACACTGGCATTGACCACCCCCGGAGTGACCAGGGCGTATTCCTTAAGCTCACTGTAATGGGTGGTGGATACACTGGTTACTTTGCGCAGATGGAGAGCATTAAGAATCGAAATAGCCAGAGCGGCCCCTTCGGTGGGGTCAGTACCGGCGCCCAGTTCGTCAAATAATACCAGTGAATTATGATCCGCTTTGTTCATAATCTCAACGATATTGGTCATATGGGAAGAAAAGGTACTGAGGCTTTGCTCAATGCTTTGTTCATCCCCGATATCGGCAAAGATATCGGCAAAAATCCGGGTTTTACTGCCTTCCCGAACCGGGACAAAAAGCCCGGACTGCACCATCAGGTTCAACAGGCCGATAGTTTTTAAGGAGACCGTTTTCCCCCCGGTATTTGGCCCGGTGATAACCATGGTGTCAATGCCTGCTTCAAAATAAATATCCGAGGCGACAACTTGATCTTCGGGAATCAGCGGATGCTTGGCCCGTAACAGCTCAATCGCGCCGGTTTCGCTGACACTGGTTCTGACCCCATTGATGGTTAGCCCATACTTGCCTTTGCCAAACTGAAAATCCAGATCGACCAGGACATCATAATTGCAGATAATTTCATCCCGCAAATCGGCCACCTTCTGGGTCAGATCTTTGAGAATCCGGACGATCTCCTGTTCTTCTTCGGTGACCAGGATTTTGATATCGTTGTTTAGCTCCACCACAGCCATCGGTTCAATAAAGAGGGTTGCGCCACTGGCCGACTTATCCAGAACAATTCCGGGCACCTGGCTGCGGTATTCCTGCTTGACGGGAATAACATAGCGATTGTTCCGGATCGTGATGATTTTTTCCTGGAGAATTTTATCATAGGCGGTGGAACTGATCATATGATTGAGTTTTTCGCTGATCCGTTTATACTTAAACTGCATCTCTCGCCGAATCCGGGATAGTTCCCGGGAGGCGTTGTCGGCCATTTCTTCCGGTCCCAGTATTTTTCGGCTGATTTCTTTTTCCAGTTCTTCACAGGTTTCCAGCGAAGTAAACAGATCCCTAAGTAATACCAGGGTATCCATCTGCGTATCACTGTGGTAATAGTTATCCATATCCCGGGCGATCCGTAGCAGAGTGGCAATCGACAACAGTTCTTTCATCGACAGCATTGAGCCAATCGCCGCCCGCTTGACATAATCACTGGTATTCGGTACATCTACCAAGGGCGGGCGGCCATTGCGGAGGATCATCCCCAGACTTTCATTGGTTAAATCAAGGCCCCGATTGACTGCCGTCAGGTTTTCCTGCGGCAATAGATTTTTGGCCTGATCCTTCCCACCCTGGGTGACACAATGCTCACCCAGACTTTTTAATATTTTATGATATTCCAAGACCTTCAAACTTCTTTGATCCATGTATTTATTTCACTCCTCGTTTATAACTTCCCCGGGTGGTTCCCTCGATCCCAAGCCCTTCCGGAAGACCCCAATGTTTGTCATAAATTCCCTGACTGTAATAGCCGATGATGATCCTTAACTTTTCCATACTTTCGTTACGGTGCTGGATTCGCCAGGTGTCCACACCTTTTAATTCCAGGATTTCTTCCCTGAGAAATAAAGTATCGCCGTTATAGAGATGAATCAGCCCCTGGTCATCCCGTTCTACCGGGAAACCAAATCCGCGCTCATCGACCAGCTTACCGGACATTTCCTGATGGCACAAACCGGTTGTTCCTTTTTTCTTTTCCAGGCAGCTTTTACAGCCAAACAGACATTTTTTACTGACCATCAGCTCCTGCGAACCATAAACTGGTAAAACCATGGCAATCTCAGAATGCTCGCTTATTTCTTTCAGCTCGCTTTCAGTAAGTTCCGGCGACAAAACGCCGCCACCGACACCCCACTCTTTTAATGCTCGGGTTGCCAGGGTATTAAACAGATTAAACGACTGATCAGCCTCTAAATAAGATGATCTTTTATTTAACAGATGCAGGGCTTCATAATTGCCAATTAAAAAGCCATCCTGATTCATCTCCCGGGTCACTAAGCGACGTACTTTTTTAGTTAATTCGTCATCCATTACTTTAGGTGTCTTCAGTAAAACTGCGATTCCCAGATCCTTTAAGAGGGCGGTCTTTTCCGCGACGCCCTCGCCAAGCAACGGCAGCACAACCTGATCCAGACCCAGTCCATCCAAAAGCGTTAAAAACTGATGATCCGGCATTTTTTCGAATGCCAATGAAATCCATTTTTTCGAGTCTGCTAATTGCATTTTTTTAAATCGTTCTGATTTAGCAGCCAGTTCTTTCTCCAGCGGCACAATCGTCATTGTCTGATTTAACTCACCGGTATTGCCGGCATTTTTTTCAGCGTCTGCCCGAGTCTCCACCAGTTTAAGCAATACTTCTTTGCGCAAAGTGTTTAGCTGGCTGCGGGAAAGAAAAACCCGATCATCCAGCTCCATGGAAATGGTGCCCAGTTCATAGCCGGTGCCACCGATTCGGGAAATTTGCTCCCGGACGATCGCCTCATCAATGGCATTTTTCATTGGTACTTCGGGACTAAAATCGGCTGTATAAGTGACCGCATAGCCCTCGGTGAAGGCTGCTATTTCGGCCGGTTGGCCCAGCTTCAGGAGCAGTTTAAAATTCACCGCAGCGCCTGGTTGATCAAGGGATTGGGAACCCAGTTGTTTAAGGCTATCCATTAAGCTCTTATCAAGATTTTTATAAAGTGGTGTTCCTGGTGAAACCCCATAGCGACAGGGAATGGCCACGATATCGCCACCAAGGCCTTGTTCCAGCCGGCGGCCTGCCGGGGTGAAAATCGCATCCACCTTGGTCCCCATTTTGCCGTCCTCACCAAAGGATAAGCCATCCCCGACATGAAGCCGGGCATCCTCATTGAGACGAATCCCCAGAGGCTGATAGGCACTTTTATGATTCTCGTTTTTAGCGGTTTTAGCAAGGCTGACAACCTGGCCAATTAAAACGCCCCGATTCTTGCCCACCTGGGCATTGAGCAGATCCGCTTCGTTAAAAAGGTGACCCCTGGTGAAATCCCGGTTAAACACCTGCATGACGGCCTGATTATCGACAGTTTTGGTAATCTTCTCGCCAGCAGCAGCATCGATGCCTTCCCGATAAGCCCGGGTGATCCCATAGACGTATTCCGGTGTTTTCATCCGGCCTTCAATTTTTAGGGAGTCCACACCCGAAGCGATGATTGTCTCCAGGTCGTCCAAAGTATTTAAGTCCTTGGGACTAAGGAGATAGCCATCCTCAACCAACCGATTGTTCTCATCAAACAGCCGGTAATTCTTGCGACAGGGTTGAGCGCAGAGACCCCGGTTACCGCTGCGGCCGCCAATCATACTGCTCATCAGACACTGGCCGGAATAGGCGTAACACAAGGCTCCATGGGTGAATATTTTTAATTCAACCTTGGTTTTTTTCTTGATTTCAGCGACCTGGCTTAATGGCATCTCGCGCGGTAGCACCACTCGGGAAAACCCTTGTTCCTGAAAAAACAAGACTCCTTCCAGTCCATAAACTGAAGCCTGGGTACTGGTCTGGAGTTTGAACTCGGGAAAATAATGGCGGATCAAATAGATTAATCCCATATCCTGAACAATCAGGCCATCCAAATTAAGGGTTTTCAGAAAATTAAGGACGCCGACCAATTCACCCATTTCACTATTTTTTATTAATATGTTCAGGGTGACATAGACTTTCACCCGATGCTGATGACAAAGCGTGACCGCTTCTTTTATTTCTTCATCCGTCATGTTTTCGGCATTGCGACGGGCATTAAAGGTTTTACCACCAAAATACACCGCGTCCGCCCCGCCGTTGATGGCCGCAATGACCGCTTCCATTGTTCCGGCCGGTGCCAGCAGTTCTGGTTTTTTATTCATTTTTACCTCATGTTCTTATTAATCGATGTTTCACGTAACTTCTATGCAATTGATTATTATAACATATGTAGATAAAATAAAGAAGATTTGAAATTCTTTTTCGTCGTCCAATTCATTTATTACCGATAGCCTTATTAATCTTGAAAAATCAGGGTAAAAAAGTATCATAACTAAATGGATTTAATTGGGAACTAGAAAGAGGAGATGAGTCATTAATGAAAATTTCAATTTTAACCTTGGGAACCCGTGGTGATGTTCAACCTTTTGTTGCCCTGGCACAAAAAGCGCGGGAAAAAGGGCATCAGACCGTCATCTGTACCGGAAAAACATTCAAGCCATTTATTGAAGAAGCCGGAATCGAATTTAAAGAAGCTGCCAGTGATCTGATGGCGATGCTGGAAACCGAGGAAGGACAAATGGTTTTTGCACATGCTCTGCAACATCCATTTCGCACCAAAAAATATCTTGATGAAGTGGTTAATCCGGCCTTTCGACAAACCCTCGATCAGTTCTATGAGGCTACCCAGGGAGCTGATGTGATCCTCTATCATCCCAAGGCTTTCGGTGCTCCGGATATTGCCGAGATTCTCGACATTCCCTGTATCAGCATTCCCCCGGTGCCGATTACCTTTCCGATTGATGAATTTCCCAACCTGGCCATCTCGCCAACTAAAAATCTCGGAAAGCGCTTGAATCGCTGGACCTACTCGGTGATTGCCCAAGCCGAGCGATCAAGCATCAAAGAGGTCAATGATTTCAGAGAAAAAACCTTGCATCTGCCCAAACGTAAAAGCGGTCTCTACACCTTTTCCCTGAATGGTCAAGTCATCCCGATTATTTATCCGATCAGCAAGGCCTTATTTCCAGAAGTCACAAGCTGGGAGGGTCGGGTTCTGACGCCTGGCTTTTTTTATCTTGATGCCCAAGCAGAGCACCTCGATTCGACATTAACTGCCTTTTTAAACTCGGGACCAGCACCGATTATCATCTCGTTTAGCAGTATGCCTCTTAAAGCTCCGGAACAATTTAAAAACCATCTGCAGGAAGCCCTTCATGCCACCCATCAGCGGGGCATCCTTTTGTCTGGCAACAGCGGTTTTCACTTTGATGAGGCTGAGCATCTGCTGACCATCAATGCCGCGCCCCATTCACTGTTGTTTCCCCATGGCAAAGGGATCGCCCATCATGGCGGCGTGGGAACCATGGCAGCAGCCATCAAGAGCGGCAAACCACAGCTGATTATCCCCTTTTCGGTGGATCAACCCTTCTGGGCCAACCGCCTCTATCAACAGGGGTATGGACTAAAACCGCTGAAGGAAACCCAGGTCACGACACAAGCGCTGATCCAACGCTTCATCCTGTTTGAAGAAGAGGCCATCCAATCAAAGGCCCAGACCCTGAAGGCCATCATCGATCAGGAAACTGGAACTGAAACTGCCCTTGCTTTTATCGAGAACCATTGCCGTGGCAATGTGAAGGGCCATCGATAAAGCAGCTCTCCTTTATTTTCTATCTAAAAAAAGCAGCTCCGGTTCTTCTACCTGAGCTGCTCAATGGTTCGCTATTATTTCGCCATTTTATTCAATATGATAATCTTCATAGCCTCTTTTGACTTTTTTGATCTGGGTATAGGTTCGTTTCATACCAATCGACTGGATCACTAAAAATAGGCCAAATATGCCAAAAGCAGCACCAACAAGCATGACGATAATTGTTGCCGGACCCATCGGATTAATAAAGGCGTAGATTCCAAACCCAATCAATGCTACCCCCATGACGATTTTTACAATTCTGCCCACGTTTCCGGAATTTGCGGAAATAATCAGTAGTAAGATTCCGGTGATAATAGCCCAGATACCGATAATGACTATAAAAAATGCCACAATCACATTGGGTACCAGTAAAAAAACAGCACAGATAATTAAATCAAAGATTCCTCTTCCCAGACTGAAACCGGTGTTGGCACCATATTTGTGACGTATCATCAATGCCGAGACGATATAAACAACTCCCATGATACCACGATACACACCAAAAACAAAAACCAGCAGGGTAATGGCCTGATTACTGAAGAATATCGCAAATATGCTCAGTGCTATAAAACACAGCCCATCCAGCAACATCAGCCACCACTTGCCATAAGACCGTTCCAGCATATCAATGCCCAGGGATTTCGCTTCACTTTGATTCATATGATAACCTCCATCATTTCTTTGTGGTTATTTTTCTCATTATTCTTTTTCCAGTGCTGCCACAACCCGATCAAAAACCTGGCCGGCCCGTAGTTTAACCGGATTACAGGCGGCTACTTCATCGCGATGATGTTTTTTGATGTAATCACAATCCAGACTGCCAAACTCTTTCTCGAATTCTTCGACTAAAAGCTTTGCTGCTCGCGTCATTTTAGCCTGGTCTGATGGTCTTTCTTCGGTATATAAAGCGCCCAGGGCTGCCAATGATCCCGAAAAGGCACCACAAGTTTTCTCAGAATAAAATCCGGCTCCAAAGCCCTGAAGCATCCGAAAGCTCTCATCCGGAAGGTTTAATTCGTACTTATCATTAGCGGCCCGAAGCAGTACCTCGGCACAATTCATATGATATTGGGGTTGTTCTTCAACTGGTTTGTCTTTTCCAAAAGCATTATAAATCTCAACATATTTTTCCATCTTTTCCTCCACGGTTATTTTTAAGCATCTTTGCTGGGATACATCGTTGTTTTACTTATGATTATTTTACCACGATGCATCCCATTTAGCTAAACAAAATTGATGAAGCTAGATGTTTTTTTTGTCTAATAAAATCTATAAACTGCTTTTCAGTTTTTCCACCATGTCAAGTCGTTCCCAGGGCAGATCCAGATCGGTTCGGCCAAAATGACCATAAGCCGCCGTTTGTTTATAAATAGGTGCTCTTAAGCCAAGATTTTTGATAATCGCGGCTGGCCGGAGATCAAAATGTTTTTCGATTAAGGCAATAATCTTATCATCTTCGATTTTTCCGGTACCAAAGGTGTCGACATAAATTGAAACCGGTGTTGCAACACCGATGGCATAGGCTAGTTCCACTTCACATTTATCTGCCAGACCGGCAGCGACGATATTTTTGGCCACGTGTCGGGCTGCATAGGCTCCGGAGCGATCGACCTTTGTGGGATCTTTTCCCGAAAATGCGCCGCCGCCATGACGGCCATAGCCACCATAGGTGTCGACAATAATTTTACGACCGGTTAAACCACAATCTCCCTGAGGTCCACCAATGACAAAACGTCCGGTGGGATTAATAAAGTATTTGGTCTCGGCATCCAATAATTTGGGGTCAATCACTACCTTGATGACTTTCTCAATCATATCTTTCTCAATCGTTTCTGAATCCACATCGCTGCTATGCTGAGTGGAAATAACCACGGTATCAATCCGCGTCGGCAGGCCATCATCATACTCGACGGTTACCTGGGTTTTTCCATCCGGACGTAAATAATCAACAATTTTTTCTTTACGAATATCCGTCAGTCGTTTAGCCAGCTGATGAGCCAGCGATATCGGTAACGGCATTAATTCTGGGGTTTCATTGCAAGCAAATCCGAACATCATCCCCTGATCGCCGGCGCCGGTAGCCAGATCGGCTTCACCAGCTTCACCTTTTCGGGATTCCAGGCCTTCATCGACACCCATAGCAATATCGGCAGATTGTTCATCAATGGCGGTTATCACTGAACAGGTATCGCAGTCAAAACCATATTTTGCGCGGTCATAACCAATTTCTCGAACTGTTTCTCTTACCAACTTAGGAATGTCGACATAACAGGATGTGGTAATCTCGCCAGCAACCAGTACCAACCCGGTTGTAACCAGGGTTTCGCAGGCCACTCGAGCCATTGGATCCTGTTCGAAAATGGCGTCCAGAACAGCATCAGAAATCTGGTCGCAAATTTTATCTGGATGGCCTTCGGTAACCGATTCTGAGGTAAATAATTTTTTCATTGTGTTCTCCTTTGTTTATAGCGTAATGTCCATTTACCTGATAATCTTAATCACGAAAAAAGCCTCGTCTAACGACGAGGCTAATGTTCTACATTAAATCCCATCATTGCGAAAAATATCGCAGGTATTGGCACCATGCACATGCTGGTTGCCGGGTTTCATCGGGCCTGTCCCTCCACCTCTCTGGATAGGTAAATATTCAATTACTTTTTTTAAATCATACACATCATTTTTTTCTTTGTCAAGCATTTTATTCCGGACTAAAGTTTTCTGCAAGCATGCCTTGAACCAATCCCCAAACCACGTTTAAAAGCAGCTATAAAACCGTACATCCGGAATCAGTAATCACCACATCATCTTCAATCCGGATGCCAATGCCCAGTTTTTCCAGATATAGACCCGGTTCCACCGTCATCACCATTCCCGGTGCTAAAATCAGGTCGCCGGCTGGTCGCAGATCATGGGTATCCAAACCCAACGGGTGGCCAATCCCATGATAATAAAATTCCGTAATATCATTATTGGCGGGAACAAACCCGGCACTACAGCATTTTTCCAGGAACAATTCCTGAGTCAGATTCTGCAGATCTTTCATCACTGCTCCCGGTTTGTAGGCCTTGAACATTTCCTTTTGAACCGCATCGACAATCTCATAGAGTACTTCTTGCTGCTTTGTCATTTCCCCGTTAACCGCAAGAGTTCGGCTTAAGTCGCCGCAGTAACCATCCACGCGGGCACCCAAGTCAAAGAGAACCAGATCGCCTGATTTCAAAGGACAGCGATTGGACACATAGTGCAGGACGGTGGCATTCTTTCCCGATGCGACGATGGTTTCAAATGCCAGTCCTTCGGTTCCTGCTTTTTTGACAAAATACTCAAAAAAAGCGGCCAGTTCATATTCGTAGATTTCGGGCTTCATTATTTTCTTTATTTCTGCTATCCCGGCTTTTGTTACATGATTAGCCTTTGTAATAGCGCTGATTTCTTCTGCTGTTTTAATCAGTCGCATTCCAGCCATCACGGGGTGAAGATCTTTTAATTCAGCTTGTTTGATGATATTTTTAAAATCAGTATCTTCGGTTTTAAAACTCTGATGCTTCGGAGTCTTAAAATCAAAATAGAGCGTCTTTACCGTTGCCAGCCGACCGACTTCTTTGGGTAAATCCTTTCGATAATAAACCGTCTCAAGCCCGGAAATAGCAGCGGCCTGATCTTTGCTGATCTTTTTGCCAACCCATTTTTCTTTGAGAGGATCTGCTTCTTCAGTAAAAAGAGACTGAATGACTTCGCCTTTTTCATTCTTGATCATCAACAATACCAGCTCCGGTTCCCGGATACCAGTTAGATAATAAAAATTGTTATTGCCGAAAAAAGGATAATTTGCATCCTCAGTCATTTGAATTTCGCGGCCGGAAAAGACGATCGTCAAGCTATTGTTTTCTAATAGTTCGCCCAGTTTTTTTCGATTATTAATATAAAATTGTTGAGAAAGTGCCATTTTGTACTCCATTTTTAAAAACAAAGAAATCTAGAACTCTGTTTAAGATTTTCAACTGAAACTCACACTAATCGGTACCCCCGATTATTTAAATTTTTCTTCCAATCTGCTCATCCAGAATCCCAGCATCAAACCAAGTATGAACAAGATTACACTCACTATTCCTGTTAGCATCGTAAAATTGGAGTAGTTTGCTACCGGTGGAATAACAATCAAAATGGTGGAGGCTATGACGATTCCAATAATAAAGTGATACATTCGTGAATGAAATTGCTTTAGCAGCCATTCAATGAATTTAGACAACAAGAGGACTACCAGAACCCCGCCGATTGCTATTGGAAGAAAGGTTCCTAATATGTCAACGTTTTTGAAACCATTCAACATCGGGTCATACAGTCCCAAAACCAGTAATAAGTTTGATGGACTGAGCCCCGGAACCAGTACACCCAGGGCTATCAAGCCACCAGCCAGGGTAAAACCAAAAAAATTGGCAGGAACAGTGCCCAGCAGATTGTCCATAAAATATAAAATCAAAAATCCAACAATCAAAGTCCCAAATAACCAAATTAAATCGATGGTGTCACGTTTTTTTTGTTTGGTTGATTCTTTTAATAGAGCCGGCAAGGTACCGATGATCGCCCCTGCGAATCCCCACAGCACCATGACTTGATAATGATCCAGTAACCACTCCAGCGGTTTTGATAATAAGACAATCCCGACGATCCCACCAATTCCAACAGGCAGGAAAAATAAAAAATTTCGTTTGAAATCATGGGTTAGATGGGCCATAAAACTTAACAATCGTTCATAGATACCTAAAATTGCTGCTAGAACTCCCCCCGAAACGCCCGGAAGAATAAACCCTAATGCAATAATCACACCTTTAAGAAAGCGTGATAAAAAACTCTCTGTTTTCTCTTCAATCATTTTTTCTCCTTAACAGATTATTTATTCTGAACTATTCAGAAACTCGATGATGCCACGAAAGAACTGTCTTTTTTAATAATAAACATGACCGCATTAGCTGTAATTGAGCGTTCTGACAAGCTATCGTTTGCTTTGAAAGAATTTATTATTTTTTCGCTGACAGGATAAAACCGATGGTTGCCGGCGGTATTAAAGAAATCTCCTTTTATTCTCATCGATTAAATGATAAAATGACATATCGATGCCATTAAGTTTTTATTGTACCTTTTATGGAGTCTTTTGACAAGCTCCGTTTGCCGGACAATATCAATTTGGGATTAGACAAAAACAGGAGAACTCAATGAAAAAAATTCTTGGCCCCCTTCGCCGGGGGGTTGAAAAATATCAAATGATTAAACCCGGAGACCGCATTGCCGTCGGTCTGTCCGGCGGTAAAGACAGCACGGCTCTGCTTTATGCCATGAAACGCTTTCAGTACTTTTCCCCGGTTCCTTTTGAACTGGAAGGAATTACCCTGGACATGGGCTTTGGCGGCATGGATCTGACCCCCTTGGTGGATTTATGCGCCAGTCTGAAGGTTCCCTACACAATCAAAAAAACCGCCATTGGGCCGATCGTATTTGAAGAACGACAGGAAAAAAATCCCTGTTCATTGTGTGCC
>JAHIQT010000148.1 GCA_018903255.1 Bacillota bacterium | reverse complement strand
GATATCGGTCACATCCGCTTGAACGGCATAAGTAACCTGGTTTGCAATGCTTTGAATTTTTTCTTCGTCTTTATCGACAACAACAACATTACAGCCCAACTCACTCAGGGTAATGGCCAGTGCTTCACCAAAACGCCCTAAACCAAGGACTGCAAACTGCTTTTCTTTCAATTAATACTCCTCCTCTAGCCGATCATAATATTGCCTTCCGGCAATTTAAAATTACCGACGTTTTCGCGCGATCGCTTTTCACTACGTGATATCGCATAGGCTACCGTCAGAGGACCCAGTCGACCGACAAACATGGTAATACTGATCGCTATTTTTCCCCCGATTGATAATTGCGGGGTCAATCCGGTTGTTAAGCCGACCGTGCCAAATGCCGAAAGCACCTCAAAAACAATCGTTTCAAAAGAAGCATCTGGTTCAGTACATAATAACACAAAAATCATCAAGATGACAATAGCCAACGCAATCACAACAACTGAAATTGCCTTCCGGATAGCGGGACCCATAATTGTTCGTTTAAAGGCAACAACATCTTTTTTCCCATGCAACACTGAGCCAACCGTCATCACGATAATCGCAAAGGTGGTTGTTTTAACACCGCCACCGGTCGAGCCTGGCGAGGCACCAACAAACATCAAGATCATTGTTAAAAACAGTGATGGCGCTGTCAGAGCAGCAATGTCGATGGTATTGTAACCGGCGGTTCGCGGTGTTACCGACTGAAAAAATGCCGCCATCAGTTTCCCGGGAAAAGAAAGGTTTCCCATGGTCTTCGGGTTATTATACTCAAAGATAAAGAAAAGAACAAAACCGATGATTAAAAGAACCCCAGTGACGGTCAATGCTAGCTTAGCATGCATCGTCATCTTTTCGAATTTTCGAATATTGATAAGGTCACTGGTTACAGCAAAACCGAGACCTCCAAGTATAATTAGTCCAGCAATTGCAAAATTCACAATAAAATTGTCAACATATTTTGTTAGGCTTGAATAATTACCAAAAAGATCAAATCCAGCATTACAGAAAGATGAAATAGCGTGGAAAAAGCTATAAGCAGTGCCCTTAAGTAAACCATATTCCGGAATGAACACGAGAGCCAGGATCAATGCACCAATGGTTTCGATAACCACCGCCGAAAAGAAAATGTACTTTGTGAATTTGACAACCCCTGAAAGTGAATCCATATTCACCGAAGATTGAATTAACAGCCGATCTTTGATGGTAATCCGTTTCCCGGCCAAGACAAAAAACATCGTTGTCAGTGACATGAAACCCAAGCCGCCAATTTGGATCAAAAAAATAATGACAACTTTTCCGAATACCGACCAAAACGTTCCGGTATCGACAACCACCAGGCCTGTCACACAGACTGCTGAGGTCGCGGTGAACAAAGCGTTGACAAAACCACCACTCGCTCCTGAGGCACTGGCTATCGGCAGGGTAAGCAGGATTGCTCCGAGCAGAATCACCAGGGCAAATCCATAAATCAGCATTTCCGCGGGGGAGCGCTGACCAACAAACTTATTGAACTTCCAACGTAATTTTTCTGCCACGATCTTGTCTCCACCTAAAATATTTAACAACCATACTCATTTTAACACGCTGTTATGAAAAAGCAACAATAATCTACAATAAAAAAACTTCCCAAGCATGGATAATCCGTTGAGAAGTTTTTTTCGTACGATTAGTTCATGTTTTTCTTTGATACTTCAACTAAGTCTTTGAATGCATTGCTGTCATTCATGGCCAAATCAGCTAAGATTTTACGGTCAATTTCAACACCAGCTTGTTTTAAACCAAACATAAATTTGCTATAGCTTAAGTCATACATTCTGGCACCAGCATTGATTCTGGTAATCCATAATCTTCTGAAATTTCGCTTCTTTTCTTTTCGGCCAACATATGAAGATCTGAGTGCTCGCATAACGGCTTCATTCGCTGATCTATATAACTTACTCTTGGCTCCATAATAGCCTTTTGCAAGTTTAAGTACTTTTTTGTGTTTCTTCTTGGCATTTACGCCTTTTTTAATTCGCATTATTTATTTCCTCCTATCTTCAAATATTATCTTTTTACCATTTTGATCATTTTCATTACGACTTTAGCATCTCCAGGAGCCAAGCCAGTTGCTTTTCTTAAGTTTCTTTTTCGCTTACTGCTTTTTTTATTAAGAATATGACGTTTTCCTGCTTTTGTCCGTTTAATAAAACCTGATTTTTTTATTTTAAAACGCTTTGCAGCACCACGGTGTGTTTTCATTTTTGGCATAACTATTTCCTCCTCCCTGTACAAGGTATCTTTTATAAAAAACTATATCTGCAGAACTTAATCAAAGACCGCTAAATTGCGGTAGCAGATAGTCAATTAACACGTTGATTTACTTATTTTTGCTTGGGGGCTAAATACATAACCATATTTCGGCCTTCGATTTTAGGGGCTTTTTCAACCACGGCAAGATCTGAAACACGTTCGGCAAAATCAAGCAATACTTCTTTTCCCTGTTCTGTGTAAGCCATTTCACGACCTCGGAAACGAATCGCCACTTTGACACGACTACCTTGTTCCAAGAATTTGATGCAATTTTTAATTTTAACATTAATATCATGCTCTTCAACTCGAACCGACATACGAATTTCTTTAATAACCACAGCTTTTTGATTTTTCTTAGCTTCTTTTAATCGTTGAATTTCTTCATAGCGAAACTTTCCGTAGTCAAGAATCTTACAAACCGGCGGTTTGGCGTTTGGTGAAACTTTCACTAGATCCAAATTTTTTTCATCGGCTAATTTCTGAGCGTCTTTTGTAATCATGACTCCTAGCATTTCACCGGCTTCGTCAATGACACGGATTTCGCGATCGCGGATCTCGTTATTAATTTCGTGTTGAACATCTTTGCTAATAGTAATATACCTCCATATATAAAAATTGCAGGTAGAGTTACTCCACCTGCAAAAAAATACTAACGAACATCTGTAATGCGTTCATTCATATTTACCTATTTCCCTGAGAAATGAGGTGAGAAGTGGGATTCCTCTACTTTGTTACTCGACTATTATATGCCTATTCACGCTTATTGTCAACTGTTTTTTTAAGAAAGCAACGCCCGGTCATTGGCAAACTCTTCGCCGCTGACCTGACCAAATCGTTTGAGTAAATCTTCAACCGTCAGCTTCTGTTTTTCTTGGCCGCTGATATCAAGGATCACCCGTCCTTCATGCATCATAATCAGGCGATTGCCATGTTCGATGGCATGACGCATGTTATGGGTTACCATCAGGGTCGTTAGATTTCCTTCATGGACGAAACGATCACTGAGACTTAGCACCTTATCGGCTGTTTTAGGATCCAAGGCAGCGGTATGCTCATCGAGTAACAAAAGCTTTGGTTTTTTAAGGGTCGCCATCAATAAGGTCAAGGCCTGACGCTGCCCCCCCGACAATAGACCAACCTTGGCATGCAGGCGATTTTCCAGCCCCAAGTCCAGATGACTGAGATATTCTTTGTAAATTTCGCGTTCCTTATTGCTGATTCCCCAGCTCAGTGACCGGGTCTTACCGCGACGATAGGCCAGGGCGAGGTTTTCTTCAATTCCCATATTACCAGCCGTGCCCATCATCGGATCCTGAAAGACCCGGCCGATTAGGCTAGAGCGCTTGTGTTCGGGCAGCTTGGTGACATCTTCGCCGTCGATCAGAATGGTGCCCTGATCAACACCAAAGACGCCCGCCACACAATTGAGACATGTCGATTTACCAGCACCATTACCACCAATGACGGTTGCAAAATCACCTTCTGCCAGCGACAGACTAAAATGACTTAAGGCGATTTTTTCATTGACCGTTCCCGCATTGAATTTTTTTTCGATATTATTGATTACCAACATTTTATTGACCGCCTCCATTCATCGATTTTTTGAGGGGGCGCAGATAGCTTTTAAAGACTGGCAGTGACAAGGCAATGGCCACCGTTATCGCGGTGAACAATTTTAAATCGTTGGCCGGCATCCCCAATTTTAATACCAGGGCGATGATAATACGATAGGTAATCGCGCCCAAAGCTAAGGAAATCAGACAATTGAAAAAATTGCGGGTGCCGAAGATAACTTCGCCAATAATAACAGAGGCTAAACCGATGACAATTGATCCGATTCCCATTTGGATATCAGCAAAGCTCTGACTCTGAGCAATCAATGAACCGGAAAGCGCCACCAGACCATTGCTGATCACCAGGCCTAGAATAATCATATTATTGGTATTGATCCCCTGGGCTCGTGCCATTTGCGGGTTATTTCCGGTAGCGCGGATCGCACAGCCGATTTCGGTTCCAAAAAACCAGTATAACAGACCAATAATGACCATCACTGCGATCAATCCAAAGAGGATCACCGCATTGGTCGGGTTTATTCCCAAATTACCCAGTGGTGTGAAGACCGTATCAATCCGCAGCAGCGACAGGTTGGCTTTTCCCATGATCCGCAGATTAACAGAATAAAGTGCAATCATCGTTAAAATACCCGCCAGTAAGGCAGGAATTTTTAATTTCGTATGAAGAATTCCGGTAACCAATCCCGCCAGCATCCCGCCAACAAAGGCTAAACAGGTCGCGATAAAAGGATTCATACCATTGAAAATTGAGAAAGCTGCGATGGCAGCTCCCATGGCAATACTTCCCTCAACTGTTAAATCAGCAATATCGAGGATCCGATAGGTGATATAAACGCCGATTGTCATGATTGCCCATAAAAGGCCTAGCGATATTGCACCTAGTATAATCTCAAACATTATTTTGCCTCACTTCTTATCTATGATTATGTTGTTTTATAATTTTAGCAAGCAGTCATGCTGTCGATGACTGCTTGTTATATGTTGCTTATTTTATGATGTATTGTTTTAGGTCATCAGGAATGGTTAAACCAATTTCTTCGGCTACTGCGCCATTGATTGCATACTCAAATTTAGTCGCTGATTCGATCGCCATGGTTGCTGGTTCGGCTTCGCCTTTAAGAATTTTGACCGCCATTAGACCGGTCTGGTAACCGAGATCGGCGTAACTGATTCCTAAAGTTGCTAATCCACCGGATTCAACCATTCCTGATTCACCGCAGATGACAGGTGTTTTTGACTGCGAGGTAATGTTTTGAACCTGTGGCATTGCTGAGGCAAAGACATTATCGGTAGGGATGTAAATGGCATCACATTGGCTGACAATTGATTGGGTCGCCTGTTGGACATCATTTGAATTGGTCACTGTTACCTCAACGTATTTGAGGCCTAGTTTTTCAATCGCTTCTTTGGCAATCTTGGCCTGAATGACCGAATTATCTTCGCTAGAAGTATAAAGCACACCAACAGTTTTGGCAGTCGGCACCAATTTTACCAGCAGGTCAATTTGCTCTTTGATTGGGTTCATGTCAGTTGTCCCACTGACATTTCCGCCTGGTGCTTCATTCGAGTCAACCAGACGGGCTGCTTCATAATCAGTGATCGCGGTTCCCAGAATTGGGATTTCGGTCGTTTTGCCAGCAATGGCTTGGGCTGCCGGGGTCGCAATGGCCAGTACCATATCAACCTTGTTGCTGATAAAACGGTCACTGATGGTTGATAAATTACTTTGATCAGCCTGGGCATTTTGAAGATCAATGGTAATATTATCACCATCGGTATAACCGTTATCGGCCAGCGCAGTGACAAAGCCTTCCCGGGCAGCGTCTAAGGCGACGTGATCAACATATTGAACAATCCCGATGGTTGCACTCTTGCTTTCTTCCTTTGTTCCTGATGTTCCCGAATTGGTGCAACCAGCCCCTAAGGCAACCACTGCTGCAACGAGAAGTAGAGCCATTCGTTTTTTTCCCTGTGTTCTCATTTCTTTTCCTCCATTTAATTATTTTATTCAATAAAACCTTTTCAGGTTGAATTGTTGACGTTCTTTTCACAAAAAGCATTCGTAGTTCACTTAAAGTGTCTTTTTTGCCTTCACATAAAAAAAATCCGTCTCTGTATAACAGGGACGAATAAAAATTCGCGGTACCACCTTGCCTTTGATGCTGACGCATCACACTCTGCAAGCAACCGTAGTCACTTAGCCACGATAACGGTTGGCATCCGACCCAGCCGACCCGGCATAGCCGTTTCGGTGAGCAGCTCCCAGGGTGTATTCATAACGGTATCTCGCTTTCTCGCACCAACCGAAAGCTCTCTGAAAAGATCATCCTATTATTACTTATTCCTGATCATCACTATATTATTTTTTATTATATTTATAGGGGTCGAATTTGTCAACCATTATTGCAAATTCGACCCCTATTATTAAGCACTTGACCTAAACCAGATAAAAAGTCTTAAATGATTCTGGTCTCAGTCTAAGGTTAAAGACTTGGTTTTGATTTTTTCAATCAGTTTTTCTTTGAGATCGGCCAGGCTGATCAGGCCGGCATCGCCAGTGTCGCGGATTCGTAGCGCTAAATCGCCGCCTTCGGCTTCTTTATCGCCAATCACCAGCATATAGGGAATTTTTTGCATTTGCGCTTCACGAATACGGTAACCCAGTTTTTCACCACGGTCATCAACCGAAGCCCGGACTCCAATGGCGGTAAGTTGTGCTTCAATCCCGTTAGCAAAATCATGGTGGGCATCGGCAACCGGAATAATCACCACCTGAACCGGAGCCAGCCAAACCGGGAATTTACCGGCAAAATGCTCAATTAAGATCCCGAAGAACCGTTCGATACTGCCGAGAATGGTGCGGTGAACAATCACCGGGCGATGCTTTTCACCATCGGAACCAATGTAGTTCAGGTCAAACCGTTCCGGCATCTGGAAGTCCAGCTGGATGGTGCCACATTGCCAGGTACGACCAAGGCTGTCTTCCAGATGGAAGTCAATTTTAGGGCCATAAAATGCCCCGTCACCTGGGTTTAATCGATAGTCGATGTTCTTTTTCTCGAGCGCATTTCTTAGCGCTTCGGTTGCTATTTCCCAAACCTCGTCAGACCCAATCGCTTTTTCTGGTTTGGTTGACAGTTCAACCTTGTAGTTAAAGCCAAACACCTTATAAATGTCATCAGCCAGATCAATGACCTTAATGACTTCCGCTTCAATTTGATCCGGGGTCATAAAGATATGGGCATCATCCTGGGTAAAGTTTCGCACCCGCATCAGTCCATGCAGGGCACCATGCAGTTCATGCCGATGCACCAGACCCAGCTCCGCCATCTTTAGTGGCAGGTCGCGATAAGAATGACCCTTGCGTTTATAAACCAGCATGCCGCCGGGGCAGTTCATCGGTTTGACGGCATAAGAAGCCTCATCAATTTCAGTAAAATACATGTTTTCCTGATAATGATCCCAATGACCCGAACGTTTCCAGAGATCGGCATTTAAGATAATTGGGGTCTTAATTTCCTGGTAACCGCGAAGCTGATGGATCTGTCGCCAAAAATTTTCCAGTTCATTTCTGATTATCATTCCCTTGGGATGGAAAAAAGGAAAGCCTGGTCCTTCTTCCTGGAGTGAGAAAAGATCCAGTTCTTTTCCCAACTTCCGGTGATCGCGTTTTTTGGCTTCTTCCAGACGGGTTAAATAGGCTTCCAATTCGCTTTTTTTAGGGAAGGTGATCCCATAAATCCGTTGCAGCATTTTATTTTTTTCATCACCGCGCCAATAGGCACCGGCCAGACTTAAGAGCTTAATCGCCTTAATGCCACTAAGATTTTGGATATGGGGACCGGCGCAAAGATCCGAGAATTCACCCTGGCTATAAAAACTGATGATCGCGTCTTCCGGCAGATTTTCGATCAGTTCAGCTTTGTAGATTTCCCCTTCAGCACGCACCTTTGCCAGGGCATCGTTTCGGCTTAGTTCATAGCGGGTAATTTCCAACCCTTCTTTAACAATTTTAGCCATTTCCTTTTCAATTTTTTCCATGATTTCTGGCGTGATAATCACATCGACATCAATATCATAGTAAAAACCATTTTCAATCGCCGGGCCAATCGCTAGTTTTGCCTGCGGATAGAGTCGTTTTACCGCCTGAGCCAGCAGATGCGAACCGGTATGCCAGAAGGAATGCTTGCCGCCCTCATCTTCAAATTTTAAGAGATTGAGGGTGGCATCTTCACTAATCGCTTGACGGACATCGACAAGCTGACCATTTAGTTCCCCCGCCATGGTATTTTTGGCTAAACCGGGGCTGATATCAGTGGCAACTTCAAGCACCGTGATTCCGGGTTTATAAGTCTTTATGGATCCGTCTTTTAACGTAATAGTAATCATAATTTTCTCCTTTTAATTTTTTTAATTTATTGATTGTAAACGCAACTTAATTTCCAGCGATTTAGGGTGTTGAAAGCCACCTACCGATTAATTGTCGGTAGAGCCTTATCTAAATGTCGACCGCCTCAATCGCTATCCTATTGCGTTTTTCTTCATGAAAACATTTATTTTTAAAACAAAAAAAGCCCCTTTGTCAAACAAAGGGACGTATAAACGCGGTTCCACCCAATTTGATCCACCTTCGTGAATCCACTTAAGTTCTGAATAACGGTCAGCTCCGTAAAACCCTAATCAATAGCAGCTGCATGCAGCATGCCAATCTTTCAGGTTTCGACTCCAAGGTGGTTTTTGGTTATCTCTGGGTTAGGCAATTACAGCCAAGTTGCCTACTCTCTGAATCCGGTGGATAACTTACTCGTCCTTATCAGCGTCTTTTTTCTATTTTAATTGTCTTTTAGTATAACCTTTATCTAAAAAAGAATCAATACTTTTTCACAAAATTAATTTTCTTATTATTTTTTCAAATCATTTTTTTAATCCATTTGCTTTTCAATCCATTTCTCCAATTTACTGATGATTTGAACTGATAATTTCAATTGATAATTTCAATTGATAATTTCAAAGCCGCCTTCATAAAACACCATCAACCCCTGCCCATCGTGTGACAAAGCAGCTTGTCCGGAAAGCTGGCGCAGAAAGGTCGTCGAAAAATATTGAAATTTGACCTGGGTATAGATTTTTTTGGGTGCCAGATTAACAAAGCGGGTCAGGTACTTTGTTATATTTTGCGGCTCTTTTAAAAATTCAAAGATCCATTCCTTTGCCGGACAGGTGTCAGCCATACCGATTGGCAGCCTGAGATTGCCCTGAGCAAGACAATCAAATTTTATCCATTCGCCGATCAGCTGGCTCTTTTCGTGACCAGCAAAAAAATCGGACAGGATTAAAAAGAGTTGTTCCTTTGATTTTCCCAGATCATAATAACCGCAGCTCTCCCAATAAATCGAAAAGGCTTCAAAAAAATCAAAGGGGGTGGGATAAATTTGCGCAGTGAAAATAAAAGCCAGGCTATCTTTAAATGCGCCGCTATTGAAGTAACGATCGACCAACACTTCAATTTGACGCAATTGATACAGTTCTTTAGCACTGATGTACTTATTTGAAATGATTTCATAAGGCACAAAGCTGGCATACTGATAGTCATGGAGGTCTGCTTGACTGCGAATACGGGTCCCTTTGAGACATTTCAAAAATCCCAGTTGCAGCATATCCGGGCGGAGCGCAATCACCTGATTAAAGGATGATTTAAAAAGCTCATAGCTTTCGTGGGGCAAGCCCGCAATCAAATCCAGATGAATATGGATATTGTCTTGGTCAAGCAGTTTTTTGACATGTTCTTCGGTTCGGCTGACACTGATTTTTCGACCAATCGCTGTGAGCGTATCCGGTGACGTGCTTTGAACGCCAATTTCAAACTGGATTAGCCCTGGTGGTGCCGTCTTTAACAAGTCGATCATCTCATCATCGATCCGATCGCCGGTCATTTCAAAATGAAAATTAGTATCACCGCCGCCTTTAATCAAATGTTTAAATATTGCTTTGGCACGAGCCAGGTCACAGTTAAAAGTCCGATCGACCAGTTTCACCTGCTTGACACCCGCCCCGATAAAGAAATCCAGTTCGCTAAGAACCCGATCAAGATCGAGTAGCTTTAAGCCCGGCTTGGTCGAAGAAAGACAATAGGAACAAGCAAAGGGACAACCCCGGATCGTTTCATAATATATGATCTTATTTTTTAGACGATCCAGATCGACATTAGCATAGGGAAAAACCAATTGATTTAAGGGGGCGGGTTCAGCATCGGGATTTTCGATGATTTCGCCAGCCAAATTGCGATAACAAAGACCCGGAACCTGAAATAATTTTTGCAGATTGTCACCACTCTTAAGCAAAGCTTTTAGTTTATCTTCCGCTTCGCCCTGAATAATGAAATCGCAAAAGCGGTGTTCTTTCATTAATCCCAGGCCATCAAAACTAACCTCTGGCCCCCCAAAAATAATCTGCAGCTGCGGTCTGGCTTTTTTGAGCACTTCAGCAAGCTTAAGAACCATCTCAATATTCCAGATGTAACAGGAAAAGCCAATCCGCTTAGCATCGGTATCGAGGAGCAACTTAATGATCCGGTGGAGCGGGTCATTAATCGAGACTTCCACAATTTCGACATCAAAATCCGCCAGCTGTGCCTTCAGTGAACGCACCGCCAGATTGGTATGGATATATTTTGCATTAATTGCGACTAAAACAAGATCTTTCACAAGAGCCTCCAAGCTTATCAGGTGGCATAGGTCGAAAACCGTTCATCATTTCCCGGAAGTTTATTCTTAGCCAGAAATGAGATGAACACTTCCTACTGCGCTATACATTGAATCGGAAAAAGGTAACATCGCCATCTTTCATGACATAATCTTTTCCTTCAACCCGGGTAACACCGCTTTCTTTGGCTTTCACTTCCGAACCAGCCTCAATTAATTGTTCAAAGCCGGTAATCTCAGCGCGAATAAAACCACGCTCGATATCGCTATGGATCTTGCCGGCGGCCTGGGGCGCTTTCGTGCCTTCGGTAACCGTCCAGGCACGTACTTCCTGGGGACCAGCGGTTAAGAAGGTGATTAGACCCAACAATTTATAACCGCAACGGATAACTTGATCCAGTCCGGATTCGGCCAAGCCCATATCGGATAAGAATTCTGCTTTTTCGGCATCATCAAACTGAGCAATCTCTTCTTCAATTTTTGCCGATATCTTAATAATATCCTTGTGACTACCCGAGTGATTTTCTCTAACAGTCGCTTTGAGGCGAGCTACCATTTCATTATCTTCATGGAGATCATCCTCGGAAACATTGGCGATATAAAGCACCGGTTTAATCGAGATCAACTGAATCGTTTGAATAAATTCCCATTCTTCAGCAGAAAAATCGTCATCATTGGGCATTTTACCAAGCTCAAGAATTTCCCGCAGCCGCATCGCCACGTCAATGTTTGCTTTTTCCTGAGGATTCGTTTTGGCCAGTTTCTTGTTTTTCTCGATCCGTCGATCGAGCATTTCAATATCCGCAAAAATCAGTTCCAGATTAATGGTTTCCAGGTCATCGATGGGATCGATTTTCCCTTCCACATGAACGACGTTATCATCTTCAAAACAACGGACGACATGAACAATCGCATCGACTTCGCGAATATGCGAGAGAAACTTGTTACCCAGACCTTCGCCTTTGCTGGCCCCGCGTACCAGACCGGCAATATCGACAAATTCAATGGTTGTCGGAATGACTTTTTTTGAGTTGTGCATTTTCTCCAAGACCGCCAGCCGCGGATCTGGTACCGTAACAACTCCAATATTGGGGTCTATCGTGCAAAATGGATAATTAGCCGACTCTGCGCCAGCCTTCGTCAATGCATTAAAAATGGTGCTTTTCCCGACGTTGGGTAAGCCAACGATTCCTATTTTCATAGTTACCTCTTTCTAATTTTCATTCAATTTTTCTTTTTTAATTTCATATCACTAAAATTATTTTTGTTTAGTAAAAGCAAACTGCTGTCTGGCAAAAATTAATCCTGGCATGTAAAAAGGTGGGTTTTCCTGTCCCGAAGGATCAAGAAGTGCCACCATTATAATTGAGTAAGTAGATTCACTTGATGCCGATCAGCTTGTCATCTGCCACATCCCCCGCTTCTTAAAATTCACGGGGCTACAAATGACCATCAAGCAGATTTTTAGACTTTGCCTAGCGCGTAACTGGGCTGTTTTTCCAAAGCTTTTCGAGGTTGTACAACTGACGCTCTTCGGTATGGAAAATATGGACAATCACATCATAGTAATCGAGTAAGATCCACCGGCCTTCTCTTTGACCCTCGATGTTTTTGGGGAATATTTCCAATTCTTTCGCTTCATATTCGACATTGTCAGCAATCGCTTTTACCTGACGTTCAGAGTTCCCGCTGGCGATCACAAAATAGTTGGCAATGGTGGTCATTTCGGTTACGTTAATCACTTCAATCTCTTCACCATTTTTTGCCTCAATCCACGCTTCTATTTTTTTTGCAAATTCTTCTGGATTAATAAAAATCACTTCCCTTCTTTGATAAGTTTTTTGTGCTATGTTTTTATGCTATCTTTTTATACTAAATTTTTTTAGTATTTTTTTGTATATATGTTCAATTAAAGATTTAACGTAGGGGCGATCCGTGATGACCAAGGGGTCAGACCCTCGCCCGCACACTGCGCAATTGCCAGTTCGATTTACAAAATTCTTTAATTTGACTTATATAGTATGTTTTTTTGTTTTATAATTAAATCATTTCGTGCTTCAATCGTATTTTGGTGCAGCAGCGCCTCCGTTTCGGCGACATGACAGATGCAGTTGGTTAGTGCCATAATGGTGGCACGATCCAAATCGCTTTCGGCCATCTGTCGAATCGCATCGACGCCTGGAAAACAACGATCTTTTTCAATATAGTCAGCCAGATAAATGATCTTATCGAGGGTGGTCATATTTTTAGACCCGGTCGTATGACATTCAATCGCCTTTAGAATCGCCGGATCTTTAATCCCATAGCGTTCGCTAGCAAGCACTGCAGCGACAGGTCCGTGTAGCAATTGCGGATCATTTTGACAGACGGGATCAATGTTAAGGTGGTGCTTTTTTGCGTAATCAAGCTGTTGTTGATCGGTTAAATGCTTGGCACAATCATGGAGTAATGCGGCTAGCCTGACCTGCTGTTGATCGCATCCGAAGCGATCAGCCAGCTGATGCGCCACTTCAACGACGTTTTGGGTGTGTTTAAACCGTTTCGGGCTTAGCCTCTTTCTTAGATCATCCTCAATCTCAGTCCAATTCATCGCTATCCTCACTGGAGTATGCTGGCAAATAGAGACCGTGTTCGTGAATGTAAGCTTCCACCGTTTCAGGGAGCAGATAGCGAATTGAATAACCATTTTTGATGCGCGACCGGATATCAGAAGAAGCGATGTCCATTTCGGTGGCGTACAGCTTAAAAATAGAAGCACCATAAATTTCCTGGAGCTCTTTAATCCGCATATCCAAGCGATCATGACTATATCCCGGCCGGAAGGTGGTGATAAACTTTACCAACTTTAATAATTCCGGGGCACCCTTCCATAAGGTGATTTCAAACATTAAATCAGCCCCGGCGATGAAATAAAAATCACAATCGGGATAGATTTCTTTAATGCTATTGATCGTATCAATGGTATAGGTGACGCCATTCTGATCAATTTCATGGGTTAAAATTTCAAAGTTGTGATTGCCGGCAATCGCCAGTTCAACCATTTTTAGCCGGTGTTTTCTGGCAATTTCATCCTGTGACAATTTAAATGGGTTATTCCCGGTGGGTATAAACAACACCATATCCAATTCGTATTGATCGCGAGCCGACTCCGCCAGCAGCAGGTGACCCGTATGGATGGGATTAAAACTTCCTCCCAGAAGACCGATTTTTTTCTTCATCTCAAACCTTTACTTATTATGAATTAGTGAATTTTCGTGATGGACTCAGTGCTTTTTTCTTGACCCGCTTAAGGGGTTTCTGATTTTTAGTCGGCACCTCAATTTTGGTTTTCAATAAATTCTTTTTATAGAGGATAAATTTATTGCCGATGGTGCAGACAATATCAGATTTTGTAGCCGCAGCTAATTCCCGCGCCACATTATCGACATCTTCTAGTGAATTATTCTGAACCTTTCCCTTGATCAGTTCCCGGGCAATGATGGCGTCCCTGGTCTGGACGATGACTTGCGGGGTGATGCCATCCTTGCCGACAAAAATGATATCAGGAATATCCATGGCAAGCTTTTTTAAATAACTTCTTTGTTTACTTGTTAACATTTTTTCTCTACTTTCTACGACGCTATTATAACATATAATAAAGCGGGAAATCTATTTAAAATACTCAAATTCGATCTCTTCTAACTGAACCACATCTTCATCTTGGATACCCATTTTTTCGAGCTCTTCAAAGACGCCCTTATCTTTTAGAACCCGTTGAAAGAAGCCAATCGAATCCAAATCTTCAAAGTTTACCGAAGTAATCAGCCGCTCTAGGAAGGCACCCTTAACGACAAATAGATGATCGAATTTTTCAACCGTGAATTGTTTTTCTTTAAAGTCCGGGGTGAAAATGGTTTCTGCTTCGGGTTCAAAGTCAAAGATCGGTTCAACTTCACCGATTTCATCGAGTAAGCTGATCGTCCGGCTTAACAGTTCATTGAGCCCCTGACCAGTGACAGCCGAAATGACGAAAACTTCATAGCCCAATTTTTCCAGCTCAGCTTTTAACGGATCGGTTTCTTCTGGCTCAGACAGCAGATCAACCTTGTTCAAGGCGACAATCTGAACCCGCTTAGCCAATTTTTCGTTGTATTTTTCCAATTCATAATTGATCTTTTTAAAATCATCGAGGGGTTCCCGGCCTTCACTGCCAGAGGCATCAAGCAGGTGAATCAGCAGCTTGGTACGTTCGACGTGTCTGAGGAACTGGTCGCCCAGTCCGGTACCTTCATGGGCACCTTCAATCAATCCGGGAATATCGGCAATCACAAAAGGATCAAAATTTCGCCATTCAACTACCCCCAGATTAGGCACGATGGTGGTAAAATGGTAATTGGCAATCTTCGGTTTAGCTTTGGTGATCACCGATAATAAGGTTGATTTGCCAACATTGGGAAAACCAATCAGACCGACATCGGCCAGCAGCTTCAGCTCAAGAATTACGGTGCGTTCCTGACCTTTGACGCCACCCTGGGCAAAACGCGGTGCTTGTCTGGTGGCGGTGGCAAAATTCATGTTACCGCGACCACCCCGGCCGCCTTCAACGACCCGGTATTTTTGTCCGTGTTCTGAAAGGTCGCAGATGATCCGGCCGCTTTCTTTATCTTTAATTATCGTTCCGACCGGTACTTTGATGATCAGATCTGCTCCGGTTTTACCGGTCGAACGACAGCCGGTTCCGTTTTCACCATTTTCGGCCTTGTGTTTTCTCTTATATTTAAATTCCATCAGGGTCCGAAAGCCATTGTCGGCCATAAAAACAATATTGCCGCCATGCCCTCCGTTACCGCCATCGGGACCACCATTGGGAACATATTTTTCGCGGCGGAAACTCATCCCGCCATGTCCGCCGTTGCCAGCCTTCAGAATAATCTCTGCTTTATCTACAAACATTGCTACCTCGCTTTTTTTTGGTATCTACCCAAACAACAAAAAATAAAACCTCTTATCTTGTAAAAACGAGCATAAGAGGTTTTATGGATGTATTATTTTTGTCACTGGAAAACTAGATGGCTTCCCGAGGATAAATACTTACTTGTTTTTTGTCTCTGCCTTTTCTTTCAAAACGTACGATACCATCTTCTAAAGCAAATAATGTATCATCTCCGCCTTTTCCAACGTTGGTACCTGGGTGAATTTTTGTTCCTCTTTGACGAACAAGAATATTTCCTGCTAGTACGAATTGACCGTCTCCTCTTTTTACTCCAAGACGTTTGGCTTCACTGTCACGACCATTTCTTGAACTACCGACCCCTTTTTTATGGGCGAATAGTTGAAGGTTCATTTTTAACATGTTGTTCACCTCCTATTTATATACTTCTTCAAACTGGATATAGTCTCCATAAGCTTCCTTGATCCCCCGGATTCCCAGGAGATAGGTCGAAATCAGTGTATCTGTTTTTAAACTCATTGGTTCATCTGTGATTTCGGGAATGGTAAAGTGGACATAGCCTTCTTCTACCACTTCGCCAAGATCTTTTCGACCAAGAATTTCGGTGAGTCCGTTTAAGATGCTGATCGTTAAAACCGATACAGCCGCACAAACGATATCTTCCCCATGATCCGCAAAACCGGCATGGCCAGATACTCTTATTTCATTTGCTTTATTATTCTTACCTTGAATCTTAACTGAAATCATAAACGCCTAGGCTTGGATGCCAGTAATTTTAACTTTCATGAATGGTTGTCGATGACCTTGTTTTTTTCGATAATCTTTTTTAGATTTATACTTGAAAATAATAACCTTAGGTCCTTTTGCAACTTCTAAAATTTCAGCTTTAACAACAGCATTTTCTACCACTGGTCTACCAATGATCATTTCGCCATCTTTGTTGACTGCTAAAACTTCAGTAAAAGTAATTTCTTTGACATTCTCTTCTGTGAAATTGATTTTTTCAATTTGAATAACATCATTTTCTTGAACGCGGTATTGTTTACCACCTGTTTTAATAATTGCATACATGATTCTACACCTCCTCATACCAGACTCGCCACATCAGGTGCTTTCGACTTAAAACCTTGTGTGTGCGGCTACATAACTTTATAAATAATAACATGGGCAAGGGATAAAGTCAATTAAAATAATCAGAATACCGTCTAGCTTGGTTAAATTGATAAAAAGAACGAAATATTTTATTTATTTGGCGGTTCTTCAGGAATATTGGGTATAATTAATTTTGTAGAACTTTATCAAGAACCAAGGAGGAAAATCAAATTGCAAAAAAGTATGCCTAAAATTAAAATTGTAGCCGTCGTCTTATTAATTGCCCTGGCCGTGGGCTTCATCATTTATAATTATTATCCAAAGATCAATCAATCCATCCAAAAGGATAACATTATTGCCGTTGCCAAAGAAAGTCCCCTTGTGGTTGCCGATGAGATTGCCGATCGGATTGATTTTAATGCCTTACTGGCGATTAATCCCGACACCGTCGGCTGGGTTTCAATCGCCGGAACCCCCTTAGAGTATCCGGTCGTTCAAACGGATAACAATAGTTACTACCTGTCCCACAATTTTTTAAAGGAAGAATCGTTTGAGGGTGCCGTTTTCCGGGACTACCTGAGTAACACAACAACAACCCGGAATCACGTCCTCTATGGTCATTATATGTCTGATGAATCGATATTTGGCAGTTTGTGGAATTATCAGGATCAGGCTTATTTTGCGCTCCATCCGATCATTCAGTTTGATCAACCTGGTAATCCCGGTGATTGGGAGATCTTCTCGGTTTATGTCACCGAAGCCAACTACAATTATCGGCAGCCTGAATTTATTAATGATAGCGAGTTTACCCACTACATGAATCGTCTGAAGGCGCGATCGCTCTACGACACCGGAGTCGTCATTAATCCCGACGATGAGGTATTAACGCTTTCTACCTGTATTTACACCTTTGACGATGCCCGCTTTGCCGTTCATGCGCGTAAGGTGAAATGAAAAAAGTGTCCGCTACCCTAAAACATCGGTTGTGATGTTTTAGTAGCGGACACTTTAATTTATAATCATCTAGTTCAAAATCAACTCATTCACTATCATCAACTGATTCACTATCATCAACTGATAATCAATGACCGCTTATTTTCCGGCTTTTCTTAGTGCGCGCTCGGGCTTGATTATCGTATCTTCATAATTAAAACACTCTTTAGCGATAACACCACTTAACACCAGCAGTGAAATAAGATTCGGAATAGCCATCAAGCCATTCATCGTATCGGAGAAGTCCCAGACGATTTGTAATGCTGTGGTTGCACCAACAAAGGCAACTAAACTATAAAATAACCGATATGCTTTTATAGCAATGGGTGCTTTTATTAAATACTCCAGTGATTTTTCGCCATAATATTCCCAACCTAGAATTGTTGAGAAAGCAAACAACATAATACCAATGGTAACAATATAAGCACCAATGGGTCCCAGTGCTGATTCAAATGCAGCAATCGTTAACGCCGCTCCGCTGACTAGCGTGCCAGCATCAGTCATGGTCCCCAGTGTTCCAGAGGAAGCGATAACCAAACCCGTTATTGTACAAACGACCAAGGTATCAAAAAATGTCCCGGTCATATTGATATAACCTTGCCGTGATGGGTGATCGGTTTTAGCCGCGGCAGCAGCAATTGGTGCCGAACCTAAACCGGCTTCGTTTGAGAATACCCCGCGGGCAACTCCCCAACGCATCGCGGTCAGCATGCTGGCGATTACTGTACCACCGACACCACCAGCCATCGCTGTTGGTGAAAAGGCCATCGTAAAGATCTGTGCGATTCCTGCTGGTAGATTTGCAAAATTAATAATAATAACTAATATCCCAGCAATGAAATAGAAAACCGCCATAAATGGCACGATTACGCCACAAACCCGACCAATGCTCTTGATTCCACCAAGCAGAACAACAATTGCCAAAATGGTAATTACCGCACCAGTAATCCAGGTGGGAATACCAAAGGTTCCCAAAACAGCACCTGAAATGGAGTTTGCCTGGGTCATGTTGCCAATTCCAAAAGAAGCAACGACTGCGAAAACTGAGAACAGCACCGCCAATATCGATCCGATGGTCTTGTTCTTAAAGCCATTTTTCATCGCGTACATTGGTCCGCCGGCCATTTCGCCTTCACTATTTGTTTCACGGTACTTAACCGCCAGGACACTTTCGCCGTATTTAGTCGAAAGACCAAATAATGCGCTGATCCACATCCAGACCAAGGCGCCGGGTCCCCCCAAAACCATGGCTGTTGCCACCCCAACAATGTTACCTGTTCCAATGGTTGCCGCCAAAGCTGTCATCAAAGACTGGAAGGGTGAAATATCACCACTTGATTCTTTTTTTGATGGATCCTGCTTGGCAAAAACCGACTTCAAGGCATAACCCAGGTTTCGCCATGGTAAAAATTTTAACCGAATTGTTAAAAAGATACCGGTTCCCATGAGTAATGCCAGCATTACAGGCCCCCAAACAAAATTGTTGACAGCTGCAATAATTTCCGAAAAATTCATCTTAACCCCCTTAAAAATATAGTGGGATCATTTTATCATTATTTTTCTCACTTCACAAGGCTAAATTAAGCTAAACGTGTTAATGACAAGTATTTACTGTCAGCGCTTGCAACTGCTGACGAAGAGGTAAATATTGTCATTTTTTTGAAAATTTTTAGATCACGCTAACAGCTTCAGTCTTGCTTAAACTGCGACCTAATTTAGTAATTATTCAGCCGGGTAAATTAAAGGCGCAAAAACGGCATCGGTTTCAGGATCAAACCAAAGCTTCATTTCGGTTAATACGGCTTCATTTGAATCACTACAATGAATCAGATTAAAGCAACAGCGGCCATCGCGGTCAGCTTTTTCCATTGAATCGGTTCCCAGATCGCCACGAATCGTACCTTTTAACGCTTTGGCGGGATCAGTCGCACCGGTTAATTGCCGCGAATTGGCAATCGCATCCGGCCCCGTCTGACTAAGAATAATCGGAATCATCGGCTTGCCAACAAAAGCCGCAATCGCCATTTTCTTGAAAGGATCGCCTAATTTCTCAACCACGTGGCCATAATGGGTTAAGATCAACCCTTCATCGGGGCACTTAAAACCGATCATCTCGATCTGATAGTCGTGCTCAATGAACCGTTTTATAATCGGCTCCACTAATTGTTCTGCCAGTGCGTCCGGTTTTAAAATAATTAAGGCGTATGATTTCATCACCGTTCCTCGCTTTCTCTATTTTATACTTTCTAATTGTTTTCATTTATTTGAAATTGATCAGCTAACCGCAGTAATTAAATCCAAAAAATACTGAAGCCGATCCCGCATCGCGATGCAGAACCGGCTTTAGCTTTCAATTTCAGATGTCATTCCTTTTGGACTCACCCCTTTCAACTACATTTCAAAAATCTTCGCTCGCTTTTCTAAGTAATAAACACTTAACCTGGAAACTGAAACTAAATTATTTGGGATTGTTTATCTAATTTTTTTCTTTGATCGTTTTTCTTTGATCGTTTTCCTTTTTTGGTGATTGTAATCTCCTGTCCTGTGGATTATCTATCGTTGATCTATTATTTCTATGTATGGCCACATCATTTTGTAAATATGATGCTTAACTTCCATAATGTAAATACCGATCTCCAATCAATCACACCAAGAGCGAATATGCGCTTGATCAAAAGCCACTTAGGCAATGAAGTCTTGATGTTTGGGCATATCAGGAGCTGACAATCGATAAAATAAAATACTTGTTCTCGGCACCATGAAAAATTTTAATCTCTTACAGACCACCGTCTTTCTTTAATTCTATCGTTAGTTAAGGTTTATTCACTTTTTTATGACCGTATCAGTCAATCTCGAAAAGGATTTTCTTGATCTTTGATTTAGCTAAATTATAGCACGTTTTTTTGAAATGTAAAGGCTTTTTTTGTAAACGTTTTTATTTCTTTTGTAAACCTTAAGCATCGGCTTCCAGCAGCAATTCTTGGCGATGAATTTCAATCGTCGGATCAATCAGAAAGAGCTGGCTATTTTGGTTATTAATACTCTCTAAAACCTGTTCTGGTTTGACACATTGTTGCTCAATATAGCGCAATGTCATGATAACATTGCACTTGTCTTTTTCCGGATCGGCAAACACTGAAATCGATTCGATAAAGGGACGTATATCTTTCTCGACAAACTTGCCTTTTTTATTTCTTTTCAGCATCAAAATCTGCGGCTGTTCCAGATACATGTCGATGATTTGGCTTAATGCTTTTAAATCTGTTCCGGCTACAACTGTGATCCGAATCCGATAGACACTTTTACAAAGTGATGCTGACAGGGAGATGGCCTTTTCGCCACAGATTTTTGCACTTGTGATTTCCAGACCACCCGGCAAAACCTGATTCATCCGACTGATAAAGGCTGCCACGTCAATGTCCTCTGAGACAATCACCTCGCCATACTCCGAGTCGCTAGTCAAACCGACAGACATAGCCAGGGCAAATGACATCCGGGGATGGGGATTAAAGCCCTGGGAGTATTCAACCGGGATGTCAGCCCGCCGAAAAGCCCGCTGAAACAGACGCTGCTGATCCAAATGCGATAAAAACCGCAGGGCTGTCGTGCGCTTAAACTGATATTGTATTTTAACCATTGCATTTCCAGCCTTTCTTAAATTCCATCATGCCACAATTTGAGCAGTTTTCGGGGCAGAAGGGTGTCGTTAAAGCCGCCTCGGCTTTTTCTGCCTCGGCTTTTAAAAATTCTTTGGTGACGCCAGTATCAATAAAATCCCAGGGCAGGATTTCGTCAAAGTCACGGTTTCGTAAGGCATAGAAATCCGGATCGATCCCGGCGCTCTCAAAAGCTTCGCTCCATTTTTGCAGATCAAAATATTCGCCCCAGCCATCAAAGCGGCAGCCCAATTGATGGGCTTTTTCGAGCACCAGGCCCAAACGGCGGTCACCCCGGGCAAAAACAGCTTCCAGATAGCTGACCCCGCTATCCTGCCAGCTATAAGAAATCTTACGCTCTTTGATGCTGGCTTTTAAATGACGCTGTTTGTTTTTAAATTCTTCAGGACTGTTCTGTCCCATCCACTGGAAGGGGGTGAAGGGTTTTGGCACAAAAGAAGACGCACTTAAGACAACCTTCAGACTTTTATTACGGGACTCCCGATCAATTTTATAATACGCGTCAACGACCTTTTGACCAAGATCGGCAATCCCCTCGATATCTTCTAAGGTTTCTCCCGGCAGACCAATCATGAAATACAGTTTGACATGGCCCCAGCCCTTTTCAAAGGCGGTTTTTACGGTATCGATCAGATTTTCTTCGGTCACACCCTTGTTGATGACATCGCGCATCCGCTGGGTTCCGGCTTCCGGCGCCAGCGTTAATCCGGCTTTGCGGACTTTTTGAATTTCTTCTAGCATCTCAATGCTTAGCGAATCAATCCGCAGCGATGGCAGTGAAATGCTGACTTTTCCGGTTTCATCGTCACAAACCAGGTTTTTGATCAGGGCTTCAATTTCACTGTAATCACCGGTACTCAGGGATGACAGCGAAACCTCGTCGTAACCGGTCGCTTTAATCAGGGCTTTAATTTTTGACTGGATGGTAGTTAAGGTTTTTTCGCGGGTCGGACGATAAATCATCCCGGCCTGGCAAAAGCGGCAGCCCCGTCCGCAGCCTCTAAAAATTTCGTAGCTGATCCGATCGTGCACCGTTTCGGTGTAGGACACGACAATTTTATCGGGGAAATATGCCTGGTCGAGATCCTCGATAAATTGCTTGCGGATGGTCGCTGGCGCCTCGCTAACAATCGGAGTGAAGTCGGTAATCACCCCAGTGCTTTGATCATAGCTGACCGTATAAAAAGCAGGGACATACACCCCTTCAATCTGTGCTGCCATTTTAAGAAAATCGTGACGGTTGCCGCCAGTTTTTTTCCACGCTCGATGGGCGGCCATGATTTTAAGGATCACCTCTTCGGCTTCGCCAATGACAAAGAGATCAATAAAGTCGGCCAGCGGTTCAGGATTATAGGCGCAGGGGCCACCGGCCATAACAAAGGGCTCATCTTCTTTTCGGCTAGCGCTACGCAGGCTAATCTTTCCCAATGCCAGCATGTTTAAAATATTGCTAAAACTCATTTCATATTGGAGCGTAAATCCGACAAAATCATATTCATGTAAGGGCATCATTGATTCCAGCCCATAGAGAGCCAGATCATGGTGGCGCAATTGTTCTTCCATATCCACCCAGGGAGCAAAGACCCGCTCACACCAGATGTCTGCTTGTTCGTTTAGTAATCCATAAAGAATTTTCATGCCCAAATGCGACATGCCCACCTCATAGGTATCAGGGAAGGCAAAGGCATAGCGAATCATTTCCGGATTCGGGATCTTATGAACCGCATTGACCTCATTGCCAAGATAGGTGATCGGTTTGGTGACCAGCGGTAAAATATTTTTTTCGATAAAATTATTCATTCATTTCCTCATATTTATAAATTTTTAATGTTTTTTTTATTGCTATTTTTTGCTATTTTTTTTCTTGCTGATTTTAACACACCTTATCTTACATGATTCTGATAAGCTTGTATAGTCCCGCCCCAGAATAAATATTCACTTGCTCACAACAAAAGCAGCTACAAAGCGAAAAAGTTCATTTGATAAAGGTTATTAAATATGATAAACTACACTCTGTTTTGAAAATCTAATCTTTTGAAAGGAGACTAAATTGATTGAAACAGTAGATGTAGGGGTCTTATCGATTGTTCCTCCGATGATTGCAATTATTTTAGCGCTGATTACCAAGGAAGTTATTTCCGCCTTGTTAATCGGCATTTTATCCGGATCGTTGATATATGTATTGGCCAGCGGAGGTGGCATCATCGAAATGGGGACTGTTGCCTTTGGCTTGATGGCCGACACGGTTGGGGTTCCCAGCAAATTTAATATTATTTTATTTCTCGCCCTGTTGGGTGCCCTGGTTTATGTGGTAACCATTGCCGGAGGTTCAAGAGCCTATGGCAATTGGGCATGTACCAAGCTAAAATCCAGGCGCAGCGCGCAGCTGGCTACCTCAGCACTCGGGGCAATCATCTTTGTTGATGATTATTTTAATTGCCTGACTGTTGGCACGGTGATGAAACCAGTTACCGATAAATATAATGTTTCACGGGCAAAACTGGCTTATATCATTGATTCAACCGCAGCGCCAATTTGCATCATCGCGCCAATCTCGAGTTGGGCAGCCGCAGTCGGATCGACGCTTTATGAAACCGGCGCTTTTCAAAATGAACTGGGCGCTTTTGTGGCCACGATACCCTATAACCTTTACGCCATCCTATGCATCTTAATGGTCATTATTCTTTCGGTAACCAACCTGGAGTTTGGGCCGATGGCAAAAGTTGAAAAACGCGCCCAAGAAACCGGCCATCTTGGCGCGGTCGACACTACACCGGCTGATCATATGCTTAACGATGGCAATGGCACCATTTGGGATTTAATTATTCCAATTGGCGCACTGATTGTGTTCTCTGTCCTAGCCATGCTCCACAACGGCGGTTACTGGTCTGGCCAAGGCTTGTCCCTGGCTGAGGCCTTTGGCAATTGCGACGCCTCAGCTGCCCTGGTGATGGGTGGTTTCTGGGCTTTGGTCGTTACCTTTTTTCTTTTTGTGCCCCGCAAACTGATCGGCTTTAAAGAATTTATGAGCGGCATTGGCGAAGGCATCAAAACGATGGTACCGGCTTACATCATCCTGACGCTCGCCTGGACGATCGGCGCACTATGTCAGGATCTGCTCGGAACAGGCCTATTTATCGGCGAATTGGTGCAATCAAGCAGTATCCCGGTGGGCTTAATACCAGCGATTATTTTTCTTGTTTCGGCACTCTTATCATTTTCGATCGGTACCGCCTGGGGAACCTTTGGGATTTTTATTCCAATCGTCGTGATGATTTCTCAGTATGCTGCCCCGGAATTGATGGTCGTGACCTTGTCGGCGACCCTGGCCGGTTCCGTTTTTGGCGATCATTGTTCACCGATATCGGATACCACCATCCTGTCCTCAACTGGGGCTGGTTGCGACCATATCCAGCATGTTTCAACGCAAATGCTTTATGCGATTGTAGTTGCCGGCTGTAGTTTTGTCGGCTATCTTGTTGCTGGCTTTACTTACGGAAATCTTTTATTTACCTGGCTATCGGCGATCGGACTGTTAATTGTCTCCTTAGTCGTTTTGCATCGCATTTCTAAAAAGAAACTTGACCACAACGAGCTAGTCAATAATCTCTAAATTTTGTGAGAAATAACGAAAAAATAACTGCTAAAAAACAACCACAAAAATTCAAGTGCCCAATATTTCTTTCTGTAGAAATATTGGGCACTTTTTTTAAACTAACGACAGTTCCAGATCAGTTCACCTTTTCGCTGCTTTAATGATTCGATAATGACTTCATTTTCGGCAATTTCTTCAAGGTATTGAACGATCCGGCTAGCCTGGTCTGGATTTTCCAATACGGACAGTTCCCGGGCGTAAATCTCCTTTGCTTTGGCTAAGGGAAAGACCCGTTTATGAATGCCAGTTTCGTAAGTCAGTTCTGGGAACATGGCCTTAGTCCATAAAAGGTTGAAAATATAGTTTAGCTTATTAAACTGACGCACATAGCTCTGGTCGGTCAGGCGGTAGAGTTCTTCTTTTAGACTGCTGTGCCGTTCGACAAAAGATGACAAATAACAGTAGCCACGGCAGCAATCGATCATCTTATAGAGATGGTCTGGCTTATGGATGGCCGGAGACATACTGGCAATGACCAGATCAAAGGGTTCCGCGGATAAAAAGCTGTCCCAATCGGTGTGAATAAAGACGGTGTTTTTTAGTCCTGCGGCCGCGGCATTTTGGCTGGCATAAGATAGCATCTTTTCGGAAAAATCCAGACCAACCACTTTTTTGGTTTTTTTGGCCAATTCAACCGCAAATTGTCCCGACCCACAGCCGATATCCAGAACCCTTGATTCGGCACTGATGATTCCTTTGTCGAGTAAGCTCTGAACCTTTTCGGTTCGCTTTAACTGGGCATCATCAGTTGACGACGACAGGTTGTAGTCCTCCGCCCGGAAGTCCCAAAATTCAACAGTTGGTTCTTTTTTCTGGTCATCACTTAACCAGAGTTCTTCAAAATATTCGGTATTTAAATGCATCCGCGATTATTCTCCTTTATTTCTTAAATTATCGATTAATAAAAAACAATCCCGCCAGACAAAGCGCAATTCCGACCAGATGATTGGCGGTCAGAACCTCTTTGTAAAACAGCATCCCAATCGGAATCAGCAAAATTGCCAATGAAATATTGGCCACCAGTGAACCCAGGCTGATATCCCAGCCCGCCCGGTAGGCCGTGATATAACCAAATTCCAAAGCCACAATCGAGATCCCCAGGGCGTAGCTGGTCCAGTTAAGCCGTTTAAATGATTGGACAATTCCTTCTTCCAAACCATTGCTGACCATCAGGATCAGTGTCAATAGTGCCGCCACCAGGTAGGTAACCAGCAGCGACAAAAATGGATTGGCGGTTTCCGGGGTCGACTTGGTACAGATATTGTAAAACACATTGGCCGTGACAATTAGAATTATCGGTAGATAGTAGGTTACTTCATTCACAGCAGTTAAGCCCTCCCCTTTCGCTTATTACATACAGTTTGGCCAATCGCAAGATGGCCGACTTCTCTTTGTGGTAATCGCACATTTCGTCACTCTTTATTAGCCAGGCCTGCTTAAAATCTTCAGTTAAAGCCTGGACATCACAATAGGGTTTTTCAATATAAAGCAGCCGTTGAATGACACGTCGCTGGGCTTGATTTAAATCAAGCCCAGCGATCGATAAACCATTTGCTTGGCTGATCATCTCGTCACAACTTGAAGCCAGCCGTAAAAAAACATCGCCAAGACCCCAGAAGTCGGGATTAAAGCGGCTGTTAAGCTGTGACACAGGGCTGGCTGAACCAAAATCAATTAGCGACAGCTGCTGGCCAGTCCATAAAAGATTGTCGGTCTTGATATCGCGGTGACTGA
Source organism: Bacillota bacterium (assembly GCA_018903255.1). Taxonomy (GTDB): domain Bacteria; phylum Bacillota; class Clostridia; order Eubacteriales; family Eubacteriaceae; genus Acetobacterium. The sequence continues at coordinate 3,405 of JAHIQT010000148.1, read as the reverse complement.
TGTTAAGCCCTGACAAGTAATCCATCACGACAATTATTTGCCCCATGATAGTCGTAATTTCTGTTTTAGTAAAGGTATAATCCCATTCCAACAAATCTGCCAGCGAATGACCGGGCATTTTTTCGATCACCAGTCCATAAAAACCATCCCGATCAATCACCTCAATCAATTTCGGAATCGCCGGATGGTCGATTGTTTTTAGAAACCGGCCTTCCCGTGCCAGTTTTTCTTTGCGGCGCTTGACGTCATTGGCATTAAATATTTTTAAGACATAGTCGCTTTCATCTCGCCTAAGCAGATAGCAGCTACCAAAACGTCCCTGACCCAGTGCTTTTATAAGCACAAAATGATTAAGGGCCAGGGCTCCCCGGAGGGTGCCTAGACGGCTACCACTCAATTTCATCAACCGATAAGGGTTTCTCATTGAGATAAGACTTTTGCACCTGACCATTTTTCATGATAATGACCTTGTCAGCCATCGGGGTAATGGCCTGGTTATGGGTGATCAGAATAACCGTCATCTTTTCTTTGCGGCTGGTTTCCTGGAGCAGCTTTAAAATATTTTTTCCGGTATTATAGTCCAGGGCGCCGGTCGGTTCGTCACAAAGCAGCAGTTTTGGCCGTTTGGCCAGGGCTCTGGCAATCGCCACCCGCTGCTGCTCGCCGCCAGAAAGCTGCGAAGGAAAATTTCCCAACCGTTCTTCTAGGCCGACACTTTTTAAGACGCTTTCAGCATCCATCGGATCATGACAAATCTGAGTCGCTAACTCAACATTCTCAACGGCGGTCAGGTTTTGAATCAGATTATAAAACTGAAAAACAAAGCCGGTGTCATAACGCCGGTATTCCGCCAGCTCCCGGCGGCTTAAGGCCGCCACATCTTTGTCACCAACAATGACCTGACCCTCATCGCAGTTATCCATGCCACCAAGAATATTGAGAACCGTCGTTTTTCCAGCCCCGCTGGGGCCAACAACCACTGCAAATTCACCTTCATCAATAAAAAAATTAATCCCATTGGCAGCGTTGATGGTCACCTCGCCCATATGATAGCGCTTATGTACGTCTTTAAATTCAATAAAATGTTTCATCTTTTTAGTCCTTCTTTTATAATCCTATCGGCGTCGCTACCGATGCAGTTATTTTGCTACGATTATTTTGCTACTATTTTTTTGCTACTATCAGTATATCGAATAAATCACCGAAAAGCCAGATCAGCTCGAAAAAAAAGAAAGGTTTCCCTTTCTTTCTGACTGTTAAAAAAGGTAACCCAGTACCGACAATTATTACATCATGTTATTTGCATTGGGGCGAACAGGTTGTTAAACCTGTCCGATTCTTCGCGAAAGCAACGAGCCAATCACAAGCTTGCTTGTAGTTGGCGACTGCTCGCGACTCATGCGAAAGGAGCGTAGCGGATTTCGCATAGCGCAGCAAACAACAGATTAATAATTGGTCGGTACGGTAGTTTAGTGTCACCTTTTCTTTCTGAATTATTTTTTGGCTGGTTCCCATTTGCACCGTACCGGGGAGACAATGGCTTCTTCTTTTTTTAGCTGCTTAAAGGCTTTGTCGATTTCTTTTCGATCAACCTTTAAAGCTTTTTCAACTTCACCGGCCGTCATTGGTTCTCCCTGCTGTTCCATATAGGCTAAAATTTTATCCTTCAGTTCCATAATAACCCTCCCAATTCATTCACTATTTTTAATAATTATAGCAAAATAGTCTTAATTCGGGTTTTAATCCGTGCCAATGATTCTATTTCAGACGCATAAAACTCAAACGCATTAGTTTTCGCCAATTGCAACAACGGCAGCTTGATTCATTTTTTTACTTTGCAGCCCCAATAAGTAATTTAGCACTAAAGCAATGGCTGCAAAAACGATGATTACGACAAAGGTAGAGTTGTAACTGCCGCCAGAGCTTTGCAGTAAAAAGCTTGAGATCATTGGTCCGATGATTGCTGCCGGTACCAGTAAAAAATTTGATAAACTAAAATTAAGTGGATAATTTTTTGAACCAAAGCTGGAATTGATAACCACCGAGGATAAGGCCGGTACCCCACCATAGGTGACTCCCACCGACAAGAGCCCGACAAAGATCAAAATAACATTATTAGTGGTGGCTCCTAAAAACAATGCCACACCGGCTAACAGCAGTAGAATCGTATTGGTTGCCATCGTCTTGGCTCGGCCAACCTTATCAAATAAGGTTCCAATCGCAACCCGGCCGCCACCATTAAAGACAGAAACCAGCAGCCCCAATTGAGCCGGTGCTCCAAAGGCCACCGCAATCGTTGCGGCACTGCCGATGATCAGTAAGCCCGATGCGGTAATCATGATTCCCCAGCAGAAATAGGTCCAGAATACCCCGGTTTTTAACATTTCACTAGCGCTATAGTCTTTCTTCTGACTGGCTTGTCCATCCGCTGTGACAGCTTTTTTCGGAGCCATCTCTGGTTTCTTTATAAAAAAGGACCCCAGCGCCATCACGACCGCTCCCATAATTGCCAGATAAAAAAATGTTTCTAAGACTCCAAAAACACCAATCAAAGAGTTGATCATGGTTCCGAGGATTAAACCACCCAGACCAAAACCCATCAGTAAAATCCCTGATGCTAAACCGGCTTTTTCTGAAAACCACGGCACAACGGCACTGATGATCGAATTGTAGCCCATCCCGACGGCCGTTCCGCAGAGTACCCCATAAAATACGTAAAGCATGATTAAACTCTGTCCCGGCTGGCTCGGATCAATTTTCGAGACCCCGAAAAAACCAACAAACAGCATTGCTGCGGCCATTAAAACAATGTATTGGTTTTTAATAAAGCGGGTTAATTGTCCGCTGACAAAACCGCCAATGCAAAAAAAGATAATTGAAATTGTAAAATTAAGTGATAAGTCCGTAACCGTCCATGTCTCAAAGACCTTGTTCAGTGGTGCCCGAAAAATTGACCAGGCATACAATAACCCCAGGAACAACAGCATAATGGTTCCCACACATAGGTAGATCCAGCGTTTCAAATTCTCATTTTTCATCATTTCCCTCTGCTTCCAAAAATTTTCTTGCTTTATTGTATCAGCTAGCTAAAGTAAATACAATCACAAATACCAGTAATCGTTTAACATCTTACTGTTGTTTATCATTCTACTGGACAGCGTGTTATAAAAAGATTAAAATAGACCCGAAGCTACTAAAATAGCAGTTACAGGCAGTTGTAACAGGAGGAAACTATGGATTATACATTTTTTATTGGCCCGATACTGGGCGGCATTATCGGACTGATCACCAACGGCATCGCTATTCGGATGCTCTTTCGCCCATTAAAAGCGATCCGGGTTTTTGGCTTGACCCTACCCTTTACCCCGGGCTTAATTCCCAAAGAAAAAGAACGCATCGCCAAAT
>JAHIQT010000147.1 GCA_018903255.1 Bacillota bacterium | reverse complement strand
CTATTTATCTTTTAGTAATACATGGTATAATTATAAATAAATTTGATTAACGATTGGAATGAATGCCTATGCAAGATTTTTTTGCTACAAACAACCAACAACAAGTACTTAACCGCATTTTTTCCCTGAATCTTGGTCTTTTGTGCATCTTAGATATTGATGGTTGGTTTAAAATGGTCAATATTTCCTGGGAAAAAACCTTCGGGTACACCGCTGAAGAACTGTCGCACTCAAATATCATCGACTATGCTCACCCCGACGATCACGATGCTACCGCCTTCGTTTTTTCGGAGCTGCTGCAAACCAGCCACCGACTGACCTTTTCTAATCGTTTCCGTTCCAAAGACGGCAGCTACCGTTATATCGACTGGGAATTTAATCGCCACGACAGCTACGCCTATGTGGCCGGAACCGACATCACCCACACAAAGCTCTCCGCCGCTGGGCTTAAAGCGGTTCGAAATCAGCTCGAAACAAGCAATATTCAAAATGAATTAGAAGATCTCTGTCCGATCCGTCAAAAAATCCTCGTCGTTGACGATTCACCACTTAATACAAAAATAATGGAAACCGCCCTAATTGATGACTATGAGGTTCTGATTTCACACACTGGAAAAGAAGCGTTGAACATTTGCAATTCCAGCGATCCCCCGGATCTGATCCTATTGGATGTTATAATGCCTGAAATTGATGGCTACGAAATTTGCCGAAGACTCAACCATAGTCCAAAAACAAAGGATATTCCAGTGATCTTTCTAACCTCTCTCACCGCATCCAAGGACATTGAGTTTGGATTGACCTTAGGAGCGATCGATTATATTACTAAACCCTTTAGTATCCCGATTATCAAGGCAAAGATCAAGAACCATCTGGCCTTGAAATATTATCAGGACACCCTTAAAATCAATACTGACGTCGATTCGCTAACCCAGATCGCCAACCGTCGTCGGTTTGACGAAATCATGACGCTGGAAATAAAAAAAGCCAAAAGAACTGGAACCATTTTATCGCTGCTTTTACTCGATATTGATCATTTTAAATTTTACAACGATACCTATGGCCACCTGGAAGGCGATAGCTGTCTGAAAAAAGTGGCAGCTACTCTGGCAGCGACCCTCAAACGCCCCAAGGATCTAGCTGCCCGTTGGGGTGGTGAAGAGTTCACCTGCCTACTCCCTAACACCAATACGAAAGGCGCTCAGAACGTCGCCGAAACCCTGCGCGCAGCAATTCAAAATTTATCTATTCCGCACCTGTCCTCACCAGTTAATGATGTCGTCACTGTTTCGATCGGGGTGGTCTCTTCAGATCCACTTGATGAGAACTCCTTAGATAACTTGTTAAAACATGCTGACGCATCTCTTTACCATGCCAAGGAAGCGGGAAGAAATCAAATCGCTATTTGGCGAGATTTTGCCTCTACAATATAATTGAATGTTTTATTCTTTATCATTTAAGATTGATTCAATTCTATTCTTAGTGTATAATTAATCAAAACTATTTAAAGAGGAGAATTTGAAATGAAAAAAATTATTGGAATCCAAGTAGGCAATCGTGAAAGTGAAGCTCTAAAAGTTCAAGAATTATTAACTAAAAATGGTTGTATTATTAAGACGCGTCTTGGCTTACATGAATCATCTGATGATCTTTGTAGCACCAGCGGATTGATCATCTTGGAATTTTTGTCAGGTTCTGATACCGAAAGTGAAATTCTTGAAAAAGAGTTATCAACACTTAGTTCAGTTGTCGTCAGAAAGATGGAATTTTAATTAAATCCTTCAAAATATCGAAAAAGCCACTCAATTGAGTGGCTTTTTAAATGTCTTAAATCGGGATCAGTCCTGAGCTTTCAGTACTTTGATAAAATCGATCATATATTCTGGCAGATCCGGAGGCCGACGGCTTGATACGATATGACCATCAATAATCGAAGGGGTATCATGCCAGATGGCACCGGCGTTGGTCATGTCATCTTTGATACCGGGGGTACTGGTGACATTTTTACCTTTAAGGATGCCGGCAGAAATTAATACCCAGCCAGCGTGGCAGATTTCACCAATGACTCGTTTGCGGCGATCCAGATTGCGGATCATCTCTAAAACCACCGGGAAACGACGGATCGCATCTGGTGCCCAGCCGCCGGGAACCAGAATCCCGTCATAAGCGTCAGGATTGATGTCAGTATAGGCCAGGTCGGACACACAGGGCACCCCATATTTGCCGATGTACTTTTTGCCGGCTTCCTCGCCAACAACATCAACGGTAACCCCTTCTTCCCGTAGGCGAAGTACCGGGTACCATAATTCAAGATCTTCAAAATCATTGCTAATCAAGGCGATAATCTTTTTGTTTTTCATCTTGTTTCCTCCTGTTTTTTTATTTTAGACATTCCCTCTGGAACCGGGCTTAATCAGTGCAACTTGTCCGGCCTTGCAGACGGGACAGTCGTCAGGGTCCCAGGCGGTGATCTCCAGTTTGATGGCCGAGTAGATCGGCATGTTAATTTCAACCCCAGCAGCCCGGCGGTCGGCGATGCAGGCAACGCCGAGGACGACGGCACCCAATTCTTCTAGCACTTTTTTTGTTTCAATGGTAGATTTTCCGGTGGTGACGACATCTTCGGTGATGATAACCCGTTCGCCGGGTGTTAATTCAAAGCCGCGTCGCAATTCCATCAACCCATCTTTACGTTCGGTAAAAATCGCTTCTTTTCCCAATTGTCGGCCGATTTCGTAGGATACGATGACACCGCCCATGGCCGGGCCAACTACCTTGTCAATTTCTAGTGCCTTTAACTGCTCGACAACCGGTGCTAAGACCTTGGCGGCGGCATCCGGGAATCGTAGCACCTTGGCGCATTGCACGTACTGGTCGCTATGTTTGCCTGATGACAGTAAAAAATGTCCTTCTAAAAAGGCATCAGTTTCTTTCAGAATTTCTAATATATCTTGACTCATCTTATTCCTCATTTCTGTATTTTAAATTAAACAATTCCCCGGACTTGACCAATATTGGTAAGGCCTTCGTTGATGCAATAGGTTTCCAGACCTGCAATGATCTCAATCGGTGCCATCGGGTTGTTAAAATTGATGGTGCCAATTTGCACACAGGTTGCCCCGGCCATAATAAACTCCAACGCATCTTTCCAATCGCTGATACCACCCATGGCCATCACCGGGATTGCGACCGCCTGACAAACCTGATGGGTCATCCGCAGGGCAATTGGTTTAACCGCCGGTCCGGATAGACCGGCATAGAGGTTATCAAAAACAAGGGCTTTCTTCTTATAATCAATGGCCATTCCCTGCAGCGTATTGATCAATGAAATCCCCTGGGCTCCAGCATCCTCACAAGCCCGGGCAATATCAGCGACCGCCTCGCCGTTAGGCGATAATTTAACCATTATCGGATGGCGGGAAAGTTCCACCACTTTTCTAGTAATCTCTCCGGCGGTTTCAGCTTTAATGCCATAGGCCATACCCCCTGCTTTAACATTGGGGCATGATATATTCAGTTCAATCAGCTGCGCATCAATGACGTTGAGCTTTTCAATGGCGGTGAGATAAGATTCTTCATCCTTTCCGCCAACGTTAACAATGGTAACTGTATCGATTTCTTTAAGATGAGGCCATTCATTTTCAATAAAGGCGTCAATTCCGGGGTTTTCCAGACCAATGCTGTTCATCAGCCCGGCCGGGGTTTCCCATAGCCGTATGCCGGTGTTTCCGGATTTTGGTTCTAAGGTCAGCCCTTTTGAGCAGAGGCCACCAAGCTTAGCCAAATCATAAAAGGCTTCGTACTCCCGGCCAAAACCAAAGGTTCCTGAAGCCGGGATCACTGGGTTCTTAAAGAGGATCTCATTAAATTTTGTTTCCAGACATTTAGACATTAAAGACCTCCTCTCTGACAAACACCGGGCCGTCTTTGCAGACTTTTTTATTGCCGGATCGGGTTTCACAGCTACAACCCAGACAGGCACCGATCCCGCAGGCCATATGGGCTTCCAGCGAAACATAAACAGTATTATCTGCCGGCACGGTTTTAGCCACCGTTTCCATCATAATTTCCGGTCCGCAGGTCACCACCGTTTCACTAGCTAAAACAACAAGTTTATTGGTAATAATTCCCCCGACATCGAGAATCATTTCATCGGCCAAGGCCTCAAAGGCATCAACCCCGTAGGCACTGTCGCGAAAGCCCAGATAGATCCGGCACTTTCCGGTGGGGTTTTGCTCTCGATAGTGTCGTGCCAGATAATAAAGCGGTGCTGTCCCGATACCGCCGCCAACCATACACAAATCGCCAGTGATTTCCGGAAAACCGTTACCGTAGGGACCCTGGATGGTCACCTCATCATCGGTCTGAAGCTGGGATAAGATTTCGGTGCCTTTTCCCACCACCTGGTATAAAAAGCTGAGCTGACCGGTTTCGTAATTATGAACGCTGATCGGTCGAGAAAGCAGCGGATCTTTGTCCCAGGCGCGCAGCATAAAGAATTGCCCTGGCTTTACTACTCCGGTAAAAGCGACAGTCATTTTAAAAATCCCCGGTGATATCGCACTATTATTTAGGATTAAAGCCATTTAAGAATATCCTCCTGCATTGCTAGAGTTGCGTTTCGAATATGCTCGGCAAAGCCCTCGTCTTCGCAACCAGCCTTTTGATGACCGGTGATCAGTCCCCGGGATGAGTTAACCACCGCACAACGGGACTTTTTCAGAATATTGGCAATATCCTCACCGGTTCCGCCCTGGGCGCCGTAGCCTGGTACTAAAAAGAAGGTATGGGGACAACGAGCCCGAATCGCTTCGAATTCTTCCGGACGGGTCAGACCGACTACCGATCCGATGGCTGAAAAGCCGTTTTCGCCGCGG
>JAHIQT010000015.1 GCA_018903255.1 Bacillota bacterium | reverse complement strand
TCGTAGTTTGGCAGCCCGTTCAAATTCGAGGGCTTCGGCGGCAGCCAGCATTTCTAGTTCCAGTTCTTTGATTTTAATATCAATATCGACCGCTTGGTCGCCAATCGCATAGGGCGCCGTCGCTTCAGCCACCTTGGTCGCTTCGATAATTGATCGGATATCTTTTTTAACTGAGCTGGGGGTGATCTGATGGGCGACATTATGGGCGGTTTGAATGGCGCGGCGGCGATTGGTTTCACCAATCGCCCGCTCCATCGAGGGGGTGATCTTATCGGCATACATAATCACGTGGCCTTCGAGATTTCGGGCAGCCCGACCAACGGTTTGGATCAGTGACGTCTCAGACCTGAGGAAGCCTTCCTTATCAGCATCTAAAATCGCCACCAGACCAACCTCCGGCAGGTCAAGCCCTTCCCGCAGCAGGTTGATGCCGACCAGCACATCGAAGGTCCCCAATCGTAAATCACGCAGTATTTTCATCCGCTCGATGGTATCAACATCGGAATGGAGGTAATTAACCAGGATGCCGTTTTCTTTTAGATAATCGGTAAGATCCTCGGCCATCTTCTTTGTTAAGGTGGTAACCAGGACCCGATTTCCCTTGTCGGTGGTCAATTTTATTTCCCCCAACAGATCATCAATCTGACCGGCCACCGGGCGCACCGTGATTTCGGGGTCAATCAGGCCAGTCGGTCGGATAATCAGCTCGACGGTATTCTGGCTATGTTCTTTTTCGTATTTGCTGGGCGTTGCCGTGGTAAAGACAATCTGATTAATCTTGCCTTCAAATTCAGAAAAATTCAGCGGCCGGTTATCGTAGGCTGAGGGCAGCCGGAAACCATAGTCGACCAGGTTGCTCTTACGCGCCTTATCGCCAGCAAACATGCCACCAATCTGGGGGATCGAGACGTGCGATTCATCGGCAATAATTAGAAAATCCTTGGGAAAATAGTCAATTAGGGTATAGGGCGGTGATCCTGGCGGTAAGCCGTTAATGTAGCGGGTGTAGTTCTCAATCCCGTTGCAATAACCCATCTCGCGGAGCATTTCAATATCATAATTGGTGCGCTGAAGAATCCTCTGCGCTTCGACCAGGCGATTGTTTTCGGTATATTCGTCGTACCGCTGCCGCAGTTCCTGCTGGATTCCCGAAATCGCCCGTTCCAGGTTTTCCGGGGTGGTGGTATGGTGGGAGGCCGGGAAAATCGAGACATGGTTGAGCTCCCCATAGATCTCCCCGGTTAAGGTATCAATCTCTGTGATCCGTTCAATTTCGTCGCCGAAGAATTCCAGGCGAATGGCCTTATTTGATGAGGCCGAGGGGAATATCTCCAGGATATCGCCTCTGACCCGAAAGTTGTTCCGCTCAAAGGCAATATCGTTGCGGGTGAACTGGATATCGACCAGTTTTCGGATAATCGTATCGCGGTCTTTATCCATTCCCGGGCGCAGCGATAGCATCATATTCTCGTAATCAAAGGGACTACCCAACCCATAAATGCAGGATACGCTGGCAACCACAATCACATCCCGGCGTTCAAACAGGGCGGCGGTGGCGGAGTGCCGCAATTTATCTATTTCATCGTTAATCGATGAGTCTTTTTCAATAAACAGATCCGAGTGAGGCACATAAGCTTCAGGCTGATAATAATCATAATAGCTGACAAAATACTCGACCGCATTGTCCGGGAAAAAACTCCGAAATTCATTGGTCAGCTGCGCCGCCAGGGTCTTATTATGGGCAATCACAAGGGTTGGTTTTTGGACCGACTCGATCACCTTGGCCATGGTATAGGTTTTACCTGACCCGGTTACTCCTAATAAGGTTTGGTAGCGCAAACCATCCTTGATTCCCTTTGAAATCTTTTTAATCGCCGCTCCCTGATCGCCCTTGGGTTCGTATTCCGAGACAACCTTAAATGGATGCTTCATTTCCTTCATCAGCGTCCTCCAATCATTATAATGAACATTCGTTCTAATATTCTACCATAGCTTTTTTTTAATGGCAAATGATAATCCTTCTGCTTTAATAAAATCTTAATTTTTATATAGAATTGAAAAAGCATACCATAATGGCATGCTCTCATCTGTCAAAAAAGTAAACTAAGTACCGACAATGACCTAGGGGTCGGTAGGGTAGTTCACGACATCCTTAAAATCAATTGCTTGTGCTGAGTACTTCCAGGGCTTTTTGCAGTTGCACATCCTCTTGATCGGTGAACAAATTGTTCATCATAAATTCAGTGGCTTCAATGACAATATTTGGCTCCAGTCCTTTTTCGTGGATACTATTGCCATTGGGCGTGAAATATTCAGAGTTTGTTACCTTAAAGCCGCCACCATCGGTGAGGCTGATTATTTCTTGAACGATACCCTTACCGAAGGTCTTGGTTCCGACCAGTTGGGCGACTCCAGTATCTTGGAGGGCGCCAGCCAGGATTTCTGCTGAGCTGGCCGTTCCGCCATCGACCAGGGCGACCATCGGTAGGCTGAGCTGTTCTTCACCATCCGATGCGTATTCCGTCTTCTTGTCATTTTTGTCAACCGTATAAACAACCACGGTTTGTCCCAGTATCCGGTCGGCAATTTCAACCGCTTCTCTGACGCCACCGCCGGGGTTGCTGCGCAAATCGATGACCAGTCCGGTAATATTTTGAGATAGCAGCTCACTCAGCTGGGTCTCGAAATCATCGGCGGTTTTGTCGGTGAACTCACTGATTTGAATATAGCCCTTATCGCCGATTACCCGCGATTCCACTGTTTTTGCTTCAATTGTTTTTCGAACTAGCTCCATTTCGATGATTTCCTCACCTCTGGCAATGGTGATGTTGACAATCGTATCGGCTGGCCCCTTCACTTTTGAGACAACGGCATCTGAGCCCAAGGTACTGACATCCTCGCCATCTACCTTGATAATCTTATCGCCAGTTTTTATCCCGGCAGCTTCTGCCGGGGTGCCTTTCTGGGGTGCAATTACATAGGTATAGCCCTGTTCGTCTTCAGTGACCACCACCCCAATCCCTTCATAGATCCCGGTCGCCATTTCCATGTATTTGCTGAATTCGGCAGAGGTAAAATAAGTGCTATAGGGATCACCCAGGCTATCAAACATCCCTTTGATGGCGCCGTCAATCAGGGTGGTGTTGTCGACGTCCTGGTAATATTCTGAGGCGATCTGTTCTTTCAGTACCAGGAGCTTTTTTATACCGGCTGCTGTTTCGCTGCTGTCAACTGTGACAATCAGCTTATTCCCAAGGAGCATATTACTCGTTATTGCTACTGTAAAGGTGATCATATTTGTGATAATCAGCACCGCGATGATCACGATAAGCTTTGTTTTCTTGGTTTTATTTTCCATTGGTTCACCTGATCCTAAATTTATTTTCTGACTAAAAAAACAGGAGAAAAGAATCATGATTCTTTTCTCCTGTTCTTTAATTATATTCTACAATGTTTCGCTTAAAAGTATCCTAAAGGATCGACAAATGATCCTCCTGAAAGAACCCCGAAATGCAAATGGGCACCGGTGGAATCTCCGGTTGAACCAACATAACCAACCACATCGCCTTTATTGACGGTTTGTCCTGACGACACCGCAAATCCGCTCATATGAGCATACATGGCTTGAAGGCCATTACCTAAATCGACGATTACACAATTTCCATAGCCGCCATTCCAACCGGCTGAGATAATTGATCCATTACCCATGGCCAGAATTGGGGTTCCGGAAGGTGCCCCCATATCGACCCCATAATGGGTTCGATAATCACCCCAGATCGGGTGAAGTCGGGTACCGAAGTAATCATCTGATGCGCTTGGATAATAACCCGGGGTTGGCCATTGGTAGGTACCGTTCGATGGTACAAAACTAGTGCTTCCGCCCGTGGTTGAACCGCCAGAGGCTGCTGCCTGAGCCGCCATCATTTGCCGTACCTGTGCTTCAATACTGGCTGCATTGGCAGCTTCAGCCGCAACAATTGCCTGATACTCAGCCACAATGGCCTGATTTTGGGCTAATAAACTATCTTTTTGGGCTTTGATTTCCTGTTGCTGGGATAATGCTGTCTCTTGTTCGGCTTTTTTAGAGATCGTCAGCAGACGATCTGCTTCAATTTTTGCCTTTTTTTCATCGATGATTTTTTTCGTTTCTGCTAAAGCATCCAGTGATCCCTTATCAGACTCAATAATATAGCGGGACATATCAACCTTGGTGACAAAATCGGCAAAGTCACTGGAAGTAAATAAAAACTCCAGCATACTGCCATTTCCATACATGTACATGGTGCGTACACGCTCATTCATGGATGCTTCCTGTTCTTTTCGTTTGGCTTCAGCAATATCCAATTCCTGCTGGGTTTTGGCAATATTGGCTTCTAATGTGGCAATTTCAGCATTGATTGTATCGATAAGGCCACTGATGCGACTCATTTCTTCATTGGCCTTGCCAATTTCAGTTTCGATGCCAGCAATGGTATTTTGGGTCATATCAATTTGATATTGAGCGGCTGCTTGTTTTTGATTACTTTCTGCTAGTTGTTCGGTCAGGCTTGCTGCATTGACAGGCGATACTAAAATCCCCAATGTCACAAAGACACCCACAATGCCTGAAATTATTCGTTTTTTTGTCATCCGACAAACCTCCTGTTTTTGATCAAGTCTAATCATTTATACATCCAAGAATTTGCGAATCGCAAATATACTACCGACTGCGCCAATAAATCCTCCGTAAATCAGGAAGAAGAATAGCAATTGTCCCATTACTGTATCTGGAGAAGCCAAGGTGGCATCGACCGGCAGAAAAAGATTTCCACCAACTAAACCCAATATATAATAGTAGGTAATCCGGATAATCAGGAATGCCACGATTGCGCCCATTAAACCAAGCATCGTACCTTCCAAAATAAAAGGTGCCCGGATATAGGAGTTAGTTGCCCCGACATATTTCATAATGCCAATTTCGCGACGTCTTGCAAAGACGGTTAACTTAATGGTATTGTAAATAATAAAGATCGAAATCATCGACAGCACTGCCAGCACCACGATACTCAAGGTATTGGTAAATTTATTAAAGCTTACCAGCGCTTCAACATACTCCTGTCCGTAGCGGACATATTCAACCCCATTACCACGAAAAGACATTGCCAGATTTTGAACCTCGTCCATATCTTCAGGATCGGTTACCCGGACAACAAAAGATGCTGGCATCGGGTTGTTCTCGGAATTGTAACCACTGAGCAAGGGCGCGTAATCTTCTAGACTAACCGTGAATTTTTCTAATGCTTCCTCAGCACTTTCAAAGGTGACACTTTCAATTAAACTGCTTTTTTCAAGCGCCTGTTGAATCGTTTTTCCCTGGGTATCGGTAAAATCGGACTGCAGAAATATCTTCAACTCCAGTTTTGATTCGACATCCTTGGTGACTTCCTGAACATTAATGGTTAAAATCAGAAAAATCCCCAGGATAATTAAAGCAGCGATAACCGACAGTACCGAGGCGACACTCATCAGGTTGTTTCGCTCGATACTTTTCAGGGTATCACGAACAACATTTTTGGGCATTGTTTTTATGGAACTAAACTTCATAGCCGTACCTGCCTGTCGCATCATCTACCTTAAGCACACCATCTTCTAGTGTCAAAACCCGTTTTTTCATGGTATCAACAATTTCCCGGTCATGAGTTACCACCAGGATTGTCGTTCCGCGTCGGTTGATTTCTTCTAAGATGCTAATAATTTCATAGGACGTTTCGGGATCAAGGTTACCAGTCGGCTCATCACAAATCAAAATCGACGGATTATTAATGATCGCCCGGGCAATAACCACCCGCTGTTGTTCTCCCCCCGATAACTCGTGGGGATAATGGTTCATGCGATGTGATAAACCAACCATATCGAGAGCTAAGGGTACTCGCTTTTGGATCTGTTTTTCAGACTTTCCAATTATTTCCATGGCATAGGCGACATTTTCATAAACACTTTTGTTTTCAAGTAGCCGAAAATCCTGAAATACGATTCCCATTTTTCGTCTTAAGAAAGGAATCTCTTTTTTTGATAATTTAGAGACATTAAAATTATTAATGTAAACTGACCCTTCGGTCGCTTCAATTTCTCTTAAAAGAAGCTTAATAAACGTCGATTTACCCGCACCGCTTCTGCCGACCAGAAAAACAAATTCGCCCTTATCAATAAAGAGACTGACATTTTTAAGGGCATCACTCTTGTTTTTATCGTAACCCTTGGTTACATTTTTAAATTCTATCATATTTAGCCACTCCTGAATTACTTAACGTTACTTATTGCTTTGAAAGGGTATTCTAACACGCACTGACCTATTTTCTTCTTAAACGTTTATTGATCAGTTAAGATACTATTAATTAAATCGACTTAGGAATAGCATCGTCTTTTCGTAGATAGGTCAGCTTTTTAAGCTGCTGAGCATTCCTCATTTATCACTAAATTTATTCTAGCACACTTTTAGGATTAATTCATTAAAAAAATGAATTTTTTGTAACAAATGTATCCGAATTGTTTAATTTCATCTTTTTTGTGGTTATATCCCACCGCCTAGATGATGCACTGATGTTTTGAGACAAAATAAAAGAGAAAAGACTGTTAGCTTACGAATCTTTTCTCTACTTATTTTAATTGACAAGAATTAAGAAAATCTTAGATATAGGGACTGATTGGTGAACCATATAGTCGTACTTCATAATGAAGATGGGCTCCGGTTGAGTCGCCAGTGCTACCAACTGCACCAATACTCTGACCCGCCGAAACGGTTTCGCCTGACGAGACATACATTGCACTTAAATGGGCATAGACTACGGATAAACCATTGCCAATATCAACAATGACACAATTTCCATAACCGCCGTTCCAACCGGCTGAGATCACTGTTCCGTTACCAGCAACGGCTACCGGGGTACCGGTTGATGCGCCGATATCGATGCCGGCATGGAATCGCGAACCGCCCCAAATGGGATGGATCCGCCAACCAAATTCACTGGTAATCGGTCCGTTGACAGGCCAGACATAAGAGCTGGAATATTCTGGGGCAGCTGTTGATCCGCCACCACCGCCTGAGCTAGGCGTGTCTCCACCACCTGAGTTGTCAGCGCCGCCGCTATTCTGAGCCGCTGCTTGTTCAGCTGCAGCCTGTTCGGCAGCAGCACGTTGCTGTTCATAATAGGCTTGTAATTGGCCTTCAATATCAGCTGAGGTTGCTGCTTCAGCCTCTTCGATGGCCTTGTACTCGTTTAGTGCCGCTTGATTTTGAGCCAGCAATTGATCTTTTTGAGCTAAGACGTCTTCCTGCTGGGTTAAAACAATTTCTTGTTCGGTTTTTTTCTCAACTGTTTTTAATCGATCTGCCTCAATGCTTAGTTTTTTCTCATCGATTACTTTTTTAGTTTCATCCAGGGCATTCAGGGAACCCTTATCGGCTGTCATGATGTAACGGGACATATCCACTTTCGTGATAAAATCCGAAAAATCCGAAGCTGAGAAAATAAACTCCATGATGCTGCCATTGCCATACATATACATGGCTCGAACCCGATCACTCATGGCTTCTTCCTGCTCCAGTTTTTTTGCCTCTGCTATTTTCAGTTCTTCCTGTTTTTTAGCAATATTGCTTTCGATGACAGCTAGTTCGGCATTGATGGCACTGACAATCCCACTGATTCGACTAACCTCTTCATTCACCTTACTGATTTCTTCTTCAATTCCATTGATGGTGTTCTGAGTCATATCAACTTGATATTTTGCCGCTGCTTGTCGAGCATTACTTTCAGCCAATTGCTCGGTTAATGAAGCCGCATTAACGGGTGCTGTTAAAAATGCCAAAACCAGGGAACCGGTAACGATTCCTGATACTATTTTATGTTTTTTCATTTTTCCCCTTTCCCACAATCTTAATTGTGACCCTGTCTATTTGTTGTTACGTTTGCTTTAAATTTTATTGTTTTTGTAACGGTTGTATTATACCATATTCGCGTTTCAATTAAAACAAAAACAATAAAATAACTTGAAAATATTTTGTATAAACCGAAGATACATGCGATATATCTTCGTTTCCAATCGAAAAAAGACATTCCAGAAGTTCAGAATGTCTTTTTCTTGATCTTAAAAGAATTATCGAGGCTTTTTATTATTCATGCCTAAATATAGCTTTAAAATCAGGTCTTAAAAAGCCGCTTTATAAATAGCAATCACATCTTCTTTGCTTGGGCACTTGGGATTTCCGCCGGTGCAGATATCGGCTAAGGCCAGATCTGCCAATTGGCCAAAATCTTCTTCTTTAACGCCGATTTCTTTGAGTCCGGTTGGAATGCCGACATCTTTAGACAATTTTTTAATGGCATCAATGGCCATAATATTAATTTCTTTCGGTTCCCGACGGCTGGTGTCAACTCCCATTGCCTGGGCAATATCTTTTAGTCGATCACCGACTGCATCAGCGTTAAATGCGGTTACATAGGGCAGCAGAATGGCATTACAAACACCATGCGGCAGATCATAGAAGCCGCCGAGTTGGTGCGCCATGGAGTGAACAATACCTAACCCGCCGTTTGAGAAGCCCATCCCGGTAACAAACTGACCATAAGCCATCGCTTCCCGGGCATCCAGATCATCACCGTCTTCAACGGCTTGTCTGAGACTGCCAGAAATAGCCTTGATGGCTTCCAGATTAAAGAGGTCGGTAAAGCGCGATGCGCCAGCGGTGGTGTAGCCTTCAATGGCGTGGGTTAAGGCATCCATACCGGTGGCCGCGGTTAAAGATTTTGGCATTTTCAGCATTAAAACCGGGTCGTTGACCGCTACTGTGGCCAGACAATTGGGATCAACAATAACCATTTTCAATTTTCGCTCTTCATCGGTGATAACATAGTTAATGGTTGCTTCACTGGCGGTTCCGGCGGTGGTGTTAATCGCCACGATCGGCAAGGATTTATTGGCCGTTTTGCCGATACCTTCGTAATCTCTGAGATCGCCTGGGTTGGTCGCCAGAATGGCAATCCCTTTGGCGGTATCCTGGGGCGATCCGCCGCCAATGCTGACCACAAAATCACATCCGTTATCCTGCAATGCCTGAAGACCAGCGTTGACATTGCTAACCGTGGGATTCGGTCTAACATCTGAAAAAACCGCATAAGGAACTTTTGCGCCATCTAATACATTGAGTACATCTTGAACAATACCTGCTTCAACAAGTACATTATCGGTTACAACTAAAGCTTTTTTCACGTTCATCCGTTTGATCTCGGGAGCAATTAATTCAATTGCACCGGGTTCCATAATGACTACTGGCGGAAAATAATAGGTTCTTGCCATAAGAACACCTCCAAATTTATTCGTTTACACGATTATATGTCATAGAAATGGCTGAATAAATGGAAATTTTCACTTGTTTGAGATATATTATTGAAATGACTGGTTAATGACATGGAATAAACCGAACTCAACAAATAATAAACGGCTTTCATTCTAATACAATTCCATCTGCTTAATTTATCTCTTATTTTTAAGAATTATATTATATGATTTTGGTAATTATTTGTCGAATTAAGCGTGTGAAAGAGGTAATTATGAAAAACATCAGTATCCTTGGGTCGACGGGTTCGATTGGAACTCAGGCTTTGGAAGTGGTTTCACAAAATAGTGAGACCTTAAATATTGTCGGTTTAACAACCAATACCCGCATTGATCTGCTGGAAAAACAGATTGAAGCCTATGGTCCGCGGCTGGTCTGTGTGATGGATGGGGATGCCGCACTGGTGCTTGAAAAACGGCTGCAGAAGAAGGGCTCGGGGGTGGAAGTGGTTACCGGTTTGGCCGGTCTGATTGCCGTTTCAACGGCGTCAGAGAATGATCTGCTGCTGACGGCGGTTTCGGGAATGATTGGGCTGCAGCCAACCCTGGCGGCCATCCACGCCAGCATTGATATTGCCCTGGCCAATAAGGAAACGCTAGTCGCCGGCGGTCAGCTCGTCATCGATGCCGTGGCGGCGGCAGGGGTATCACTGTTGCCGGTGGACAGTGAACATAGTGCTATCTTCCAATGTCTGATGGGAAATAAACATGAAGAAATAGACCGGATCATCATTACCGCTTCCGGTGGGCCGTTTCGGGGTCAAAGCCGGGAACAACTGCAATCTGTTAGCTTAGCCCAGGCGCTGAAGCATCCCAACTGGTCGATGGGCAAAAAAATTACCATTGATTCAGCCACCCTGATGAACAAAGGCTTAGAAGTCATTGAAGCCAAATGGCTTTTTAATCTGGAAAGCGATCAGATTGACGTGGTGGTGCATCCCCAAAGTATTATTCATTCGATGGTGGAGTTCATCGACCATTCCACTATTGCTCAATTAGGGATGCCGGATATGGCGCTGCCAATCCAAATCGCCTTTTTCTATCCCGACCGAATCGCTAACAACCGTCAGGCTCTGGATTTTAATCAGGTGCGCGAGCTGAGCTTCGAGGAACCAGATCGGCAGGCTTTTCCCTGTTTGCAACTGGCCTATGATGCGCTGGATATTGGCGGGACGATGGCTTGCGTCCTTAATGCTGCCAATGAGATAGCGGTGGCGCGATTTTTAAATCAGGAGATCCACTTTTTGGATATTCCCCGAATTAACCAACTGGTCATGGAAAAACATCAGGTGATTGCCCGTCCCAATCTTGAGGATGTACTGGCAGTCGATGCCTGGGCCCGGGAACTGGCTTTGTCGATCAACTGATCGACCTAAACCAGGCTGATTTATTCGTTGCTGGCGATATTTTCCTTAACCCACTCGATTGCACTATAGGCATCGTCGGCATATCCATCAGCGCCAATTTCTTTTGCGAATTCGGCGGTTACCGGACCGCCGCCAACCATGATTTTTGTCTGGGGAAATTCACTGGAGTTTTGCTCACGGATTAAATCGATCACACAGCGCATTTCTTTCATGGTTGTCATCAGCAGAGCACTGAGCATCACGTAATCCGGCTTATATTTTGCGATTGATTTGACAAACTTTTCTCCGGTCACATCGACACCTAAATCAATCACTTCATAATTATTAGCTTCCAGCAATAAACTAAGCATCGTTTTTCCGATATTGTGGATATCACCATAGACCGTACCAATCACTACTCGAGTCCGCCCTTTGCTAATGGACTTCCCATCCAGTCGATCTTGTTTTTCAATCGCTCTCAAGGCGGCATTGGCCGCCCGGGCGGATAATAATACATCGGTTATAAAAAAGTCTTCCGTTTGAAATTTCTTTCCCACTTCTTCAATCGACGGAATAATTGCTTCTTCAATAATGCTTTTGGTAGAAACCCTGCGTAGTGCATATTCTTTAATTAACTCCTGAGTCCGGGGAACGTTACCATTGTAAATCGATTCTTTAATCTCTTCAAACATTTTATGCACTTCCTTCATTATTTAAAGCAATCTTTTGCGAAACTGGGTTGGCGTGATACCTTCATTTTTCTTAAATACCTTGCTGAAATAACTGGTGTCACCAAAACCTAGCTTTTCGGAAACATCGGCGACGCTGTTTTTGGGATTGTGCAGGAGTTTTTTGGCCGTCTCTATTTTTACTTTCGTGATGTACTCGACGACTGTACATTCTAATACCTCTCTAAAAACATGGCTGAGGTAGTACTGGCTGACAAAAACAGCATCGACTACATCTAAAAGGGTGATGTTTTTTCTGACGTTAGCGCGAATGTATTCTGTTGCTGAATCGACAATTTGTTTGGTTTTAATCGAGGTTTGTTTGCCTTCGAGCAGATCCATGTATTTGTTCAATATAATACAAACCCAACTGCGGATTTCAGCCTCATTGTCGAGATTGTAAATCTCATTGATCACCTTGGTATTCAGGATAATAACATCTGACATTTCGGCGCCAGTTTCAACCACTGTTCTAGAAATCATGATCATCAATTCCAGAACCATCGTCTTGAATAAGTCCAACCGGCTAAAGTATTTTTTCATCATGTCCGACATACATCCCAACAAGGCCTGATAGGCTCCGTCGCGATCCAATATTGCAATTTTGCCCAATAGTTCTTTTTCTTTTTGGAGTTTATACTGTCCATACATCTTTTCATTGGAATCAATTAATTCCTGGTGCAGTCGCTTTTTTTCTTTGATCTCCTGATTAAGGACAGACTGATGATACATGATTTCTTTTTTATGCTTTTTAGTCTCATTGTCGCTGTTAATGACCTGATTTGCCACCAGGTATAATAACGAAGCTGCCGCATGAACCTTATTTGAGCTGACGATTTTAAGTTTGGAAACACTTTCTTCTAAGGCCACGATATCCAGATTTCTATTTTTCTCTCTAAGCTCTTCAAAAAAAAAGTCATCCGGTTCCCACATCAAAATATTTCTGCAAATAATAATCCCGGCATATTTTTCATCGATCATCAGTGGCGCAGCAAAGGCCAGGATTCCGGCATGACACATAAAAATATAAGGTTCTGCATATTTTAAGGCCTGAATTCCGGCATTTTTATAACTGGTTTGACATTTCGCTTTACCGCCATGTGCGTTTTGAACAATCTCACAAAAACTCACGCAATTGCTGCAGTCCCCTGGGATGATCTGGCGGCCTTCAATATCTAAAATGACCGCATTAAATTCGGTGGCGCATTCAAAAGCATTAATAATCTTCAGCAGCGTCTCTTTATGATCCAAATTTTCAAAATTTTCTACCTTGCTCATTATTCCCTCATCATCTGCATAGAATGATCGATTCCAATAATAATCATAAACACTGGCAAAAATGATGCGCCATCGATAACTTTAATTGAAAACATCATGATCGGCTGTGTCAATCATTATACCCTAAAAATCACTTTTAATACTTAATTAGCTACTGACTTTTTTATTTCCACTGCAACGCTTTGGCCTTGTAGCAATAGATCTTGCTGATGCTCCTTTTTGGCATAGAGCCAGAATGGCACAAACAAAAACAACACCAAAATCCCAATCAAAGCTGGGCCTAAACCGTAATCCAGCATATTAATATAAAAGATCCCCGCCAAATACAAGGGAATATTTAAAATACAACATCCCAGGCCAACGAATTTCCACCATTTTGGTGCCATGACCTTGTGTTTCCCCTTGGCTTTGAAATAGGCAAATAGGGTAATCCCATTGGCGATAACATAGCCTACTGCCGATCCCGCCACTATTGCTGCCGGCGTGCCGATAAAAATCAAGCCCAGATTAAAGACTGCAACGGCAATCATCGCTGTGACCGGTGTTCCGTACTGATTGGTTTGTGAAAACATTTTTGGTAGATTACCCTCAACTGACATCGACTGCATCGCTTGAGCTGAACCAAGTAGTGCCGTTTGAATGATTAGAATCATCGAGGCCATCAACATAATCAAGGTAATAAAAGCCCCCGCATTGCCAAATGAAATTTTTGCCATTAACAGCATCGGCGAATAAGGTTCTTCTAGAATTCCCTGAATACCGAGTGTTCCAATACAGGCCGTTTGGACCAGCACAAAGGTGACCAGACAGATCAGGCCACAGGAGAATAGCGCTTTGGGCAGATCTTTTTTGGGATTCTGGTAGTCTGGCGCATACACTGCCGCCGTTTCCCAGGCACAGGCACTCCATTGGGCCATTGCCATGATTCCCAGGAGAATCAGGATATGGGTGGCATCCCAACGCCAGGTTTCTGGAAATAAGCTTACCGATGTGATATTACTCAATTGGAATTGACCCGTTACAATTGGTGCGATCGAAAGAACAATCAGGGGAATCAGAGCCACTACTGCCAGAATATTACCGGCCTTAGCACCTCCCGATAGACCTCTACGGTTGATCACAATCAATCCCGTGAAGATAATGGCTCCGGCCACCAGCGAAATTGTTTTTTCAGAAACATTAGCCAGGGCTGGGATCATGCCGTGCAAATAGCTTCCAATTAACAATGAAAAAATTGCCAGCACCGGATTCCAAGCCATCCAATAGCCCCAGGCACTGAAACCGCCAATAAATTTGTTTGTGTCATAATCTTTGGGATTCTTCCCTTTAAAGATTGCCTGGACATAACCCGGCAACCCCCTGGCTTCCGGGTACATCAGTGCAAAGTCGCCATAGGCAATATTTTGCAGAAAGCCCTAACCGATCGACAAGATCCAGACGATAATTGAGAATACTCCGACATAGCCAGCAAAATAACCGATATTAGGAAGAATCAGCATCGGTACACCTAAAGCAATCACCAGTCCTTGCTTCCAACTAATTTTATTTGAGTCCATTTTAAACCTTTCTCACTTTTTAATCGTGCTAAATAAAGGTAATACGCGTATTACTTTCTCTAAATACATCATTTGCGTATGGGGTGATCAAGGTCCCCACTTTTAAGGTGATATTGGCTTCCGAAGCAAGCTGCTTTGCCAGTTCATGGTTGATCAGTTTTTTCACGGTCGTGTATTTATTACTTGATTTAATTTCACTTGACTGAATCGCACTAGATCCACTCCTGACGGCTGATTCGGCTACGGTCTCGTTTCTTATCGTTTCTGCTGATACCATCTTCTCTCCAGTATCAAGGGCCGTTTCCAGAGCTATCGCACTCATGATTTGCATCCCATACTGAATTAATTTTGTTTCCTGATCTTTGAAAACGTTATAAAATACGGGATTCGCGATCGCTTTGTAAGCCCGGTGTTCAAGACCTTCTTCCATGACATAAACGGTTTTTCCGGTTAGTAAAAATTGCCGCAATACCCGTGTTTTTTCGTTAATCGCTAAGCCGCTAACCGAGGCCGCCATTTCATCGATTGAAAGCCTGGTAATCACCAGAAATTGATAATCCCGAAATTGACTTTTATCCTTGATTGTCTCAAATAATACTGCTTCGTATCCTGCTATTGACAGAACCTTGCCCTCGCATTGAAGAAATTTCTTACCAGGCCTCACTGCCTCGTTACTCACTGCCTTTGTTATTTCTTCTTGTTTTGTTTTATCGATGATGCGTTGATATACTTCGTCGATTAATCGTTCAAGATCCATTTGCCCGCTCCTTTTTCTAAATTTGTATCACTAAGTTTTTATGATCAAACCAAATGTTTTCCCGGTAAGATTACAGGCGTTGGCCTCATCATAATCAATATGCATCGCGGTATCATACTGATCCGAGACTCTGAGCTTGACATCCTTAAAAATCACTGGTCGATCACTAGATACCGCAACATCAACCCGATCACCATCTTTTAATGCTAAACACTCGGCGTCTGTGAGTGACATGTGAATGTGTGGGACCTGTGAAAAAGTCAAAAAAATTAGCTAAATCAGCTCAGCATGAAAAGATCCAGTGATTGAATGAAAATGTGACGAGATTAAGTGAATAAAAGAGAAAATTTTATAAAAATGAGCAAAAAAATAACCCTGTCTGGTA
>JAHIQT010000146.1 GCA_018903255.1 Bacillota bacterium | reverse complement strand
TTCACCTAATCACATAAATGTCGCTATAATACCATCTATATGATTGCGCATTTCATACTTTTTAATCAAATTCATCGAGAAGCCGATGGATGCGATTATTAATGAAATAGATTTTCAGAAGATTGGTATTCACAAGAGAAAATATATAAATAAATGAGAGCGATCAAGCTGAAAATCTAATGAACCGTCTTATACTGGCGTCCATTT
Source organism: Bacillota bacterium (assembly GCA_018903255.1). Lineage (GTDB taxonomy): Bacteria > Bacillota > Clostridia > Eubacteriales > Eubacteriaceae > Acetobacterium. Next base: position 15,563 of record JAHIQT010000146.1, on the reverse strand, counting down.
GGCACCTGTTTTTATGAAAAAAACATTTAACTATGAATTTGATTAAAAAGTATGAAATGCGCAATCATATAGATGGTATTATAGCGACATTTATGTGATTAGGTGAAAGTTGTTAAGAGTTGACCATATAATTTGGAATCAATAGGTCAATGATACGAATATTTCTTCTGAAGTTAATAAGCCTATACTACTGTAATCAAAGATATGGATTGCTGTCCTCAACTGATACTCCACTATGGAAAGTGACAAAAACCTAAGTAAGGCTTAACTAAATTTCCTTGTTTCTATTCATAATTGTCGTACATACGTTGGGGCACGCCCAGGGTACGCTATATATATGAACGATTTATTATGACGATAATTTCCAAAGCAAATTGTCATTTCGAACCGGTACGGATCAAAGTATAATGTACACGCTTGTCAAGACACGAAATCAGAAATATTTAGATAAATCTCCTTTCGCATTTTGATCAGGCAGCCAATGCCATATTTTCATAGAATACAGCTGCCGGTGTTTTGTAATCGAATCGTTGGTGACCACGCTTGTGGTTATATTTAACGATGTATTCCTTTGTCATAGCTTTCACTTCAGTAACGGTTTCCGGGTACAGCAAATACAGGCGTTCCCATTTATATGATCGGAAAAACCGTTCAATGGCAATATTGTCGGTAGCACGGCCTTTACCATCCATGCTGATTTTAGTTGTTTTGAAGCTTTTAATCAGGTCAATATAGGCATTTGACGTAAACTGACTGCCCTGGTCACTGTTAATAATCTCAGGTGCGCCATAGTTTTCAACGGCATTTTTTATAACACGGGTGACCATATCGGTTTGCAGGGTGTTGCTGATGGTGTATCCCACAATATAGCGGGAATACCAGTCAATGATAGCGGTTAAATACACAAATCCATTTGGAGTTCCAATATAAGTAATATCAATGGACCACACCTGATTCGGTCGGTCAATTTCCAGATTTCTCAGCAGGTAGGGATAGGTTTTTGCAGCTTTGGCCCGCTTACTCAGATTAGGACCGGGATAGAAACAGACAATATCCATTTCCATCATATAACGTCTGACAAGACGTCTGCCCACGTTATGAAAACCCTGTTTATGCAGTTCATTCCGGATTCGTCTGACGCCAAAGGCAGGTTCCTCGTAATGAATACGATCAATGGCATTTTTAATATTGATTTCATCCCTGGATGGCGAAACATCTACAGGTACATGATAAGCTGTCGATCGCGATAGCATCAGAAGTTGACACTGTTTTTTTATGGTTAAGGAAGGGTGCTTCCAATCAATTAACGCTCTTTTTTCTTCATTTGAGAGATTTGAATTTGTTTTTTTTTAAGCCAATCGACATCCAGTGTTAATTCGCCTATTTTCTTTACGAGCAGCTCCTTTTCATCTTCATGCTCCTGTTTGAGTTTGTCCACATCTTCATTTTTCTTATTGAAGACGGCTGACATATTGGCGATAAACTCGGTTTTCCAACGGCTTAACAATTGCTGAGATACTTCATGCTTTTTTGCGATCTCAGCTAACGTATTTTCTTCTCTGAGGATTTCCAGTACGATGGTTGCTTTTTCCTCAGGGGTCCAGGTTCGTCGTTTTTTACTCATGTGTATAGTTTATCTTATTTTCTGGATTTTGTGTCCAACTATTTGTGAACATTATACAACCGCAGGCTCACCGGGCCGTTAGCAAGCGCTTGATAATATGATTTTTTCAATGTTTGAAACTTCTAAAAAACAGCACTGTTATGCGGTTTTGACGATTTTTAAACTGTTCTTTTTAGTGGTTTTGTGGTATAATAAACTCATGAAAAATCAATCGGAACCACCTAAAATTCACTCCTTAACGACACAATCGCTACCCTATGATGAGCTGCTCAAAACCTGTAAGGAACTGCAGGTTCAATTGATCCAGACGCAAACCCAGCTGACCTGGGCAATGGAACAGATCCGACTCCTGACCCACCAGAAATTCGGATCAGGCTCTGATAAAGTTGCTTATCCCGATGGCAGTGATCAGCTCTGCTTTTTCAACGAACCCGAAGCGACTGCAGATTTTTCTGTTGCTGAGCCGGATCTTGACGATGTTCTGACGGATGCTCGTAAACCCCGTAATAAAAAAAGCATGGGTAAACGGGAAAAGGATTTTTCCAATCTGCCGACCATTGTTTTTGAACATGAACTGCCAGAGTCGGAACGCATTTGTCCCAATTGCAGTCATCCCCTTCACGATATGAAAGTGGAAATCACCCGCCTGCTTAAATTTATTCCCGCCCGGTTTGAAGTGGAGGAACATCGTCGGCATGTCTATACCTGCCGCGAATGCGCCAAACATGACGATGGGATTGATTTAAGAATTCCCTTTATTCGTGCGGCTATGCCAAACACCCTTATTCCCGGCAGCTTTACAACGCCGGAGCTGGTCGCTGCCATTATCAATGCCAAGTACGTCTGTGCCATGCCGCTGGCCAGACAACAGCAGGAGTTTGAACGCTACAGTGTGGCACTCTCCCGGCAGACCATGTCAAACTGGTTGCTGCGCTGTGCCGAAGACTACTTTTTACTGCTCTATCAGCGGATGCGGGAAATCATGCTTACCCGGGATATTTTGCATGGCGATGAGACCACCGTTTCAGTTGCCAATGAAACCGATCGCCCGGCAACCAGCCAAAGTTATATGTGGGTCTACTGTACCGGAGTTCATGATGAAACTCCGATGGTCTACTATGACTATCATCCCACCCGAAGCAAGGAAGCGGCGCTCAGCTTTCTGGGAACCTATAAAGGTTTTCTTCATGCTGATGGTTATGAGGTTTATCATCGGCTGACTCCGGATATCACGGTGGTCGGCTGTCTGGCACATGTCAGGCGGGGCTTTTCCAACGCCATTAAATCCTTATCAAAAGAAGAACAGAAACGGACGGCTTCGTATGAAGGGGTTCAATTTTGTGATACCATTTTTCATATCGATAAGAAGCTTGCCGACTGTACCCCAGCCGAACGACAACAAAAGCGGCTGACCTTGCTGAAACCGGTGATGGCGGCGTTCCACGACTGGCTCGTCAGAATGAAGGCCAATGCCCTGCCAAAATCCTATCTGTCCGATGCCGTGAATTATACCCTGAATCAATGGACTTACCTGGAGAACATCCTTAAAGACGGTCGCCTGGAATTAACAAACAACCGTGCGGAACGCAGTATCCGCCCCTTTACAATCGGACGTAAAAACTGGGTCATGCATAATACCCCTGAAGGTGCAACAGCCAGTGCCATGATTTATAGTCTCACCGAGTCAGCTAAAAGCAATCAGCTTAAACCCTACAACTACCTGGTATACATTCTCAAAGAGATGGCCAACACTGATCTGGTGAACTACCCTGAATTAATTGATCAATTTCTTCCCTGCTCAAAAACACTTTCGCCGGATTGCTACAAAACCAGTTGATAAACATCAAACTACGAGTCCCGCTCCTCCAGGAGTTGGGCTTTTTTTATGGATACGTGCCTACAGTTTGACATTTACCTTGTCATGTTTATCTGGTACTCTGGCAACGTGGCAGCGGCTGATCGACTTGACATAAAAGTTGATATGTTGTATACATGGATCGGCAAAGCTAAAAGAGGCAAGGTTGGTTTTTGCGAAGAACCTGGGGATAGTACGACCAGTGATACAAATAAATTAAAAGACTTGAAAAAGAACTAAGGGAAGCCAGAGAAGAAATTGAGATTTTACAGGATACAGGATGCGCTTGTTTTTTTGTCAAGCGCCGAAAGAAATAGCAAAAAAATAACAGGTGACTTTCATTTCAAGCAGATGCAGCAAATGGCCCGTCGCCCAACTTTGTCAGGTAATTGAAGGGTTCTTCCTTAAATTTGAGTAAATAAATTGAAATCATTCATATGGTATTGATAGTTTCAGTGTTTTAAAAGAGGAGAATTATGTTTTGGCGCTGATGTGTACTAATGATTATACTCAAAAAATTGCAGGAAACTATCTGCGGATTTGCGGTGGAATATCAGCGTTTTTCATCATTCGGTATGAAAGCATAATATGTGCCCGGACTTCTTCGTTAGTTAAATCTACATCTACTAACTCATTAATACGGTGCAGCCGATAAAGCAATGTATTTCGATGAACAAAAAGTTTGTCTGCGGACAGAGAAAGACTGCGTTCGTTTGATAAATAGACGTACAGCGTCAGTAAGAGCTGCGCGTTTTTTTTACGATCATAGTTGGCAAGGGTAATAACAGCAGGGTGAAAAAGCTGTGAAATATTAACCATATCCTCCAGTTGATCAAATAAGTATTCCCAAATATGATCGATACACAAACTAATACGGCTATTTTGATCACAGTATCGAATTGAAGTTTCAGTTTGCTTGAATTGAACAGAAAGCATATCCCAACGGGAAAAAGGCATTGAAACACCGCAAATAAAGGAAAGTTCATTGACTAATTGTTCGATTTGCACCTTTACTTCGGCAAAGTCGGATTCGCAAATAAGCATGAGGGGTCGTTCGTTCCAGATAAACATTTGCCCCCGGACTAATGAATTTTTAAGTTCGCCACAAAGTACCTCCGCGGTCAGCGAGCCCTCGCTATTCCAAAAGCTCAAGAGCAGAAAACGATCACATTTTTCCCAGCCAAGGGTTACCAATACCCAGTTCAGCTTTTCGGTATCGACTGTTTTTTTGTCAAGTAGATCACAGAACAATTCCGAAAGAGAGGTTGCCCCTTGAGGCGGGCTGATGCTTTCCAAGGCAGCAAGTAGCGTCGTAGCTAGGACACAGGTTGTCTCAGTGACGGGTGTTTTATATTGCATGATTTGCAGATATAAATGGTAATCCAGCGGGCTATTCAGTCTGCCGATGATGCACGTGAAATTATTATCGGGAAATTCGAAGATAGCGGTGGTATTCTTATGGGCAACAGTATAATAATTGGGTGAATTGCGCAAGATCTGCACAGAAGACAGGGGGAGCCTTCGTTTTTTTACAATATGGCTCCAGGCCGAACGAAAATAATCGTTTGAATAAGCTTTTGTAAGGGCAAAAACTTCACCATGCCAGTTTGCTATAAAGGCGGGGTTCTTAAAATAAGGTTCGGTAAGATCAAGCAGTTCCTGCATGTCGGCACCCTTATAAACCGCATTCATGAGCTGATTTTCATAGTTGCGATAATAGTCAAAGGCAGCTATGGCCAGATTGAGAATTTTAGGAAGGCATAATTCGTCGAGAATCAGAAACATATCGTCGGCAATACACATCACCAGCTTATTTTCTTCCGGCAAGGGTTGAAACGCTGCACCCAGCGATCCGGCCAATTCGCCACAGCGGCCGATAGTAAGGTAATTTGGCAAACATGCACCATCGAACAATCGAACACCGGCAAGCGGCGTATTTTTTTTACCAGATTCCCGCAGTACGGCACAGCCTTGCGAAATAAACCGTTCCTTGATCATATCAACTGAAATATCCATTGTGGTATCCTTTACATTACTTGTGCGATGCGCACAATTTATCGAGATGCGGAGTGCGAATTGTTATTCACTCCGTACATTGTTATCGTTTTAACACTATGTATAATATAACTAGATGCATAGCAAAGTCAACAGCAATGTACAAATGTTTGGGTAGTTTAAAGTTATGTGAATAGGCGAATCGGTCCAGAAAGCCAGTGGGCAGAGTGTACAAAATTTCTGAATGGCCTGTTTTAACATAGAAGTACAACCGGCATTTTCCAAAGAGTTGGCAGAATAGAGAGGAGATCTAATGAAACAAGAAACGAAAAGTGGTCATGAATTGAAAAACGCAATTGCGGCGATTGTCGGACCAAAATATGTGATTGATGATTATTTTGCACTGATTCCATATGCAAGAGATATTAGCGCATTTCCTGGCGTAATGCCTGGTATCGTCGTACGGCCGAAGTCTTCTGAAGAATTGGCGGAGATTGTGAAGCTGGCGAATCGTACCGGCTATCCGATTACAGTAAAAGGCGGCGGTCAGGCAGGCGGCGGTGTCACCAAAGGCGAGGCAACCCGGAATATCATGGTTGATATGGGTCGCATGGATGAGATCGAGGTTGATATTGAAAATTCAAGGGTAGTTGCCGGGGCTGGATCCCGTTTAAGTACCATCGATGATGCGCTGAGACCCTATGGTCATTTTATCAATACCGTCATTGGGCCTTATTACACAGCAACGGCTGGTGGGCTTACAAGTGGCATCGCTGGCGCCGGATTTGGTAAAAATGTGTCAACTTTGGGATGTAATTGGACCTTTGTACTGGGCTTAAAAGTCGTCCTTCCGAATGGCGATATTATTACAACAGGCGCCGGTCCGGATTCAAATGTAAATCGCGAAGACATCTATTTCAGAGAAGTAACCGGTCCTGATCTGACCGATTTGTTTGTTGGAAGTGGCGGCGCATTTGGATTGATCACTGAGGTGGTATATCGAACCCTGCCGATACCGAAGCATATGAAGGCGATCAGCTATGTAACGCCTTCCATGGAGGTTACCTGGGCGATTCAACTGGAGCTGAGTGCCAAAGAGCGCGTCCCCTACACCAACACCATTATGTTTGAAATGACAAACTACATGGTTAAGGCAATCGCTGATGGAATTGAAGGCTATGGAGCTATTTTTTATGCAGTGGAAGGCGATGATGAAGCTGATATCGACAGCAGAATCAAAGAGATTTCAGCAGTCTGTGAAAAGCATGGGGCCATTCATGGAAATGAAAAAATGGATCATTTTGCGATGACCGGCACAACCGGAACATTGGAAATGGTTCGGGATGTTCCGTCGAATTCCTGTCCGTTTATGACCTGGGAATCAATGTTCCCCCGTTCAAAATCGCTTGAATTCACAAAGGGCTTACAGGATGCGTTCAAAAGTGTTGAAGGCCATCGGGAAAATGCCACGGCGGCAGGTCTTTACCTGGTACCGATGGGACATATCTTCTTGACTGGCATAACCATCAGAAGTGGGTTTTCCACACCTGAAGCGGAAGAACATTTGCGAAAGACATGGCGTGTAGGAGAGGAATATATGCGAAAGGTTGGAACCTGTTCGACCTATTCACAAGGAACAAACTCAAACTTTATTGCTGAATCCTGGTCACCAAACCACTCTAAGATGATGAATTCAATCAAAAAAGTACTTGATCCGAAAAATATCATGTGTCCAGGGCTTTGGAATTTCTAAAAGAGGAGATATAAATCATGTTGGATAAATATAAAAAAATGGCATTTGGATGCAGTCGCTGCGGCATGTGCATTGTCGGAGAAGCGGGTTACATCTGTCCGATTCAGCAACATACTGGTGGATTTGATCAGTACGCAGCGCGGGGACGTAATCAAATTGCAAAAGCAATCCTGAATGGCGAATTGGAATACAGCGAAGAACTGATGGAAAGCACTTTCACCTGTCTTGGCTGCAACAGTTGTCATGAACAGTGTACACGAATGGATCCCTTAACCGGAGAAAAAAATATTATTGATGAAACCAAACTCACGAATGCATTAAGAGTCGACCTGGTGAAAGCCGGTTTTGGCCCGCCAGAAGCGCTAAAAAGTGTCGATGCCGGGGTGCAATCAAAACATAATGTATTTGGTGAACCCGTCGAAAAACGCACCAAATGGGCCGAAGGACTTGACTTACCAAAGCAAGGGGACACGGTTTATTTTGCGGGTTGCTATGCTTCTTACCGAAACACGAAAATTCCTAAAGCGACCGTCGCGGTGCTCAAAGCTGGTGGGGTTGATGTGGCGTACCTCGGTGAAGATGAATGGTGTTGCGGGGTTCCCCAATTAGCAGATGGTAATATCGGGCTGGCCGAAGAATTAATTCAGCATAATGTGGAAGCACTCAAAGCTGCTGGTGTTAAAAAAGTTATCACATCCTGTGCCGGTTGTTTCCATGCATTAAAAACAGAATACCCAGAAATTATTGGCAAACTTCCCTTTGAAATCGTTCATAGCAGTGAAGTGATTGCGGAACTGATTGATAATGGGAAAATTAGTCTTGATACCGAAATTGAAAAGACCTTTACCTATCATGATCCCTGCCATCTTGGGCGTCATGAAAATGTTTATGAACAACCACGAAAAGTGCTGAACGCAGTTAAAGGGGCAACCTTTGTTGAAATGCCAAGAAACAAAGCAAACGCCTGGTGTTGTGGTGGCGGTTCGGTGGTTTCAACAGCGTTCCCGGAAATATCAAATGAGATTGCCGCCGGCCGTGTCGCCGAAGCGAAAGGGACATCTGCAGAAACGATTGTTTCGACTTGTCCTTCCTGTGAAAATGGCCTGAATGCAGCAGCAAGAAAATCAAAAATTGAAGTAATCGATCTGTCTGTTCTGGTGGCCAATGCCATGGGTATACAGATTTAAGAAAGAGGTGTTGAAAATATGGCTGAAGAATATGAAGTAAGAGGAATACCTTCCTATACGAAAGAAGATACCTGGGCAAAAGTTATCGGCGACGGGGCGGTGAAGGTTGGTATTACTGATTACGCGCAGAAGATGCTCAGTGAAATTACTTATGTGGATCTTCCGGAAGTTGGGAGTGCGGTTGTGCAATTGGAGTCTTTTGGATCGGCTGAATCGTCCAAATCGGTTGCCGACATCTATTCCCCAATCAGCGGCATCGTTGTAGCAGTAAATCAAGATCTTGCTGATGATCCTGAGATGATTAACCGGGATCCCTATGACGCCGGCTGGATTATTGAGATCACACCATCAAACCTGGACGAAGAGCTTAAGAATTTGCTCAGCGCTGATGAATATAAAGCGCTGATCAAAGAAAAAACGAGTTAATTGGCGGTCAATTAAAGTCGGGGAAATAATCCGGATCTTTGTGAAGGAGATCCGGATAAATAAGTAAGTTTGATGACTTAAACCAGAAATTTAAAGACGAGGTTCGATAAATTAGAGAACTCAGTCTTTTTCTGGTTTGAGTCATTGTGCTGTATATGCCGATGTCCGGTTTTAGTCAGAAACCATTTAACAAACCAGGGCAGGTAAATGACGGGCATCAAAGCAATTGAACTAAGAATAACAGACAAAGAAAGGCGAAAGAGAATAATGAAAAATTCATTACTCAAAAAATTAGAAATAGGCCGATTTGCTGCAACGGCAGCCAAAGGCGCAGAAGAAAACGCACCAAAAAGCATCGGTATGGCCAGAGTACAACGGTTGGTGACGATATGCGGATAACAGTTATTGGAGCAGGCCCAGGCGGATATGAAGCGGCCATTATGGCGGCAAAACTTGGTGCTGAAGTGACGATTATTGAAAAAAATTCGCCCGGTGGAACGTGTTTAAATCGCGGTTGTATCCCGACAAAAGCGCTTTTGGCTACTTCCGACGCATTGGAAACCATTCATAATGCCAAAGCGTTCGGTATCAATGTGGAAGGCACGGTAGCCCCGGATTTTAAAGCGGTGATGGAGCGTAAGGCCAAGGTGGTCAGTGGTCTGGTTAAGGGAATTGAATACCTTTTTAACGCAAATAATGTGACCATGATCAAGGGAACGGGTAAGCTGGTTGACAAAAATACCGTCACCGTAACAAAAGATGATGGATCAACGGAAACCATTGCAACGGATAAGATTATTCTGGCGACTGGATCCGTGCCAATAGTTCCCGCCATGTTCCAGTTTGATGGAAAAAAAGTCATCAGCAGTGATGAGGTTCTGGACCTTCAGGAATTGCCAAAATCCATGATCATCGTGGGTGGCGGGGTTATCGGCTGTGAAATTGGTCAGTTCCTCAGTCGCATGGGAACACAGATTACCATTGTCGAAATGGTTGATCAGATTCTTCCGTTAGAAGATGCTGAAACGGCCAAACAACTGGCGCGACAATTTAAAAAAGATAAGGTAAAAGTGATGACGGGTAGCGGCATTGCTGGGGTTGAAGTGACTGAAACGGGAGTCAAAGCAAATCTTGCCGATGGCAAATCGGTCGAAGCTGAGTTAATGCTGGTTGCCATTGGACGTCGCAGTTACCTTGATCAATTGAATGCACAGGGAGCAGGCGTCGAGCTTGACGAACGTGGACGGATTAAAGTTAACGATAAAATGGAAACAAATATCCCAGGCATTTATGCCATTGGTGACATCGTTGCGACACCATTGCTGGCACATGTTGCCGCTAAAGAAGGGATCGTCGCAGCTTACAATGCCGTAAAAGATGCCGGAAAAACAGTAGCATATCAAGCTGTACCCCGCTGTGTCTACACTGAACCGGAAGTGGCAGGGGTCGGTTTGACCGAACTGGAATGCGTAGCCCAGGGGATTGCCTATAAAGTCGGACAATTTGATTTCAGAGCCCTTGGCAAAGCGCAGGCAATGGGTAAAATTCAGGGGTTTGTTAAAATTATTGTTGATTCCAAAGATGTCATCATTGGTGCCGCGGTTGTCGGTGCTCATGCCACCGATCTCCTGGCAGAACTTTCGCTGGCAGTACACCTGGGATTGACGGCAGAACAGATTGGGGATTGCATTCATGCCCATCCAACGTTATCAGAAGCAATTATGGAAGCAGCCCATGATGTTCATGGGGTGTGTGTACACAAAGCCTGACCTTTAGTATTTAATTTTTTCTGGCGTTAAGTATTTTGTACCAGCGTTACACTCTCAATTAAATAATTATTTACTCAAACTTCGCACATTAAATAATGAATTAATTCACTGTGAAGAGCTTTTCTGTTTGAAAATATTGGCTCATACACGCAGTCGATGATTTATGTGCGAAGTTTGTGTGATAAATAAAAAGAAATAGGAATAGGATATGAATAATAATCAAAAAGCAAACATTTTTTCAGATAATATGACAGTTTCTCTTGATGATGTCAAGGTGAAAATCCGCTTGACCACTAAAATGGCAGTGTTTACAGTGACATTGCTTTCATTAGCGGTGATTCCACTAGGTATACTGGCTTACTTTGGAGCGCCCAAAAATATCATTCTTGTTCTTACGCTTGGTGTGCTCATACTTGGTTGTGTTGCAGCCTGTGTTGCAGCTAATAAAATTATTGGTCCCATGACCGCGTATAAGGACACCTTAGATCGATTGGCTAAGGGTGATGTATCGATGGAAATACCGGAAGTAAAAACCAAAGATGAATTTGGGCAGCTTGCTCAATCTTTTAAACGGATGGTCGATATCCGCAAAAGTCAGGCAAAAATTGTTCAGGAGTTAGCAAAAGGCAATCTGCAAGTGAAGATTGTACCTCAGTCCAGCGAAGATGTTCTTTCTCATGCGCTGATCAGTCTGGTGAGCACCCTGAATCATGTTTCCGAGGAACTGACATATTTGGGAGCGGAAGCCACTGCTGGCAGGAAGGTTGATGTAACAACTGAGACTGTCGGTTATTCCGGATCGTACCAGCAATTTATGATCAGCATTAAAAAAGGTTACGAGAATCTTTCAACCATTGTAAGTCTCGCAGGCAGATATATTGCTCAAATCGGAGTAGGTGTGGTACCGGATAGAATTGAAGAAACATATCCTGGTAATTATCAGAAAATCATTGATTTTATTAATTCCGGAGTTGACGGACTCGGGGCTTTGAAAGAAGGCAATCAGGTTTTGAGACTGATGTGCATCAACGATTTTACCCAGAAGATTGAAGGCGATTATCCCGGTATTTATGGAGAAATTGCGACATCAGTTAATAGTGTCAGAGAAACAATTGTTAAAGTAGTTGAAATTAATCAGGCCATTGCCGGCGGGGAATTTAAAAATGAGCTGGCAATGATGAAAGAATATGGGCAACTCAGTGAAAACGACGAATTTCTTCCGAGCATGATTGCCCTGGCCGAAAACATCTCCATGCTGGCACAGGAGACCAGCCAAATCGCTGATTTTGCCATCGAAGGCAATCTCGATAACCGTGGCGATACAAGTCGCTTCTCAGGCGAATATGCACAGATTATTGCCGGTTTTAATAATGCTTTGGACGCCCTCACCGCCCCGATGCAGGAAGCTTCTGCGGTTCTTAATGAGTTGTCGCAGGGAAATCTCAGCGCCGCCATGAGCGGGAGCTATAAGGGGCAAAATGGACAAATTAAGAATGATATGAACAAAACTATCGAGTTTTTGAACGTTTATGTCAGTGAAATCTCGAAAACTCTGGCGGCGATCAGTCGAGGAAATCTTGATCAGGAAATCACCACCGAGTACTTGGGTGACTTTATGGAAATTAAAACTTCACTCAACGGCATTGCAAAAAGTTTGAGCGAAACCATGAAAGATATCAGCAATACTGCCGAACAGGTAGATTCCGGTGCGCAGCAGCTTTCGGCTGGGGGTCAGGCGGTGGCGCAGGGAACCACCGAACAGGCGAGTTCCATTCAGGAATTAAGTGCTTCGATCGAAGAAGTGGCCGATGAAACAAAACGCAATGCCAATAATGCCAATAATGCCAATGCTCTTACAGAAAAGGTTCGTGAGAATGCTCAGATAGGGAATGCACAAATGGCGAAAATGGTCCAGGCCATGACAGAAATTAATGATTCATCCAACAATATTTCCAAAATTATAAAGGTAATCGACGACATTGCCTTCCAAACAAATATTCTGGCATTGAACGCCGCCGTGGAAGCGGCCAGAGCCGGTCAGCATGGGAAGGGATTTGCTGTTGTTGCCGAAGAAGTAAGAACTCTGGCGGCTCGGAGTGCTGAAGCCGTTAAGGAAACTACCGCACTAATTGAAGGTTCCATCGAAAAAGTGGCAGATGGCACAGCGATTGCTGGTGATACAGCTGAAAGTCTAATGGTAATTTTAAGCGATATTGAAATGGTTGCTGGTCTGGTGGCAGAAATAGCCAGAGCATCCAATGATCAGGCCTCGGAAATTTCACAGATTACCATTGGTATAGAACAGGTTTCAAGCGTTGTTCAAACCAATTCGGCCACCGCAGAGGAAAGCGCGGCAGCCAGTCAAGAATTATCCAGTCAGGCTCAAATGCTTAAGAATATGGTTGGTTTGTTTGAATTAAAGAAGAAGTGAGACGATAATGATTCTTATTGTCTTAAAAAGCAACATGTCTTTTTGTGGCGAATTTTTTTGAAGTGAGTAAATCGATCGCAGTCTTGTAGCGGAAAACATAAAAATGACAACAGTGCATAGCCAGATAATCTAATGGAAGAAAAGCTTTCGGTACTGGTATTATTTTAGTTTTTTACAATCATTTCATAAGATAACATCAAATGTTCACGGATATCCGGGTTATTCATGTCCACTTGGATCAGCTCATGGATTTTTTTCAGGCGATACTGAAGTGTATTGCGGTGAATGTGTAAACATTCCGATGTAATGGTGCTGTTTCTTTCACATCTCAGGTACTGAAACAATGTAAAGCAAAGGTCAGCTTCATTTTCACGATCATAGGCATTTAGTGTCAAAATGGCTGGGTGACACAGACAGAGATCTTTGGTTATTTTTAACAGCGAATCATGAATATAGGCTGTAGTGAAATCTTCGCAACGACGGATATAGGAATTTGTAGATTGACCATAGTGGATAGCCAATTTAGCTTGATTCAAGTGCTCTGCCAAGGTATCCCATTCGGTAAAAGGCAGGGAAACACCACAGATAAAATCTAGCGGTTGAATCAGCTTTGTCAATTCATCAGCCAGGGCATCAAATTCTGATTTTAACAGTAATAAAAGGGTTTCATTATCATAGACAAGACGCTTACCCTGAGGGATATACTGATCAAGCGAACCATTTAACGATTCTTTTGTCAGTTGTTCATGGTTGTTCTCAAACAATAATAAAACGCAGGGAACCTTATTTTCCCAGCCCAGGGCCAGGAGGACCCAATCCAATTCTTCTTTTGGGACTGCTTTTCCATTTAAAAGTTCGCAAAATAATTTCGACATCGACTGTGCATAGGTGGATAGTCCTGGAAAATGGGTAAAGGAAACAATCTTGAGAAATATATCTGCCAATTGACAGTGTCCGGCTGTCACAGTAGTTTGGAATTCCATGATTTGGATGTGTAAATGCATGTCATTAGCCTGTTTTAAGGTGCCACCGATACAGCGGTGAGATAGTTCGCCAAATGATAACAAGGCAGCCTTGGTACCTTGTAAAACAACTGAGTAATTATCCGATTTTCGCAACATTTGGATTGAGTAAAGTGGAACCCGTCCAGATTTGACGATGTGCTGCCAAGTTCCCCGAACATAGTCATTTTGATATTCGCGGGAAAAAGCAAAAACGCGACCCTGCCAATTAGCGATAAAAATAGGATTCCGGAAAACCGGAACAGCAAGGTCGACAAGATCCTGCAAAGATGAATTTAAATAAACAGCATCTTTCAGCGAAGACTCCCATAACTGAAAGAATTCATAAGCAGCGAGCGATTCATTAAATATCGAAATAACATTTCCTTCAACCGCAAGATAAAAAGACTTATAGACACAGACAACACATCGATTGGTGTTCAGAACGGGGTTAATTTCTGATTCTAAATCTGTCGATTCAGTGATATATAAGAAAACATCTGCTAATTCTGGTCGCTCTTTATCTTTTAACCGGATACCTGTTATACCAGGTTCTGAAGTTTCATCTTCCATTTTTGATGCGAGGATTTTAACCCCCTTTGCGTCAAACCAGTCCTTCAAAATATACAAACTCAATTTCATGACAAACTCCTTTATCAATTGTTCAAAATGAACAGTCGACTTAATTTAGACGTGTAAAGATTTGGTCTATGTGAACGTATACAAAGATCGATAATGGGATTATACTATACCTAAAGGTCAGTTTCAATAATAATATATTCCGATTTACATATGACCCATGTGGCCAATGTGAACAATGGGTAAAAGAAGTAATTTTTTTGCCTTCCATTTGAAAAGGAATTCAGAACGTTTCAATCGTTTTGTTTTCTTTTTTTGCATTTGAAATAAATGGTGTTCCAAATCATATGAGACACTATTTATAAATAAATTTAGGAGGTTTGATAAATGGGTTTTCAAAAAGCGAAGGGTTATATCGGTATGACTGACCCATCAGTTGCAGCATGCCAGGATTGTAAGGTATGTGAATTATTTTGTGCAGCAACACATGATGGTGCCTGTGGTTCAGAATTAAACAGGCTTTGGGAATCAAGCGATATTTTTGCTGGGGAGTACATCACGTATTCATGTAAACAGTGTCTGGCGCCATCATGTATGGATGCCTGCAAGGTTGAAGCAATTTACATCGATGAGGCGACAGGTGCACGATGCATTGACGCTGAAAAGTGTATTGGCTGTAAAGCCTGTATTAAGGCATGTCCACTGGATCCGCCAAGAATTAATTTTGATAGTATCAATAAAAAAGCGAAGAAATGTGATTTGTGCAAAGATCGGGAAGATGGACCAGTATGTGTTCAAATGTGTCCGACTATGTGTTTGCAACTCAAGAAATATTAAAGATATGGAGATGAAGCTATGAATGAACAATGCGGATGGGCAGGAAAAATATTAAGAGTAAATCTAACGGACGGTACGTTTTCAAATGTCGATACCATGCAGTATG
>JAHIQT010000145.1 GCA_018903255.1 Bacillota bacterium | reverse complement strand
TTCCCCACGAATTATTTTAAAGGCGCGGTAGATCTGTTCCAGGAGCATCACCCGAAATAATTGATGGGGAAAGGTCATTTTTGAAAAGGAACATTTCCATTGCGCGCGTTTGGTAATCTCAGGTGAAAGTCCAATGGAACCGCCGATGACAAAGGTGATCTGACTTTTCCCCTGGATCGCAAAGTTTTCGATTTTTTTTGCAAAAGACGGAGAATCGAGTTGATCGGCTTGTATTTCTAAGCTAGCTAGAATTTCCTCACCCTTTAAATAGGAAAGAATTCGACTACCCTCAATTTCGACTGCTTTTCGTCGCTGGGCTTCGCTGGCATTCTCAGGAATTTTTTCATCCTTAACCTCAATAACTTCCAGACGGCAATAGGCACTCAAACGCTTTGTATATTCATCGAGGGCCAGAGTCAAATAATTTTCCTTTATTTTTCCAACCGCAATAATACGAATATTCATTTAGTTTAGAAGGTATAAACAACTAGAATACTTAAAACAAGTGCTGCGACTAAAATCAGTGCGCCAACACGATAGAGTGGTTTTTTTTTGTGCATGAGAGCCTCCTTTATGTGGTGTTTTTTTAAATTTAAGATTGAAATTTTGTCTATTATAGTTTACAATAGATGAGGTATAAATGCAAGCTATAACGGGGTGTAGCTCAGCTTGGTAGAGCGCATGGTTCGGGATCATGAGGCCGGAGGTTCGAATCCTCTCACTCCGACCATTCTTAAATGACAGGATAACCTGTCTTTTTGCTTTTTTTGACAGGATACTGGAATTGTAATTATCATTTCTATACTTAAACTAAAAAAAGTCAGCTGCATCTCTAGTAGCTGACTTTTCTGAATTTATATTAAGTATGCATATTAAGTATGCATATATTGAATGTTTTTGGGAGATCAATTGGGAAGTCGAAATAATTATGACTGCTTGGCAAATAGATCTGAAATTTCTGAGGTTCCTTTTTTGCCAAAAAGGACTTCCTGATCGTTGATGATCATACAAGGAACACTCAAGATTTCATACTGATTTTTTAAATAAGAAGAGTTGCTAGCTTTAAAACATCAGGCTTCAGTATAATCAAACTTCTTTCACAACTGTTAGGGGTTGACCCAGTTTTTTTGGCATCGCCGGTTTTCTAAATAGTAGATAGAGAAGGACGACAATCATCATAATGGCGACTATGGTACCAAAGCCAAATCCTCCGCCGGTTACGAATAACCCCACCTGATAGACAATCAGTGAAATGGTATAGGCAAAAATGGTTTGGTAAGCCACTGCAATCAGTGTCCATTTGGCATTTCCCATTTCCCGGTGGATCGCACCAATGGCTGCAAAACAAGGCGCACAAAGGAGATTAAAGATCAGGAAGGAAAAGGCCGCCAACTGGCTGAGCGACAATTGTAGCATTGGCCAGATTTCAGCACCATCTTCAGCTACTTCGGCAAAGCCAAATAATACACCAAAGGTACTAACGACGGTTTCCTTGGCAATCAGGCCGGTGATTGTTGCGACTGTAAATTCCCAGGTGCCAAAACCAAGTGGCGTAAAGATCGGAGCAATGATCATGCCAATGGATGCGAGGATTGAATCTCCGGTCCCGACCATTTCCAGCGTCCAGTTAAATGAACTGAGGAACCAGATCGATATGCTGGCGACAAAAATAACGGTTCCGGCCTTTTTAATGAATGACTTACCGCGTTCCCACATATGAATCAAAACACCTTTAGCCCCCGGCAGATGATAGATTGGCAGCTCCATAATAAATGGCGCTGGATCGCCGGTAAATCCTCGGGTTTTCTTTAAAATGATACCGGATACAATAATGGCTGCAACACCGATAAAATAGGCGGATGGAGCAACCCAAACTGATCCGGGGAATAGCGCACCCGCGATCAGTGCAATAATTGGTAGTTTGGCTGAACAGGGAATAAAAGATGTCGTCATAATTGTCATTTTACGATCCCGTTCGTTCTCAATAGTTCGCGAGGCCATTATCCCGGGAACACTGCATCCGGTTCCAATCAGCAATGGAATAAAGGATTTTCCGGAAAGTCCGAATTTTCGAAAAACCCGATCCATGATAAAGGCAACCCGGGCCATGTAACCGCAGTCTTCCAGAATAGCGAGAAAAAAGAAAAGTACAAACATTTGTGGTACAAAACCAAGGACTGCTCCAACCCCGCCAATGATCCCATCAAGAATCAGAGAGTTTAGCCAATCCGCAGTGCCAATCGATAAAAGAAAGCCTTCAACTCCAGGGGTGATGATTTCACCGAAAAGAACATCATTAGTCCATTCGGTAACCCAGGCACCAACGGTTGAGACCGAAATATAATACATCAGAAACATAATTCCGGCAAAAATAGGGAGGGCAAGGAACCGATTCGTGACGATCCGGTCAATCTTGTCAGAGGTGGTCATACCGGTGCTGGCTTTCTTCTTAACGGTGTCGGAAACAATCCGACCGATGGTCTGATAGCGTTCAAAGGTAATAATGCTT
>JAHIQT010000144.1 GCA_018903255.1 Bacillota bacterium | reverse complement strand
CTTCAATCTTCTGAACTTCGTGCGAGGTTCTGAAACCATCAAAGAAATGCATAAATGGTACTCGGCTTTTAATCGCAGCTAAATGGGCAATTGCTGCCAGGTCCATTACTTCCTGGACACTTCCTGACGCCAATAAAGCAAAACCAGTTTGACGGCAGGCCATAACATCGCTATGATCACCAAAAATTGATAGTGCCTGGGCAGCTAAGGTACGGGCCGTAACATGAAAAACACCTGGTAGTAATTCGCCAGCTATTTTATACATATTTGGAATCATCAGTAAAAGTCCCTGGGATGCCGTAAAGGTAGTCGTTAGCGCACCCGCTGCTAATGAACCGTGAACCGCTCCAGCAGCGCCGCCTTCTGATTGCATTTCCGAAACAGTAACTGTTTCTCCAAAGATATTTTTTCGTCCCTGAGAAGCCCAAACATCGGCATATTCAGCCATTGGGGATGAAGGGGTAATTGGGAAAATAGCGGCAACCTCGGTAAACGCATAAGCAACGTGTGCAGCTGCGGTATTTCCATCCATTGTCATCATTTTTTTTGGCATGATTTTCCTCCTTGAAATTAAAAACATAATGTTTTTATTGTTGATTTAAATAGCAAAATTTTATCTATGAAATTATATCATATTAATTTTTGGGTGTATACACTTTAGCATGGGTAATTTTTTGTCTATATTTATAGGTAATAATTCAATGTTTTACCAGAAAACGATTAAAGCTAACCTTTAACCGGTTTATATTTCTTTTAATTTGGATACAGTTGGTTATTCGAAAACATATATCCGCACAAATTACTTTTTCAAAATAACTTACTGCGGATGAACTGTCAAATAAATGATTAACAGTTCATCAACCGTAATTTTTGTGATGGATAATTTTTTTACTTAGTTAATTACTTTTAACTTATTTTTTCTTTTTTGCTTCTTTATAGGCTAGTTTCTCAGGTATTAAGAAATCTGTCTGGAATTCAAAACATTCCTTGGCAACAACACTGCTTAACACCAACAAACTGATTAAGTTTGGTATCGCCATCAGCCCATTCATGGCATCTGATAAATTCCAGACGACTTCCAGGGCGGTGGTAGCACCAACAAAAACAACCAGGCAGTAAAGAATCCGATAAATTGTGACGGCAATTGGGGCTTTGATTAAATATTCCAGCGATTTTTCGCCATAGTATTCCCAACCCAGTATGGTTGAAAAGGCAAAGAGGGCAATCCCTAGCGTTACAATATAACCACCAACCGGTCCTAGCGCCGATTGGAAGGCAGCAATGGTCAGGTTTGCACCCATTACGATGTTCCCGCCAGCATCTAATGTCCCTAGCGCCCCAGACGAGGCGATAACCAGACCAGTAATCGTACAGACAACAATGGTATCAAAAAAGGTTCCGGTCATATTGATATAACCTTGTCGTGAAGGATGGTCAGTTTTAGCGGCGGCGGCAATTGGTGCCGATCCTAAACCGGCTTCATTAGAGAATACCCCCCGGGCATCGCTGTCAGCATCGTCGCGATAATGGTTCCGCCAACACCACCAGCCATTGCCGAAGGAGAAAAGGCCATGGTAAAGATTTCTGCAATACCGGCGGGCACGTTTTGAATATTAATAATGATAACAAGGAGTGCTGCCAAGACATAGAACACTGCCATAAACGGTACAATAACCCCCGACACCCGACCAATACTCTTGATCCCGCCGAGAATAACTAAAAATGCCAGTACCGTCAGAATCAGACCGGTGATCCAGGTGGGTACCCCGAAAGTTCCATTCACAGCTCCGGCAATAGAATTGGCCTGAGTCATGTTTCCGATTCCAAAGGAAGCCACGGTGGCAAACAATGAGAACAAAAAGGCCAGGACTAAACCGAGTTTCTTGTTTTTAAAGCCGTTTTTCATGCATACATTGGACCACCGGCCATTTCGCCTTTGGCGTTGGTTTCCCGGTATTTAACCGCCAGAACACTTTCGGCATACTTGGTCGAAAGGCCAAATAAGGCTGAAATCCACATCCACACCAGGGCTCCCGGCCCTCCTAGAACCATTGCCGTTGCAACACCGACGATATTCCCGGTGCCAATGGTGGCCGCCAGGGCTGTCATCAGTGACTGGAAGGGTGAAATATCACCACTAGAATCATCTTTTTTAGTTTTGTCTGTTTTGGTAAAGACGGATTTGATGGCAAATCCCAAGTTGAGCCATGGCGCAAACTTTAACCGCACTGTTAAAAAGATCCCTGTTCCCATCAGCAGTGCCAGCATAATGGGTCCCCAAACAAAATTATTTACAGCTGAAATGATTTCCGAAAAATTTATATTGCCCCCTTAAAATTTATAATCTTTGATATCGATTACAGAGTTGTTGAGAATATTCTGATAACAAGGGCTTCACCATTATTTCAACAGTGTCACCCTTGTTATCTGGTATTTTTTGCTCAATTTTATGTCTTTAATTTTTTCGTTTTCTATATTTCCTGATGCTGCTGATTATTTTTTTGTTTCTGGTATGATTGGTTTTCTTAAGCGCTTTTTTTTAGCCTACAGTAATTCGTCGGCTGGTACATATTCTTTATTTAAGCCTTCAGCGACACCTTTACAAGTAACATGTCCCTTGTAGGTGTTTAAGCCTAGCAGTAAAGCGGGATCATCTTTCATAGCTGCTTCTGGTCCCTTGTTGACGATCGCCAGTAAGTATGGCAGGGTCGATCCGGTCAGGGCGTAAGTGGATGTTTTAGGAACAGCGCCTGGCATATTCGCTACTGAATAGTGGATAACGCCATGTTTTTCAAAGCAGGGATCATCATGAGTGGTGCTATGATCAATGGTTTCTACTGATCCGCCCTGGTCAATCGCTACATCAACAATAACTGAACCTTTTTTCATGTTCTTGACCATCTCTTCTGAGACCAGTTTAGGGGCTTTTTCGCCGGTAACTAATACGCCGCTGATGAGTAGATCAGATTTTTTGGTCAGCTCGGCCATGTTGTAAGGATTACTAATTAGTGTCGATACCCGACCATTAAAAACGTCATCAACATAGGTTAATTTTGGTTTGCTGATATCAATCACCGTTACATGAGCACCCAGGCCAACTGCCATTTTCGCGGCGTTCATACCAACAGTACCAGCGCCGATTATCATCACTTCTGCTGGTAATACCCCGGTTACACCGCCAAGTAACATCCCCACACCACCATGGTAACGTTGCAGCATGGTAGCACCAACTTGAACGGACATTCTGCCGGCTACTTCACTCATTGGGATCAGTAAAGGCAATGATCGGTCTGGCAATTCAACTGTTTCATAGGCAATAGCAGTAATTTTTTTCTTCACTAAAATATCGGTTAAAGGCAGGTTTGGAGCAAGATGTAGATAAGTAAATAGCGTTTGTCCTTCTTTCATCAGTTCATACTCAGATGCAATCGGTTCTTTTACTTTTACAATGATGTCGGCTTGTTCAAATACTTCTTTGGCCTGTTGCAAAATGACCGCGCCCTCTGCCACGTATTCACTGTCTTGAATGCCACTTTCAATGCCGGCCTTGGTTTCAACCAATACCTTATGGCCACTCATTACCAGGGCATGGACACCTGCTGGGGTAACCGAAACGCGTGACTCATTGTTCTTAATTTCCTTTGGAATACCTACAATCATGATAAAACCTCCTGTGTTTTCATTATAAATTTTTTTAATATAAACGTTTAAATGTTGATAAATAAATCTCTACAACCCATCAACTTCGTAAGGAAGAATGGAGTATGTATTTTTTACGGTCGACAGGGTTACAATCGTTTTAGTCTTTTGTACCCCGGGAACTGTTTTGATGCGATTTAACACTGCTTCCAGACTTTGCGTATCTTTAGTAATAATTTTAATTAAATAATCATAATCTCCGGCCAGATAATCACATTCGATGATCTCATTCTCGTTTTTCACCAATTCGACAAATCCTTCAATATAATTTGGGTGTTTAAGGGATATAAACATGTAAGCAACCAGATTTTTATTCATCTTTTGAGTCGAAAGATGAATGGTATACTTTTGAATGATTCCGG
>JAHIQT010000143.1 GCA_018903255.1 Bacillota bacterium | reverse complement strand
GTTGCCAAGCTTCAGGATCTGCTGATCTATACGGTTAAAGGGATTTCAGAAATCGTTATAAAAGGCGAGCTGGAAGCTAAAGAATTGGGCCAGGTCAACCATGAGGTGTTAAAAAGCCTGTTTATGACCATCACCAATGCAAACTTTGATGCGGATGCCTTTGTCAAAGAAATAAAGAAAATGATAATGCTGAGAAATCAGTTAAGCGATATGGTGGATGCTGCCAATAAAAAAAATTCACCCGGCTTTTTTAAGAAGCTGTTGGGTTTGAATAAAGAACAGACCACCAAAAAAATAAATGTTTTGGCACTCCATGACGCCGCCCGATTTGAAACAGCCACAAAAGCGGAAATGATTGCAAAAGCAGCAAATGTAGGAGTCTTGGCCACCGCAAATGAAGATATCCGCTCACTGAGAGAACTGATTACCTACGGGGTCAAGGGACTGGCCGCCTATGCCGAGCATGCCCTCAATCTTGGAAAAGAAGACTTAAGCTTATATGGCTTTATCTATGAGGCCATGGCTA
This sequence comes from Bacillota bacterium, assembly GCA_018903255.1. Lineage (GTDB taxonomy): Bacteria > Bacillota > Clostridia > Eubacteriales > Eubacteriaceae > Acetobacterium. Next base: position 36,075 of record JAHIQT010000143.1, on the reverse strand, counting down.
AAACACTCGATGATAAACTGTCTGCCGATGATCTGGTCGCCTTAACCTTAAAAACCGGCCAGTTCGGGGTCACCGCGATGGCGCTGCTAGATGGCGCCAACACCGGGAAATATGGTAATCCCGAAATCACTGAAGTGAATATTGGCGTTAAAAAGAATCCCGCCATTTTAATCTCTGGCCATGACCTGGCCGATCTGGAACAGCTATTAGACCAGACCAAAGGGTCCGGTGTCGATGTTTATACCCATAGTGAAATGCTGCCGGCTCATTATTACCCGGCCTTTAAGAAATATGATAATTTTGTTGGAAACTACGGCAATGCCTGGTGGAAACAGCTTGAAGAATTTGAATCCTTTAACGGTCCGATTTTGTTTACCACCAACTGTATTGTACCACCCAAAAGTGACCAAGTTCGCAGCCGAATCTTCACCACTGGGGCATCTGGCCATCCCGGCTGCACCCATATTGAAGCAGATCAAAGTGGCAAAAAAGACTTTTCAAAAATTATCGAAATGGCCAAACGGCTAAAAGCGCCAACCGAAATCGAAACTGGCAAAATTGTCGGCGGCTTTGCCCATGAGCAGGTATTTGCTTTGGCCGATAAGGTTGTCGATGCGGTTAAATCCGGTGCCATCAAAAAGTTCTTTGTTATGGCTGGTTGCGATGGTCGGATGAAATCCCGGGATTACTATACCGAATTTGCCGAAAAATTACCCAAAGATACGGTCATCTTAACCGCTGGCTGCGCAAAATACCGTTACAATAAGTTAGATCTCGGCGATATCGGCGGAATTCCCAGACTACTGGATGCTGGACAATGTAACGATTCCTATTCATTGGCGCTGATCGCCTTGAAATTAAAAGAAGTCTTCGAACTCAATGACATCAATGAACTGCCAATCGCCTACAATATTGCCTGGTACGAACAAAAAGCCGTCATCGTGTTATTGGCGCTGCTTCACCTGGGTGTAAAAAACATCCATCTGGGACCAAGCTTGCCGGCATTCTTATCAGCCAATGTTGCCAATGTCTTAGTCGATACCTTTGGTATCGGCGGTATCGACACCGTTGACGCCGACATGGCCATGTTTATGGGTGCATAACAAGTATCGTATGCAATGGTTGTCGACCCCTTACCGTACCGACCAATGACCGTCGGTCAGACCCGTGTTAAGCTGTTGTGACAATTGTTGCTAGCCAATTAGTTCAATGACCTCCGTCTTACATACCGGAATATCCAAAAGGATATTCCGGTATTTTTTTGCGATTCAATCAAATCCCGCTATAAATTTTTCCCAACCCGTGATAGGATATTGACAACAACAAAAACACGAGGTAAATCAATGAACAATTTAATATCCGCAGTTGAGACCTGTTTTAATCCAAAAATTTATAAGATCATCCTCAGCAAACCAAGGACAAAAACAAGTGACTATCAAAAAATAGTTATCAATCAAATAAAAGAAGTCTATCATCTGGAAAAATTCACGGCCACCCAGGTATTCAATGAAAATCTTTCCTTGCAACAGTTTAAAGATTTTCTCAGTCAAGCCCTGGAGCATGCGTTTTTGCAGTATAATGGCTGGGATGAACAGTATCAATATATCATTCAAATCAGTAAAAAGGGGAAGCCGTCGGTAACTAAAAAAGCCGTCACGGCAGCTCCGGCAAAAGTCTTAACCCATAATCGTGAGAAAAACTATATCCTAAAGGAAGGCACACTCATCCCACCGCTTGTCGATATGGGGATCTTTACCAAAGAAGGCAAGGTGGTCAAGGCAATGTACGATAAATTTAGGCAGATCAACCGTTTTGTCGAAATCATCGACGATGAAATCAAAAATCTTGATCCCGGGGCGCAGCTCAATGTGATCGACTTTGGCTGCGGCAAATCCTATCTGACCTTTATCTTATATTATTACCTCAGCGAGATAAAAAACCTGAAAGTACGAATCGTCGGCCTCGATTTAAAGTCGGATGTGATTGACCGCTGTAATGCCTCTGCCAGGAAATACGGCTATGACCAGCTGTCCTTTGAACTGGGCAATATCGATGCCTATCAAAGCCCCTTTGCGGTGGATATGATTATCACCTTGCACGCCTGTGATACCGCCACCGATTATGCCCTCTACAATGCGATAAAATGGAATGCCGGGCTGATTTTTTCAGTACCCTGCTGTCAGCACGAGCTAAACGGCCAAATAAAAACGGATCAGCTGAGTTTGCTGACCAAATATGGCATCATCAAAGAACGGACTGCCGCCCTGATCACCGATGCAATCCGCGGCAATCTCCTCGAAGCCTGCGGCTACAAGGTACAGCTGCTAGAATTTGTGGACCTGGCTCACACCCCCAAAAACATCCTGATCCGAGCAAAAAAAACCAGCGTCACACAAAAAAGAAAGGCTCAGGCACTGGCCGAAGTCAAAAGCGCCATCGAGACTTTTTCTTTAACCCCTACCCTCTATGGACTGCTTGAAACAGATGAAATCATTAATTCTAATAAAAATTAAATGTAAGATTTACCAAAAGATGATATAATAAAAAATCAGTTCGAAGAGATAAACATTAAAATGAACTCAAGTAAGGCGTTACCGACAATTGTTACATCATCTTGTTTGCCTCTGGGCGAACAGGTTGATAAACCTGTCCGAACCAGCGCGCAAAGGGTCTGACCCCTAGGTCACAAGAGATTAACAATTGTCGGGATAAGCCGGTAACTGAGACGAAACCCCAAAATTAGCAAAAATTTATAGATGAGGAGGCAAAGAGGATGCTGACACGCTTTGTACATACCGGAGATTTTCATTTAGGTCGCCCCTTTACCTTTTTACAACAAGGAAACTATTACGGTAAAAATAAAAGAAAAGAATTGTGGAAAGCCTTTGACGAGATGATTGCCTATGTCAAAGAAGAAGAAGTGCCACTACTGCTGATTGCCGGAGATTTATTTGACAGCGTCAATGTCCTGACCATGGATATCAAAAGAGTTGCCGAAGGATTGGCCAGTCTCGATAAAACCTGGGTGGTCATCATCACCGGAAATCACGATTATCACGGTGACAGCTCACCCTACAAAAAGGTCGAGTGGTCTAGCAATGTCTACATTTTTAAAGAAGATGTCTTTCGGTCTGTTTACATAAAAGAACTCAATACCGAAATCTATGGCATGTCCTGGGTTAAAAACGAGTACCGGGCCTTTCCCGAGCGGTCTTTTAACAGCATTAAGCTCAATGATACCCGCTATAATATCTTAATGGCCCACGGTGAAGTGGCCAGTCAAAGCCTTTATCTGCCGATTGATTTAAGATTGGTTGAAAAGAAGGGCTTTGATTTCATCGCGCTGGGACATATTCACAAGCCGGGGCTGACTCCCGGCGGGATTGCTTACTGCGGATCACCGGTACCGCTTAATTTTGGTGAAAGCGGCGAACGGGGATTTTTAATCTCCCAGGTGGATACCGATTATGTCAATCAGGTCTTTATTACTAGCAGCGGCTTCAAGCCGATCGAGTCACGAACATATCAAACCATCGAAATCCAGCTTACACCGGAAGATTCTTATCAGGATATTATCAAGAAAACGATTGACTGCGATAGTCAAACAAACCGCCAGCAGCATTACTACCGGATCCGCTTTAGCGGCTACATCAACCCGGAAATTCAAATGGACTGGATCAACGATGATCTGGAAGAGGCTTTTTATTATATTGAAACTGACACCACCAGGCTGGAGCCGGACATTGATCTGGAATTGCTGATCCGCGAGAATAAAGATAATCCGATTGGACAGATTCTTTCAGAACTGGAGAAAATAGAAGAAGCAGAAATTCGCAAAAAAGCGATCATCTACAGCATTGAAGCGATGATTGGTGAGGGGGTTTTATAGTGATAATAAAAACCCTGTCAATTAAAGCCTTTGGAAAATTCAAAGACCAGACGATCGAGCTCAAACCGGGGCTTAACCTGATTTATGGCAAAAACGAGGCCGGCAAAACAACCCTGCAAACCTTTATTCAGGGGATGTTTTTCGGGTTTTACAAGCCCTACCGCAAAAAGAAAACCTACAGCGACGAATATCAAAAATATATGCCCTGGAATCAATTCGACTACAGCGGTTCCCTGGTTTATCAGGACAGTGGCCAGGAAATCCGGCTGGAGCGGAATTTTTTAAGAGCCAAAGATTCCTTATTTATCTACGATAACAGTACCGGAAAAATAATCAACGATCAATTTAAATACGATGGCGTGATTCGCCAGCATCTGCCGCTAGATACTGGGATGACCACGGTGATTTACAATAACACCGTTAACATGCGTCAGAACCTCCACGATAACGAATCCCGCAGCCAGGACGAAGTCCGGGATTCCTACATCGAGATGCAGAATTCCAGTGGGATCGAGATTAATTTTAAAGGCATCGCCCGACGATTAGAAGAAAAAAAGAACCAGATCGGCCGTTCCGGCCAAAGTAAATCAAGAATCGGTGCCGCCATCAGAGAACGCGATGAACTCCAGGGATTATTAAAAGAAGCTGAGGCAGCCTATGCCAAGGTGGCTGAAAACCAGGAAAAAATCACCCAGAATCAAAAGTTGATGAAACGCATTGAAGCAGAGAATGAGTACCTTAGCCAGGAATCGGTGGTTAAGCGTAAAAAAGAGCTGCTTTTGAGCTATGAAAAAATAAACAAACTGGAAAAAGAAAATAACCGCCTGTCTAAAATAATCCGCGAAGACCAGGTCTATGAGGGCTATAGTTACAAGATTTTAGAGGGCTTAAAAGCGATCAAGAATCAGGCTGAACGGCTCTCTGATCAGATGAATTACATCGAAAAGGAAATGACCGATGCCTCCGAACATCTTAAGGCGATCAGGCAGAAAGAAGCCACAAAGCGTAGCGCCCTGGGGCCACATACCGTCGAAGGCATCACTGAAGATTATGAGCTGTTTAAAAAAGAACAGGTAGAAGTGGAAGCCGTCGATAAAAAATCAAACATTCTCATCAATATCATCGCCAGCCTGGTAACCTTGTTGGGGATGGGGCTGGTGGGAATGGCCAATATCGGGCTGATGGGAGCCAGTCAGGGGATTGAAAACCTGTCCTTAACGGTGGGAGCCGCACTGGCTATTGCTGGTGTTGTTGGTCTCAGTTATGGGGTCTCGGCAACGCTTAAAAAGCGGCAGATCTTAAAAGAGAAAAAGCTGATTCCGATTCAAGACGAAATATTGGCCAAGTACCAATTGACTGACGCGCCGAGTTTGGATAGTTATTATAAAAAAATTGTCCGCAACCAGAAAGAACTGGAACAGCTGCAAAACGAAGGGGAATTGATTATTGTTCAGCATTCCCGCCACCAGGCCGGTTATGAGGTGCTTTTTGAGCAGCGTCGCGGCATTATCCGCGAGCTCGAGAAAAAACTGGCTCAGTATCAGGTCAAAGACATTGCCGAATATGCCGAACGCTGTGAAAAAGGACAGCAGTTGGAAGAACTTAAAATCCGCTTCAACGGTAACCTCCGCCTGCTTGAAAATCTGCTGGAAACCGTCAACGGCGGAAAAACCGATGCCGGACAAGCGGTCTGGCAGAAAGCCTCGCCAAAATCCGCAGACCTTCTCAGTCTGGGAAAAGAGATTGCCCGGCTGGAAGGTGAAAACAGTGCCCTCACCGAAGGCATTGGCCTACCAGTCGAAATTCAAGAAACGATTAAATCGCTGGATGCTCAAATCCAGGCCTTTGATTTAGAAATCCAAGCCTGTAACGCAGCGCTAGCGGTTCTGGCCCGGATCCAGAAGGATAGCCACCGGGAATCAGTGCCGGAGCTCAACAAAAATATCGGCGCGATCCTTGAGACCATCACCCAGCACTATAAGGGGGTAAAAATTGATGAAACGATGAAGCTCAAGGTCGTCGATCCCAAGGGCGGCGATTTTAAGGATGCCGAGCAATTAAGTGCTGGAACCATGGATCAGGTACACTTTGCCTTTCGCTATGGAATCGGCCAGCGAATCGGTGATCAGATGCCCTTTATTTTGGATGAACCCTTTGTCAGGTATGACCGACAGCGCAAAACCGAGGCCCTTAAACTGCTCGCAGACTTGGCCTGCAAACGTCAGATTATCCTCTTCACCTGTGACGAGGATGAAGAAAAGCTGTTAAAATCATTGGGCGCGGACTATCATAAAATAAATTTGTAAGGCCGCCGAGCGGCTTTACCGAGTCGAATAAAATAGGATTAAAACAGAAATAAACCAGCGCGATTATTATGTCGGGGCGAGCATTGCTGGCTCGCCTGACAATTATTGGAATAAAAAAGACTAAAGACCTTGCTAAATGCACAAGAAATCCTTTACAATAATAACAATAACGAACAAAGGAGAACCTTCGATGAAATTAAGTCTAGTAAGAGACCTGCTCGATGCGGTTGTTTTATCCGGCGAGAGCCATCTGGAAGAAGAAGTCCATTCCGGATTTGGCTGTGATCTGATGAGTGATGTGCTGTGCTTTGCTAAAGAAGATGCCATTCTGCTCACCGGCCTGGTCAACAAACAGGTACTCAACACCGCCGACATGGCCAATATGAACAGCATTATCTTTGTCCGGGATAAAATGCCCAGCCAGGAAATGATCGAAATGGCAAAAGAACGAAATCTTCTGGTTATGTCGACCAAGTATATTCTTTTTGAATGTTGCGGCATTCTTTATAAAAATGGTCTTAAAGGAGCTCATCTCAGATGAGTTATGAACTCGTCTTTGAAGTAGCCCGGGGCGATTTTGATACTGCCGGCGAAGCATCAAGAAAGATTAAACGGACGTTGCAGCAATTGGGGGTTTCCAATAAGGTGATCAGGAAGGTTTCGATTGCCGGTTACGAAAGTGAAATGAATTTAGCGATCCATTCCGATGGCGGAAAAATAACCCTGGAGGTAGGTGAGGAAGAATTGATGTTAACGATTGAAGATATTGGACCGGGTATTGCCAATATTGATCTGGCGATGACAGCAGGCTGGTCAACCGCCGGTGATGAAGTCCGGCAAATGGGCTTTGGTGCGGGAATGGGTCTGCCCAATATGAAAAACAACGCCGATAATTTTGCGATCTCATCAAAAATTGGTGAGGGTACAAAAATTATCATGAAATTTTTAGTATAAACAGGAAGAAGGTCAGATATGGAAAAATTACTTCATTCTGTATACCTTGATGAGGAAAAATGTCTCGGCTGCACCACCTGTCTGAGAAGCTGTCCGACCGGGGCGATCCGGGTGCGCGGTGGCAAGGCGATTATCAATGAGTCTAAATGCATTGATTGCGGTGAGTGTATCCGAATCTGTCCCCATCATGCCAAACTGGCAAAAACCGATCCGCTTTCAAAAAAAGATAGTTTTAAATATCGGGTCGCCCTGGTGGCACCAGCCATCATTGGCCAGTTTAAACCCAAGTATTCGATCGATCAAATTCTCTCAGCGGTTAAGGCGCTGGGCTTTGATGAGGTCGTCGAGGTGGCCTATGGCGCCGAGATCGTTGGTCAGGCGCTAAAGTATGAGTACCATGCCAAACGCTATCCCAAACCACTGATTTCGTCAGCCTGTCCGGCCGTTGTCAAGCTGATTCAGGTGCGCTTTCCGGAGCTTACCGACAATATCTGCCGGCTCAAATCGCCGATGGCGATGACCGCCCGACTGATCAGAAAGCGGATCAGAGAAGAAGGGGTATACAAAAACAGTGATGTTGGCATGTTTTTTATTACGCCCTGCGCCGCCAAGGCGACGATGATCAATAATCCGGCCGCCAGCGAATATGACAAGTACGATCAGATCGATGGTGCCATCGCGATCAAAGATATCTACAGCGACCTGGCCAGCCAGATCGGCTCTTGTCCGCTCCAGGAAGGGATTCACAATACCACCCCCGAATCCTGCACCTGGGCTTTGACCGGTGGCGAAAGCGACTACTTGAAAAATAAAAACGTCCTCCATGTCGATGGTATTCAAAACGTGATTAATGTCTTAGAAGAAATTGAATGTGGTAAACTCGATACGATCGAATTTTTTGAAGGCCTGGCCTGTATCGGCGGCTGTGTTGGTGGTTGCCTGACGGTTGAGAATAATTATGTCGCCAAAATGTACATCCAGGATCGTGCCAAAAAAATGAGACAGACCTCGATTGTGCACATGTCCGATGACTACGTCAAAAGCATTTATAATTCTGGAATGATGCACATTAAAGAGCGGATTAATCCCCGTAGTCCAGAACCGCTCGATCAGGATCTCAATAAGGCGATCGAAAAAATGAAGCAGATCGAAATCCTCGAAACCAAACTACCCGGTCTGGATTGCGGATCCTGTGGTTCGCCCGGTTGCCGGGCGCTGGCCGAAGATATCGTGGCTGGAAAAGCCAAAGAAATTGACTGTGTCTTTGTCTTAAAAGACCGGGTCCGGGATCTCTCTGTTTTGACGAATGAATTACTGCAGGTGGAACACCCGACTGAAAAACCGCTGATCAAGAAAGAATAAAGACTAAAAAACAACTTAACGCTTTTTCGGACGAGGGCTTGATCGCTGCTCAGCGATAGTCGCCTCCATCACGTGACAAAAACGATTAATGAGATAAAATTAAAAGGAGAAAACGAATGAAGGTAAGTGACTTATTAAACAACAAGGAATTCAAGTGTCTCAATCCCCAGGTGGGCATTGAAGGGGTTATTGACAGTGGTTATGTCGGCGATTTACTCAGCTGGGTCATGGCCAATGCCGGCAAGGGATGTGCCTGGGTCACGATTCAGACCCATGTTAATATCATTGCGGTGGCAACCCTGCTGGAAATGACCTGTGTGATTATTCCAGAAGGTGCCGAAGTCGAAGAAAGCACGCTAGAACGGGCCATTATCGAAGATATCCCGATTATCATTACCGGTCTGAACGCCTACGAAGTCTGTAAGATTTTAGGAAACGCCGGCATTTAAATGGAAAAGGTAGCCATAGATTTGCACATTCACTCGCTCTTATCCCCCTGTGGTCAAGCGGAGATGACCCCCAATAACATTGTGAATATGGCACTCATCAAAGAGCTGGATTTTATTGCGGTTACCGATCATAATTCAGCAAAGAATTTACCGGCAATCATGGCGGTGGCAAAAGAATTGGCAAAAGAAACCGAAATCGGGCTTTGTATCCTCCCGGGAATCGAAGTGACGACCAAAGAAGAGGCCCATATCCTGGCCTATCTGCCGACCCTTGAAGCGGCGATGGCACTCGATGAAATTATTTATCAACACCTCCCCGATGTCAGTAATCAAAAGGAAATATTTGGCCCGCAAATCATTATGGACGAGCATGATCAGATCATCGGTGAAATCGACAAGCTACTGATATCAGCCACCGACATTGGGGTCGAAAAGCTTTGGCAAATCGTCACGGATCTGGGCGGGATTCTGGTTCCGGCCCATATCGACCGCAAGTCTTATAGTATTATTGCCTCGCTGGGCTTTATTCCGCTGGAACTGGACGTCAAAACCTGTGAAGTATCAAAGAATCAAAGCTTTGAGAAGGTTCTTGCAAATTTTCGCTTCTTTAAGGACTATCAGTTTATCCATGGCTCCGACGCCCATCAATTGGAAGACATCGCTGAGCGGCAATACTTTTTGGAACTGCCGGATATGCGGCGGCAAACCCTGATTGACTATCTGGGTTAGTTGATGAAAAAAACGGGTATTTTAAAAATTCCCGTTTTTTTTTGTGCAAAATTATTACACCTTTACAAAAATAAAAACAAAAGAGTATAAATTTTACTTCAAAAACCCTTCGTGTTAAAGGTTTTCATTAATATTTAGGTTAAAATGAGTAAAAATTTATCTGTTATAAATATAACGAAAATTTTGGTTATATGTTATAATGACTTCGTTAGAAAACATGCAATCAAATGCGTAAAGGTTTGCACGATTTAATTAGGAGGTTTGAAAATTGGCTGAATTAATACCAGTTGAAAATTTGGACGTAGTAAAGGCAATAGTGGCCGAGCACAGAGAAGTACCAGGTTGTTTAATGCAGATTCTGCAGGAAACCCAGGAAAAATACGGCTATTTACCACTTGAACTACAGGGAACCATTGCAGATGAGTTAGGGATGCCCTTAACTGAGGTCTACGGTGTGGCAACATTTTATTCTCAATTTAACCTGACGCCAAAGGGGAAATTCAAAATTGGAATTTGTTTAGGAACCGCTTGTTATGTACGAGGGGCACAACCAATTATTGACAAAGTTAACAGTATTCTGGGAACCCAGGTTGGCGATACAACTGAAGATGGCAAATGGTCGGTTGATGCAACGCGATGTATTGGAGCATGTGGTTTAGCACCGGTCTTAACCGTTAATGAAGATGTTTACGGACGTTTAGTTTTAGATGATATTGCAGGTATCATAGAAAAATACTAGTTAACGATTATGAAAGAGTTGTCCCTTCATATCTTGGATATCACCCAAAACTCCATCAGAGCTCAGGCAAAGCTTGTTGAGCTGTTTATTGTCGAGTCCACGGCAAACAATGAACTCACCATTATCATTAAGGATAATGGCTGCGGAATACCGGCCGATCGACTTGAGAATATCACAGATCCATTTGTAACAACCCGAACAACCCGTAAGGTTGGTCTGGGTTTATCCTTGTTCAAAGCAGCTGCTGAAGGATGCGGCGGATACTTTGAGATAAGCTCAACCCAAGGGGTTGGCACAAAGGTGGTTGCAAGCTTTAAGCGCGATCATATCGATCGTGTCCCCTTGGGGAATATGGCTGATACAATTCTCACGATGGTCATGTCTTTTGGAGCGGCGGATCTTATTTATGAACACGACTACAACAATCAACTATTTGTTTTTAATACACAAGAAATTAAAGCGACTCTGGAAGTTGAATCGTTAAACGAACCGGACATTCTTAATTGGATCCGGGAATACGTTTCAGAGGGTTTAAAAGAAATTCAAGAAATGATGGAGGAAGCATTATGGCAAAGTCCTTAGCAGAACTAAAAGCGATTCGTGAAAAGAAATTAAACGAAATCAACCTACGACACGGCAAAGATGGCTACCGTGTTGTAGTTGGAATGGCAACCTGCGGTATCGCTGCAGGCGCGCGACCAGTAATGGTTAAACTGATGGAAGAGGTTGAAGCAAAGAACTTGGTTGACGTTACTGTTGCCCAAACCGGATGTATCGGATCATGTCGCTTAGAACCAATTGTAGAAGTTTATGATGGCAACAATGATAAAGTAACCTATGTGCACATGAATGCCGAAAAGGTTGCCCGCGTTGTAGCTGAACATTTGGCTCAAGGCAAAATTGTAGATGAATATACCATGACTGTGGTTGATGGTAAACTCATCGATCCAACGGTTAAGGGTTAATTGAGGAGGAGAAGAGCAGATGGCATATAAACGTTCGCAGATTCTGATTTGTGGTGGCACAGGATGTTGTTCCTCTGGTGCAATGACATTAGTAAAGGAATTAAAAAAAGAATTAGTAAAACATGATATCCTTGATGAGGTAGAAGTTGTAGCAACCGGTTGTTTTGGTTTATGTGAACTAGGACCCGTCGTTATTGTTTACCCAGAAGGCACATTCTACAGTCGGGTTGAAGCAGCAGATATTACCGAATTAGTAGAAGAACATCTGGTAAAGGGTCGTCCACTAGATCGCCTGATCTACACCGAAAAAGGGGATGGACATCACCCACTGTCAATTAATGACTTAGGCTTCTTTAAAACCCAAAAACGGATTGCTCTGGTAAACTGTGGTGTTATTGATCCTGAAAACATTGACGAATATATCGCATTTGATGGTTACATGGCACTTGAAAAAGTATTACTAACCATGACCCCAATCGATGTTATCAATGAAGTAAAAGCTTCTGGTCTTCGTGGTCGTGGGGGCGGTGGCTTCCCTACCGGCCTTAAATGGCAATTTGCCCATGACGCCGTATCAGAAGATGGCGTAAAATACGTCGCCTGTAACGCCGATGAAGGTGACCCTGGCGCATTCATGGATCGTTCTGTACTTGAAGGTGATCCCCATGCCTTAATCGAAGCGATGGCGATTGCTGGTTTTGCAGTTGGCGCTGCTAAAGGTTATGTATATGTTCGAGCTGAGTACCCAATTGCCGTAAACCGTCTGCAAATCGCTATTGATCAAGCCAAAGAATATGGCTTACTGGGCGAAAATATTTTCGACACCGATTTCGCCTTTGACCTTGAAATTCGTCTCGGTGCCGGCGCATTCGTATGTGGTGAAGAAACCGCGCTAATGAACTCGATCGAAGGTAAACGTGGTGAACCGCGTCCACGTCCGCCATTCCCAGCTAATAAAGGTTTATTTGGAAAACCAACCGTTTTAAATAACGTCGAAACCTATGCAAATATTCCCGCCATTATCTTAAAAGGCGCAGAATGGTTTGCGTCAGTAGGTACCGAAAAATCTAAAGGAACAAAGGTCTTCGCACTGGGCGGAAAAATCAATAACACCGGTCTACTTGAAATCCCAATGGGCACAACCCTGAGAGAAATCGTCTATGATATCGGTGGTGGTATTCCTAACGGTAAGGCTTTCAAAGCAGCTCAAACCGGGGGACCCTCAGGCGGATGTATCCCTGCTTCTTTATTAGATACACCAATTGATTATGATAACCTGATTGCCATCGGCTCAATGATGGGTTCTGGTGGACTAATCGTCATGGATGAAGACAACTGTATGGTTGACGTTGCCCGTTTCTTCCTTGACTTTACTCAGGACGAATCCTGTGGTAAATGCCCACCTTGCCGTATCGGTACCAAAAGAATGTTAGAAATTCTAGAACGTATCTGTGATGGAAAAGGCGTTAAAGGCGATATCGAACGATTAGAAGAATTAGCAGTAGGCATTAAAGCTTCAGCCCTTTGTGGACTGGGACAAACCGCGCCTAACCCTGTTCTTTCAACGATTCGCTATTTCAGAGATGAATATGAAGCACATATTAATGATAAAAAATGTCCAGCCGGCGTATGTAAACATTTATTAGACTTCACCATTGATCCCGAAACCTGTAAGGGTTGTGGCATCTGTGCTAAAAAATGTCCAGCTGATGCGATCACTGGCGAAAAGAAAAAACCATACACCATTGATACAGCAAAATGTATTAAATGTAATGCCTGTATTGAAGCCTGTCCATTTGGCTCCATTTCCAAGGCTTGATGAGGAGGTTATCAGAATAATGAAAGAAGTTACTTTTAAAATAAACGGACAGGAAATGACTGTTCCCGAAGGAACAACCATTTTAGAAGCTGCACGACAATGCAATATTGACATCCCCACCCTTTGTTACCTGAAAGATGTTAACGAAATTGGTGCATGTCGGATGTGTTTAGTTGAAATTGCCGGTGCCAGAGCCCTGCAGGCAGCTTGTGTTTACCCAGTTGCTAATGGCATTGAGGTCTTAACAAACACCCCAAATGTAAGAGAAGCACGACGTGTTAATCTTGAGCTGATTCTGTCAAACCATAATCGCGAATGTACCACCTGTATTCGTAGCGAAAACTGTGAACTGCAGACCCTGGCTACTGATTTAGGCGTTTCTGAAGTTCCTTTTGAAGGCGAAGTGTCAGGTACACTGGTTGATGATAAATCAGACTCAATTGTCAGAGATGAAAGCAAATGTATTCTTTGTAAACGGTGTGTTGCTGTTTGTGGAGACGTACAAAACGTTGCTGTTCTTGGCAGTGTTGGCCGTGGCTTTACCTCTCAGGTTCAGCCTGTCTTTGGAAGATCGTTAGCAGATGTCGGATGTATCCGATGCGGACAATGTATCGTAAACTGTCCGGTTGGCGCATTAAAAGAAAAATCAAGCATTCAGGAAGTCTGGGATGCAATTGCAGATCCAACAAAAACCGTTATCGTAGAAACAGCACCTGCAGTTCGAGCATCACTTGGTGAAGAATTCGGATACCCAATGGGAACGCCTGTTACCGACCAAATGGCAGCAGCCCTGAGACGACTTGGATTTGATAAGGTATTTGATACTGGCTTCGGTGCCGATGTTACCATTATGGAAGAAGGAACAGAGCTTCTTGGTCGTGTAACCAACGGCGGTGTTCTGCCAATGATCACATCTTGTTCACCAGGTTGGATTTCATACATCGAAACCAACTACCCAGAATTTTTACCACATTTGTCAACCTGTAAATCACCACAACAGATTACCGGTGCATTACTAAAAAGCCATTATGCCGAAACAAACGGCATTGATCCGAAAGACATGGTCGTTGTTTCAGTTATGCCATGTACAGCAAAAAAATACGAGCTTAAACGAGAAGAACTAAAAGTCGATGGCATTCCTGATGTCGATATTTCAATCACAACACGTGAACTTGCACGGATGATTAAAGAAGCCAGAATTATGTTTGATCAACTTCCAAAAGAAGAATTTGACGATTATTATGGCGAATACACTGGAGCAGCCGTTATTTTCGGTGCTACCGGCGGTGTAATGGAAGCAGCCGTAAGAACACTGGCTGATATCTTAAACAAAAAAGATATTCAGGCAATTGACTACGAAATGGTTCGTGGTGTACAAGGAATCAAAACAGCAACTGTTGATGTAACCCCTGATCTGGCAGTTAAACTACTCGTTGCCAGTGGCGGAAGCAACATTGAAAAAGTTATGCAACAATTAAAAGCTGGCGAATTAGCTGATACCCATTTCATTGAATTAATGGGATGCCCAGGCGGCTGTGTTAACGGTGGTGGCCAATCGATTGTGCCAGCAAAAGACAAAATGGATATTGATATCCGCGCAGAAAGAGCCAAAGCGCTTTATGTGTCAGATGCAAAAATCACAAAATACCGTAAATCACACCAAAGTCCAGCAGTTATCCGCATTTATGATGAATATTTGGGAGAACCCAATGGTCATAAATCACATCACTTATTACACACAACTTACAGCCAAAAACCAAAACTGGTTTAATTACAGTTAAATAATTTATCCGATATAAATAAAAAGATAAACGAAAAAAGACCCAATAATGGGTCTTTTTTTGTGCTATAATAAGGCATCATTTAAACAACAGGAGCAAACAATGGAAAGCATTAAGGGCACGGTGGAGCACATCGTCTTTAGAAACACCAGCAACGGCTACACCGTCGCACATTTCGACATCGACGGCGATCTGGTCACCGTGGTAGGAAACTTTGACGAACTGGGTCATGGCGAATACCTCAAACTGACTGGCTACTGGACCGAGCATAAAAACTATGGCGATCAGTTCACCATGGAAACCTACGCCATGGAAATCCCCACTTCAACCGAAGGCATCACCCGCTATCTATCCTCAGGCATTTTGCCCGGGATCGGCGAAAAAACCGCCAAGGCGATCGTCGCCCGCTTTGGTGAAGAGACCCTCGATATTCTCGATAATCACCCCGAACGGCTATCCGAAATCAAAGGGATCGGCAAGAAAACCCTGGCTGCCATCAAAGAAGTCTACCACGAACAGCGCGAAGTCCGGCAGATCATGATCCAGATCCAGGACTATGGGATATCGGCCAACTGGGCGATGAAGCTCTATAAAACCTATAAGTTTGACACCATTTCGGTATTACTTCACAATCCCTATCAGATGATTGAAGATATCCGTGGGATCGGCTTTAAAATTGCCGACCAGATTGCCAACCATCTGGGCTTTGAAGCCAATAGCCCCGGTCGGATTCTGGCCGGAATCAACTATTCACTGGGGGAATGCTATAACCGTGGCAATACCTATATGACCGAAGCCGAGCTGATTGCAACCGCTGCTAAAATCCTCGGAGTCGCCGAAGACGAGATCAATGCCCAATTAGGTGAACTGGTGCTAATGGGACAAATCATCCAGGAAGAAGTCGATGATCAAGTGGTGTTTTATCCCCGCAACCTCTACGAAGCCGAAGATAATACCGCCCTGGCCATGGCCAGAATCAGCCAGATGACCTATAAGATCGCCAACGTCAACATCGAAGAAAAGATCAAAGACTACGAACGCGACATGTCAATTACCCTGGATAATAAACAAGGCCAGGCGATTGCCGCCGCCATGGATAACGGTGTGATCATTATCACCGGTGGTCCGGGAACCGGCAAAACCACCATCATCAACGGGATCGTCCGGATCTTTAAAGCTCTGGGCTTAAAAACGGTGCTGGCCGCCCCAACCGGCCGGGCTGCCAAACGGATCACCGAAACCACCGGCAACGAAGCCAAGACCATTCATCGCCTGTTAGAATATGAATACAGCCAGGACGATGACTTTGCCAGCTTTTCCAGGGACGAAAGCAATCAACTCGATGTCGATGCGATCATCGTCGATGAATCCTCGATGATTGATATCCTGCTGATGGACTCGCTGCTGATGGCCGTCCAACCCGGCACCCGGCTGATCCTGGTTGGCGATGCCGATCAGCTGCCTTCGGTCGGCCCCGGCAATGTCTTAAAAGACATCATCGAAAGCGGTGCCATTAAGGTACTGAGCCTCGATCGCATCTATCGTCAATCCGAAGAAAGTATGATTTCTGTCAACGCCTATGAAATCAACCACGGCCAAATGCCAGACATTAATAACGCGTCTGATTTTTTATTTCTTAACAAAAACGATGGCGATAAGCTGCTCCGTGATATTTTAGAACTGGTCACAAACCGGCTGCCGAGAGCCAAGGGCTTTGATAGTATCCATGATATCCAGGTCATCTCGCCGATGAAAAACGGCAAGGTCGGAGTAATCAACCTCAATCGCGAAATCCAGGCAGTCCTTAATCCGCCCCACCAAGATCGCCCCCAGCGGGAGTTTGGGATGGTCATCTACCGGGAAGGCGATAAGGTCATGCAGATTAAAAATAACTATCGGATCAAGTGGCAGGACACCCTGACCACCGAACAGGGTCAAGGCATCTACAACGGCGATATCGGGATTCTTAAAAGCATCAGCAGCCGCGACAAAGCCTTTGTGATTCTCTTTAACGACGGTAAGGAGGTCACCTACGACTTTGACCAGATGGACGAGATCACCCACGCCTATGCGATGACAGTCCACAAAAGCCAGGGCAGCGAGTTCCCGGTCGTGGTCATGCCGATCGTCGCCGGCCCGCCACTGTTTTTAAACCGCAAGCTGCTTTACACCGCCGTTACCCGTGCCAAAAAGCTGCTGATCTTAATCGGCAACCAGTACGTCTTCCGGCAAATGATCAAATCGACCGAATCCCAAAACCGCCAAACCGCCCTCTGCGCCCGGATCATCAATTACATCAAACACCCAATGGTGTAATATTTTATAAAATAAATAATAAATCATCCCAAGGGGCGATCCGTCTTCGCCCCAAATGAGGTAACCATGAATCTGAAACAAACCCTGTTGACCTTCCTCGAAAACAACCTCTTTCTCAAAAACGGAACCTGCCCCATCTGCGGTAAGGTGCTTTTTGTGACGAACCGCTTTTTATGCCATCAATGTGAAGACGATCTCCCGCGCATCAATAACCCCACCTGTCGCAGATGCGGAAGACCGATCTTCGCCGCAGATCGGGATGTCTGTATTCCCTGCGCCAAACTGAACCTTCCTTTTTCAGGCGGTTATGCCCATCTCAATTATCAAGACGCCGGAAAAAAACTGGTTGCAGCCATTAAATTCAAAGACCGCCCCCACCTGGGCATCTGGGTTGGTCGGCAAATCGGGGAGGCAATCGCCCAATCTGATTGGATCAAGGCGGTCGATTTTATCATCCCGATCCCCCTCCACCCTAACCGCCTCCAAGAACGGGGCTATAACCAGAGTCAAAAGATCGCCGAGGGTATTTTGCAAGGGTTAAGTCAGAATATTTCCATATCGCCGCTACTGGCAACTCAAATCCTGGTTCGCAGCCGCGATACCCCCCATCAGATCGGACAGGGTCGCCAAGAACGGCTGTCCAATCTCACCGGCGCTTTTACGGTCGATCAGATCGAGACCATCCAAAACAAAACCATCCTGCTAGTCGATGACGTCCTCACCACCGGCGCCACCCTGGCCGAAAGCGCCGCTACCCTGCTCGAAGCCGGCGCCGCCAAAGTCTGCATCGCCAGCCTCTGCGCCGTCGCAGAATAGAATAAAAGATTCTTAAAAAGACCCCTTTAGGGTCTTTTTTTATGGCGAAGCTTAAAAAATAATGGTATGATGAAACTAATCTAAGCAATAGCGAATCCAAGCAATAAAAGGAAGTAATCAGATGAATCTTATAAATAATACAATCACCAAACTAAAAGCCGTTATGGCAGCAGAAAATATAAAAGAAAATGAACCAATGAAAAACCACACATCTTTTCAAGTCGGTGGTCCGGCCGACCTTTTTGTAATGCCCCAGTCCCGCGATCAGTTACGCGCTGCCCTGGAAATTTGCAAAGCGTCAGAAAAGCCGGTCTATATTATGGGCAATGGCAGCAACCTGATCGTCCGTGACAATGGCTATCGCGGTATTATTATCAATACCAAAGCCCTTAGCCAAGTAAAAACAGTTGGCGAAAGCCTGATTGCCGAACCAGGGATCAGTTTAAAAGATCTGGCCAAGTTCGCTCTTAAAGAAAGACTGACCGGCCTTGAATTTGCCTCCGGCATTCCCGGTAGCCTGGGCGGTGCCGTCACCATGAACGCCGGTGCCTACGACGGCGAAATGAAAGGGGTCATTAAGAGCATCACCGTCATCACCGAAGATGGTCATCTTAAAACAATCCCCGGCGACCAATGCAATTTTTCCTACCGGACCAGTATCCTTCAAGCCCACCACTGGGTGCTGGTCAGCGTCGAAATCGCCCTTAAAAACGGCGATTATCAGACCATTGAAGAAAAAATGCGCGACTTAAACGCCCAAAGGCAGGCCAAACAACCGCTCGAATACCCCAGTGCCGGCAGCACCTTTCGCCGCCCGGAGGGTTACTATGCCGGCAAATTGATTCAAGACGCCGGTTTTGGCGGTTTTTCGATTGGCGGCGCCCAGGTGTCCGAAAAACACAGCGGCTTTGTGATCAACAAAGGCGGTGCCACCGCTGCTGATATTTTAAACCTGATCGGCGCCATTCAAGCCGGCGTCAAAGAAAAATTTGGCGTTGATTTAAAAACCGAAGTCATCGTCATCGGCAACGAATAGACAGGGTATGAAAAGGGTAGGGTATGACTTGGGGACGTTACGTCTGTCAGCCCGCTAGGGATGAAAGGCGAAATGTCCCCATGTCATAACCGAGTCGATCAGTAATCAATAGCGTTATAAGGCGAACCATCCCTTTTGCGGTGTTGGAGTGCAGTAGCTAAACCTCGTTCAAAGGAGGATTTTAATGAAGCCAGAATATACACCTGAACAGATTGGTAGAAAAACACGAAAAATATTTTTAGAAAATGATGTCAGGCGCGCCTTTCTTTTCGGCTCTTACGCCAAAGGAAAGGAAACGGAAAAAAGTGACATTGATATTTATGCAGAGTTTGATCAGAAAAAACCGTTTTTCGAGCTGTGCGGAATCTTGTATGATTTAAGAGAAGCGCTACATAAAGAAGTTGATTTTTTTGATGTTGAAGAATTAAAAAGAAATCCAACCCTTTATGAATCAGCAAAATCAGAAGGGCTTTGCATTTATGAAAAGAAGTGATCAAGAGAGACTTAAAAATAAGGAAAACCATGAAAATAAAACATGACATGCACACCCACACAACCTATAGCCATGGCAAAAATACCATTGCTGAGATGGTTGAGCAGGCTCGCAAAATCGGCCTGGAAGCGATCACCATTTCCGACCATGGCCGGAGCCATCCGATGTTTGGCGTCCGAAAAAAAAACTTTGCTAAAATGCGGGCTGAAATTGATGTCCTCAATCAAAAATATGACGACATTGACATCTACCTCTCAGTCGAATCCAACCTGACCGGAGCTGATGGCAGCATTGACATCGGTGATGAAGAAAAGAAATATTGCGACTGGATCTCAGTTGGCTATCACTATGGTTATATTCCCGCCAGTATCAAAGACATCTTTGTCTTTGCGCTGCCTAATTACGCCGCCCTGCTGCTGCCCTTTTTAAGAAAAGCAGTCATCGGGATGAATACCCGGGCCTATATCAAAATGATGGAGCGCTATCAGATCAAGCTGATTACCCATCCCGGCGACAAAATGCCGATCGATATCGAAGCCGTCGCTAAAGCCGCCGCAAAACATCAGGTCATTCTGGAAATCAACCCCCGCCACGGCCACCTAAGCGCCGCTGAAATAAAAATCGCCAGTCAGTACCCGGTCGACTTTGCCATCAACAGCGATGCCCACAGTATTGTCGCCCTGGGCGATCTAAGAAACGCCCCGGAGATCATCAAAGCCGCCGGCATCCCAATTAGCCGCATCATCAACATCACCGAATAAGGAGACTCCATGAAAACCATCATCATCACCGGCATGTCCGGAGCAGGAAAATCCCAGGCCATTCAGATCCTTGAAGATCTGGGCTATTTTTGTGTCGACAATATCCCGCCGCAACTGATTGTGACCTTTATTAACCTGTGTCAACAATCGGCCACCGAAATTGAAAAAATTGCCCTCGTCACCGATGTCCGGGGTGATGTCTTCTTAGAGGGTAAAGATACGCTGCTGGCCGAATACAAGGCCGCCAAAGATGATATTCGGCTGATCTTTCTAGATGCCAGAGACGATATACTGGTATCCCGCTATCAGGAAACCCGGCGGGATCATCCGCTGACTGATTCGACCAGCAATCTAATCGAAGCCATCCAGCAGGAACGCAGAAGCCTCGAACATTTCAGAGAAATAGCCGATGAGGTCATTGATACCTCCGATATTAAGGTCAAAGAACTGCGGCAACAATTGTTAAAGGTAGCAAAAGCAGATCGTGATCACACCCGACCAAAGGTCAAAATCTATTCCTTTGGTTTTAAATATGCCAGTCCCATGGGGGCAGATTTTGTCTTTGATGTCCGCTTTTTGCCTAATCCCTTCTATAAACAGGAGCTTAGAAATTTAACCGGCGAAGATCAGCCGGTCAGAGATTACGTGATGTCCTTCCGGGAAGCCCAGGTTTTTTATGATAAACTGGAAGATTTAATCCAATTTGTCATTCCCCAATTTGCCAAGGTATCCAAAAATACCGTTGAAATCGCGATCGGCTGCACCGGCGGCCAGCACCGCTCGGTGACCTTTGCCTGGCTGTTAAACAAAGCCTTAAGAGATAAAGGCTTTGAAACCACCCTCAAACACCGCGACATCAAAAGAAACCGTCTTGACCACTAAGATTAGGGGACGTTAGAGGTAGGATATGACTTGGGGACGTTACGGATGTCAGCCCGTAGGGATGAAAGACGTCGCGCCCCCATGTCATAGCCGAGCCGATCAGTAAGAACAAAAAGGAAGTGATCACATGGATATGAAAGAATATATAAGGGAGTTTACCTTGAAAGACATTGTCAAAGTAAGAAACCCCAAGGTCGTCGCGATTGGCGGTGGCACCGGTTTATCAGTGATTCTCCGGGGACTAAAAAAATACACCAATAATCTCACCGCGATCGTCACCGTTGGTGATGACGGTGGTGGTTCAGGACAACTGCGCGAAGACCTCGGGATCCTCCCCCCCGGCGATATCAGAAGCTGTATCCTGGCGCTGGCCGACGACGAAAACGTTATGCAGGAGCTGTTTAACTATCGCTTTCCCGGCGGCTGCATGGAAGGGCAGAGCTTTGGCAATCTCTTTCTGGCGGCCATGAATGGGATCAGCCAGGATTTTTATGATGCCGTCCGGCGGACCTCCGATGTCCTCCAAATTAAAGGCGAAGTGTTGCCGGTTACCCTGGCTCAAATGGTGTTAATGGCAGCCCTGCAAAATGGTGAAATCATCGAAGGGGAATCAGCCATTCCTAAAGCAGCGCTGGCACAGCAGTGTCCGATTGCCCGAATTTTTTTAAAACAAGATCAGATCCGACCGCTGCCAGAAACCATCGAAGCGATAAAAAACGCCGACATGATTGTCCTCGGACCAGGCAGCCTTTATACCAGCGTGATTCCCAACCTGCTGATAAAGGACGTGGCCAGAGCGATCTTTGACAGTCGCGCCAGCCGTTTTTACATCTGCAATATCATGACCCAACCGGGAGAAACCGACGGCTACACCCAGGAAGATCATATCCGGGCGATCGAAGCCCATCTTGATCAGGCCGAAGGCCGACTCTTTGACTATGTCGTTGCCAATACCGGCAATCTCCCCAAAAGTATCGAAGAAAAGTATCAAAAATGCGAATCCAAGGTGGTCGAAATCAAAAACCCGCTAAAGGAATACCAGTATATCCTCGACGATTACGTCGTCATGGAAAACGGCTATGTCCGCCACGACGCCGACCTGCTGGCCCGCCGGATCTTCGAAACCTACGTTAAGTAGAAAAAGGCCCAGGTATTGCGGTATATAATGAAAACACCACAGCCGAAGGACACAAAAGAAGAACCGTCCTCCCTGTGCGCCTGTCAACTTTTAGGGGCGATCCGTGATGACCAATGGGTCAGACCTTCGCCCGCAACGCGCACCGAAAGAAAGGAGCCGCCATGACATTTTCAGCCATCTTAAAAAAAGATCTTTCCAAGCTTCCCTACGGCTCCAAAGCTTGTCAGCGGGCCGAACTGTCGGGCATGATTGGCGCGGTGGGAACCATCCACATCGAGCAATCCGGCGCCATGACCATCAGTATCAAAACCGAAAACCCCGCGGTGGCGGCCAGATGCTATCAGCTGATGAAATCTCTCTATCAGATTAAACCAAAAATCAAGATCGAAAAAATCCGAAAATTCAAAGAACACCGGGCCTACCGGGTGCTGGTTGAACAACCGTGGACGGCAAAAATAATCTTGGAAGACTGTCAGATTTTAAGTTACAATGCCAACGGCCAGGCGTTTTTTGCCAATCAGGTACCGGAGCTCTTTATCAAGCAGCAAAATCAGACAAAAGCCTATATCCGCGGGGTGTTTTTAGGATGTGGGTCCGTATCCAATCCTGAAAAAACCTACCATCTCGAACTGGTCGGTAAGAAAACCCCCTTATCAAATAATAAGATCGAGAAAAAGATCGAGAAAAAGATCGAGAAAAAAATCGAAGGCAGTCCCGCCGCCGCGAGCGAGCCATGCGCCTACCTGCAAAGCATCAAAGCGATTCTTGATCAGTACGAGATCAAGTCAAACCTGATCCACAGAAAAGCCCATTGGGTCCTTTATTTAAAGGAAGGCAGCAGCGTCGCCGATTTTCTCAGCGTGATCGGTGCCCATCGGGGACTGCTGGAAATGGAAAACATCCGGATTGTCAAAGAAATGCGTAATGATGTCAACCGTCAGGTCAATTGCGAAACCGCCAATCTTAACAAAACGATTGCCGCCTCCTACGACCAGGTCGCCGATATTATGCTGATTAAAGACCGCTATGGCCTTAAAAATCTACCCCGAAATCTCTATGACATCGCCGAACTCCGCCTCAACTACCCCGATGCCAGCATCAAAGAGTTAGGTGAGCGCCTCGACCCCCCGGTCGGAAAGTCGGGCGTCTATCATCGGCTAAAAAAACTCAACCAAATCGCCGAAGACCTAAAAAAGTAGGGCATGAATTGGGGACGTTACGCCTGTCAGCCCGCTAGGGATGAAAGGCGAAATGTCCCCATGTCATGCCCGGGCGACTCAGTTTATTATCTTAAAAGGTAGGGCAAGAGCCGTCAATTGGCCAGCTCCATCCCAAAATATGTCCGTAAATCGGCAATTGCGCGGCGATGGAGCTTGACCAGTGAGTTGGCACTGACCCCAATACTGTCAGCAATCTCGCGAAAGCTGCGTCTTTTAAAGTAATGCTCCTCGATAATCCAGCGCTGTCGCTCCCGCAGGCGGGGCAGATAGACCTGCAAGGCCGAGAGGTCGGAAGCCTTAATATAATCGCCCTCAATGTCTGCGGCGTCAGCCAGGGTATCCAGCAGCGAAAAGCTTTCACCTTCAGAGGAGCCACTATCAAGGGAGTATAAATTCTGATGAAGCTTGGCGACATTGACAAAATAATAGAACAATTCTTTTTTCAAATAGCCGGAAAAAGGAACCCCCAGATCTTCATTAAAGGTCTGCACCGCATTAAGCAGCACAATCGCCCCCTCACTCAGATAGTCATCAACTGCATCCACTTCATAAATATAACGACGAATCATTGCCAGCATCAAAGGCCGAAAGCCCTCAATTAAAGCCAGTTGGCACTCAGTATCCCGCGCTCTGGCACCCCGAACCAAAAGAATCATTTCATTATTATCCACATTGTCACCTCTTTCAATTAGATAGAACGTTAGTTCTTTTTTATTATAACGCATTCCAATTTAAATTTCAAGCCTAAAAGAACAAATGTTTAAAGAAGCAAAAAAAGCGGGGGTCACCCCCCGCCAAGCCCCTAAACCGTCATCTCAAAATCATTGGTCGTGGTGGAAATCAGTTTGCCACTGACCTTCTTTACCAGGTCGCTATTATCCGGTGCAAAGACATTCCGGGTCAGGATACTATCCATTGCCGCGTTCATCTGTGTCTCCGTCACCGCCGGATCAGCATCCGATACGGTAATGGTGGCGTTTTTACCATCCGCCCGAGCAAAGACCATTCTTGCTTTAATTTCTGCCATAGGTAAGACCTCCTTTCATTATATTTTTAGAAGATAGCCGCTGTCCTAGACACCGGGAATCAAGAGACTGGTCTCAATTTTGAGTACTTCTTCCATCGCAGGAACCTGCAAGTCGGAAAGCGCCTCAGCCACAGCATAAAGATCATCATCCGCTGCTGTCTCTTTCAGGTTGGAATAAGTCCGCGACTTAATCACTTCCTTACCATCGACGATCCCATGATTGGATCGAACCTGCAGTTTGTTACTGATAAAATCTGTCGTTACTGGCATTTTTTTTACCTCCTTTCATCTGGTATACCAATAAATGGAAGAACCGGCAAAAAGGTGCCAAATGAATTTTCGAAAATTTAGCTAGGCTATGAAATGGCGATAGGTAGGGCATGAATCGGGGACAGGTAGGGCATGAAATGTCCCCATGTCATGCCCGAGCCAATCGGTTTAGTATCATAGCGCGCCCCCGTGTCATACCCGGGCCACCCGGCATCTCAATCTTCCCGCAACTGCCTAAGTACCCCTTTGACCTGTTCCGGCATCGGAAAGCCCAGCGCCGCCAGGTTTTCAGTGATACTGATCCCCTCATTGGCCGCATAAAAGAAAATCACCGCCGTTCGTAGCGCCGCTCCGCCACTCAGTAAGTTCTGATCCAGCAAATGAGCCATTGCCACCATCATCAAAACAAGCATTTTTTTGATAATCCCAACAAAGCCAATTTGGCTCGAGACCTGCCGCCGCGCTGCTGCCAGCGCCAGTCCACTCAGATAATCAATCACCAGCAGCCCCAGCAGGCTATACAAATAGCCGTCAAAGCCACCCAATAGAAAGCCCAGCAGAGAGCCCAAAACCGCAAAACACCGTGGTAGCACTTCTAAAATCGTCTTCATCACATACACGTCCTCCTTTCTAAATAAAAATGGTGTCACACTAAAAAAGAGTCACACCAATATAATGGAAGCTAACAAAAAAAGATGCCAAAAAGCAAAAAAAGGCGGGTTTCCCCGCCTCTTATCTAGTACTAACTATATCTAATACAAACTATTCTGCAAATTCTTAATCTCAACCTTGAGCTTATCGGATATCTCATTAAGCAAACTGAGCTTTTCATTAATTTCGCCCATGGCCGCCTGATGCTCGCCAATGATCTTGTAGGATTTAGCCGCCTGCGATTCGACTGAGTTCATACTGACAACAATGCTGTCGAGGATACTCTCAATTTTTTTAGCGGAATCGACACTCATTACCGCCAGTTTCCGGACCTCATCGGCAACAACATTAAAACCGCGGCCAAATTCACCGGCGCGGGTGGCTTCAATCGCTGCATTGAGTCCCAATAGATTGGTTTGGGTGGCAACATCGCGAATAAACTTAAGAATCGAATCGGTTTCCTTAACCTTGTTCTTAGAAATGGTCGAGGATTCCAGCAGCTCATCCGAGGCCTTAATCAGCGACTCAATCTGCACTGAGAAATTATTGACGACATCGGTGACCGAACGGATATTTTCAAACATATTCTCAGAAATATCTTGGAATTTTTCAGTTTCATGAACCAGTAAGCGGTTGTGATGGCCCATTTTAGAAATCGAATTGGCAAAAACGTAAAGCATATCGGCCGCCGCATTAATTTTTTCTCGCGGCACAATCGTTATCTTACGTAGTGCCGCAATGTATTCTTCTTCGTCGACCCCGATCTCCCGGGCGATGCGGCGAAACTTATCCTCATCCGGGGGCGCATCGAGTACCTGACCACCGAGGATGGCGCCAATCTGCTGGCCATCGACAACAATCGGGGCAGCGAAATCGACCAGTCCGGCATGGCAGGAATAAACCGCCGGCTTACCAGTGTTTCCGGATTTTTTTCCGCCATCAATATCACAGGCAATACAGCGCTTGTTGCCCTCGGCCGAGCCGCGGGTGTATTTCATGCAAAAATCGGTAAAATTACTGGGTTCAGTAATGGTACCCTTAATATTGTCGACCGAAACGCTGGCCATCCCCAGCGCCTTGGCAAAACTATCCTGAAACTGTTGCAAGACATTTAAATCAATGAGTTCATCGACGGTGAAGCTTAAATTTTTCTCCATTATAATACTCCTTCATAAAAAATCATCCCAAGTCATCCTTCAAACACGAAGCTTTGTTTGTAATTGTGGGTTGTTATCGTGTGCATTTTAAAAGTCTAATCTCTTTATTCCCATAATAGATACATTCTATCACGTGGAGAAAAAAAAGTCACCTATAAACCTTGATAGCCCTGGGATAAAAATTCACCCCTGTGCCTCACCCAAAAGCTTCCTTAAAGTAACGATAATAGTTCAAACTAAAGATCAACCTGTGTTATAATACTTTTATCCTTTAAAGAAGCATAAAAAAAAGAAGCATAAAAAAGAATGCCAAGGCAGAAAACGATTAAGAGAAAAAAAGCTGGCACACAAGCTGCCACATCTTGCTTTTTCGCCATTTATCGATGATAATAAGCAGGTCACAAAAAAAATATAAAAATAATGCAATAAAACGTGATTTTAGAACGTTAATATAATGTTGGGGGTTACCTGATGAAACTATTCCTTGCTATGGTGGTAGCAGATGAGACCGGCAATGAAGAAAAACAAAAACTAAATATCGATGAAGCCATCTTCACCCGAATTGCCGATAATGATATGGCCGCCTTCGAAGAATTTTACCGCCTGACCGAACGGACTGTCTACGCCTTTGTCTTGTCAACCTTAAAAAACCATGACGATGCCCTGGATGTCGTTCAGGACACCTACCTAAAGATCCGCGCGGCCGCCCATCTTTATCAGCCAATGGGCAAACCGATGGCCTGGGTCTTTACCATCGCCCGGAATCTGGCCATTAGCAAGATCCGCAGCAAACAAAAAAAGGACAGCCTCACATTGACCGATTTAGAAAACGATCTGAATTTCTCCTATGTCAGTGACAAGGAAGACCGATTGGTGCTGCAAACGGCGCTGAAAATTTTAAACAATGAAGAAACCCAAATTATTCTTTTACACGCCATTTCTGGCTTTACCCACCGGGAAATTGCCAAGAGCCTTGAGATGAACCTATCGACGGTTTTATCGAAATACCATCGCGGCTTAAAAAAATTGAAAAAACATCTCACCGAACAGGAGGTGATTAAATGAGTCATCATAAAAAACTAAATATTGAAGCCTCCCTCAAGCGCAGCATCAGCCAGGCTCCCGGCCTGGATTTTGAAAAGCTGGCTGCCATCCCGGTGATCAAAATGACTGAACACGACACAATCACCCGGCAACAGGCCCCCTCGACTAAAAAGAATGGCAAAATGGCGCGGTCTTTCAAGCCCTTTTCGATCGCCTTTGCCGGCGCGCTGGTGATGCTAGTTTGTGTGACCACCTGGTTTGGCCAGTTTAAATCGCCGGAAAGCATTATCGCTCTCGATGCCAAGCAGAGTGTTGAGATTGTTACCAACAAGCAGCGGCAGATCTTAACGGTCAAAGCCTATGATCAGAATGTTCAGACATTGCTAGACGCAGAAGACCTGAATCAGAGCAACCTTGAAGCGTCAGTGGCGGTGATCATCACCACGATGATCAAAAACGGTTATCTCGATGACAGCAAAAGTGTGGTGATGGTGACGGTCGAAAATAAGAGCACAGCCAAGGCCGATGATCTGGCCACGTCCTTAAATCAGGTGATTAAGGACAGCGCCACCGCTGAAAATATTTCGGCCACCGTCGTCAGTCAAACCGTCAGCCCGGATAGCCAGGCGCTGACCGAGGCTGGACAATATAATGTCTCGACCGGTAAGCTTAATGTCATGAAGGAACTGGTGATTGCCGACAGCTCGCTGAAAATGGATGCCCTGGCAGCCATGTCGCTGACTGATCTGATTGAAGTTTCTAAAGAAAAATCAGTTGATCTCAGCAAGGTGATCAAAAGCGATGAGCCCACTAAAGAAACCAAGGACCTCAGCAAGCCGACCACGCCAAATGCGGCAAGCCCAGCGGTGACACCGCCGGCAACCGAAACAATACCAGAAACGCTATCAGAAACGCTATCAGAAACGCTATCAGAAACGACATCAGAATCAAACAGTCAAACCAAGGGAACGCAGGCCACTAGCCCGGCTCCGATTGTCACACCAGCCGTTACGGTCGTTCCACCCAGCCCGCCGACTGAACCGCCAGTGACCGAAGTAACCCCGCCGGAAAAAGACACCGAAAAAGAAACCGAAGCCATTGATGGCGAGAAAAAGCCCCTTGCTGAAAGCAAACCGGAAGAACCGGAAGAACCGGAAGAAGACAGTGAGTAGGGCATGACTTGGGGACGTTAATCGGACATGAAATGGGGACGATACGTGTGTCAGCCCCTTAGGGATGACATCCGTCGCGTCCCCGTGTCATGTCCGAGCCACTCGGTTAAAAAATAAAAATAAAAAAATAAAAATCCAGTGCAATAAAACCGCCGCCCCAAACGTTAATCAGTTGTAGCACCAAAATTTCTGTTTAAAAAGGTCTATTGGTGGTAAGTAGTTTTTAGGTAAGTACATATAGTTTTTAGGTAAGTACATATAGAAGGGAGCTGATCGCGGTCATCTCATCCATGTTTAAGCCTCATTTATCCAAAAGACGGCAGTTGGTTTGGCCACAATTGAAAGTATTGCAGACGTTGTTATTCTAAAAGATTGGAATATGTCAAAGATATGAGCTAAAACCAGTTTTTAGGATTTGAAAAATGTTAAAATCCTGATTTTTATTCAAATTGACAACGATATTTATTGCAAAAGATCAGAAGAAGGTGTAAAATCATACAAGAACGCTCTTTCTCGGTTTACCGTTTCACTTTATTGGCCAACCAGCTGTTTTTATGACAATGATGGTTTGCTAGCTAAAAATTAGGAAGGAGGAAAGAGGGGCGGTTGAAGGTAAATCAAGAACACAAATAAGGAGCAAGATTAAGCTCTGGAATTTCTAGGCGATTAACGTAACCGTTTTTGCTGGGGGTTCCGGATAAAAAACCAAAATTTTAACAACGGAGGAAACAAAGTATGAAGAAGATTACAGTTAGCATTTTAACAACATTGTTAATGCTTTCCATGGTATTTTCCTCAAGCGTATTCGCAGCCAATGAAAAAGTATCGGCTTGGGATTCGTTTTTAGGATTATCCGGCGTCAAAGCAACAGAAACATCTGATGTAGGCGTTGAGTACCGTGGTCACGTAGAAAACAAAGGTGACTTTCCACTGGATGGTTCCTGGATTCAAGGTCCTAACCGATTAGGAACCGTAGGTGAAGGCCTGAGACTGGAAGCATTCTGGATCAAATTAACAGATGCACCAGAAGGACTTCACATTAAATATGAAGTACATGTTCAGAACAAGGGCTGGATGGCTCCTGTTGAAGATGGCAAATTAGCCGGAACTCAGGCTGAGGGCTTAAGAATCGAAGCCATTAAAATTTCCTTAGTCGATGACGAAGGTAACGTTTCTGGCGACTACTCTGTTACCTATAAAGGACACATCCAAAATGAAGGCGATACCGATTGGATTAAGAGTGGCCTACAATTAGGAACAACTGGTTCTGGTTTACGATTAGAAGCGCTTGAAGTTAAAATCGAAAAAATCGCGCCAGACCTGTCAGACTACGAAGCAGCTTTAGCAGCTGTAACCGAAGCTAACTACACCAAAGCTTCTTGGGCAACATACCAGGATGTAGTAGAAGACAATGTAATGACCGAAGACAATGTACAGTCTGAAGTTGATGCAGCGACTGCTATTATTCTTGACGCTCAGGAAGATCTTGTAACTGTTCCAGTTATTTCAGCAGTAACAGCTACAGCTCAGAAAACTCTTACTGTAACTGGTACAGAACTTAGCAAACTTGCTACATCTATGTTCACTGTTGCTGGTAACACTGTAACAGCAGTAACACCAAACGCTGATGGAACAAGCGCAACTCTTACATTAGGAACTAACTTAGTACCTGATACAAATGTAAAAGTAACCGCTACTATTGATGGAACTACTAAAGAATATACTGTTAAGTATACAATCGCAGCTACAACAGTAGTAATTCAAGATCAAACTTTTGATACAATCTTAGAAAATCAAAAGGTTGCTTTACTTGTAAATGGTGTTTCTACAACAGCTGATTATCTGGCTGAGCAAAATTACACTGTGTCATTTGTGACATGGAACAGCAATGGAGCGGTAGTTAACTCATTATTAAATGCATCAACTGGTTTAATTACTGTAGTACAACCAACTGAAGCAGATTATACCGTACAAGTAACCATTGCAAAAGGTGCAACTGTTGTAACCTCTGCAAAAGCTAACTTAAAGATTAGAAATTTAAACAACAACGTTTCTGACATCACAGCGTATACTTTAACAAATGGTGTAAATGGAGATTCATTTGTCAATGCAAGTAAATCTTTAGTAGTTAACGAATCAGCTAAAATCACTAAAGTTGTTGTTGGCTATGGTACTGCAGCAGCTGAATTAAGTAACCAAGTTGGATACACTGTAACTTCTGATAACAGCGCAGTTGCTTCTGTTAACTCTACAGGTGTTATTACAGCTACTGGCTTAGGAACAGCAAACCTGACAATTACAGCTGGAAAAGCTACATACACAGTTCCATTAACTGTTGTTGGTACAGCTCGTAAAGCTACAACTGTAGCATTAAAAGATGGCGCAGCAACATTCACTGCAGTCATTAGTAACACTGTTACTAATACAATGACCGTCCAGGTTAAAGATCAATATGGCGATCCATTTGTAGGTGCAACAGGCGTAACTTATGCTGCTCCAGGAAGCATTAAAGATATTACTTTAAATCCTGCAACAGCTTTAGGAACACCCCCAAATACTGCCGATGGTAAAAAAGGTTTAGTAGATATTACTGTAACATTAGGCAGTAATGCAGTTGCTGGACAATCGGGTAATGTAGTGTTCAGAAACAGCGATAATACTGTTATCGGATCAGCTACAATCGTTACATCAAGCAATAATATGCCAACTAGTACAAAATTAGTTGTCACAGGCGGTCCTACTAACAATACAATTGATAATGAATTAGCAAGCAAGTCTGCAATCACCTACAAAGTTGGTAACTTCAACAGTGCTGGTGTACAGATTGGTACTGCACCTTCTTTAGCTGGCTATACAGTAACTTGTGATAAAACGATTGTTTCTATCGCAACTGCGGC
This sequence comes from Bacillota bacterium, assembly GCA_018903255.1. Taxonomy (GTDB): domain Bacteria; phylum Bacillota; class Clostridia; order Eubacteriales; family Eubacteriaceae; genus Acetobacterium. The sequence goes on along the minus strand of JAHIQT010000143.1, from coordinate 4,202 downwards.
TGCAAACGCAACAGGATATACAATCTCTAGTGGTGACAGCTTTGTAGTTACAGGCTTAAAAGCTGGTACAACTGCATTATTAGTAAAAGATCCTCTTGGAAATGTGGTTGATAGCATAAGTGTTACAGTATTAACAGGAACAGTTAAGATTAGTTCTGTTAGCTTCTTAGCACCTGGTACAATTGCCAATGCCAGCAAGATTAATTATGCAACTGTTTTAGGTTTAACAGACGTAGCAACTGGTAGAGATCCAGTTGTAACTGGCGTAACAACAACACCTACAAGTGTTTACAGTGTACGTATTTGTCTGACAGCGACTACTGGTATCACTGCTGGTCAGATCTATTTGGATAAAGCCGACTCAATCGCAAATACCGGTGTATATAATGACGGAACTGACAAAATTCTTGGTACTTTAACTGAAACTTTAACTCAAGGTAGTGGTACATCACCATGGACAACAACCACAACTGACCCAGTTACAGGATTCACCACAGTAGCAGGAAACAAAGGTACAATTACATTTAACATCACAGATTATACATCAACCGATACAATCAAACCGGTTATTGCTTCTACAGGTGTTGTTGTAGCCGTACCAGGTTCAACAGCTATTGGTGTTACTGGTAATAGTTCAATAACACAGGGCGCTGCTGTAGTTCCTGCAGTAGCTGCAACAGGTACAGTGACTTTTGGTACTCCTGCTGCTAGTGATACAGTGACAGTTGACACAACTACATTTTCATATGCATCACCGGTTACTATACCTGCAAGTCAATATTCAACAGCAGCTCAATTAACAGCTCTGATTGATGGTTTAGCAAGTGTAACTGCAACAAACAACGCTGGCACAATTACTGTGACTGCAGCTACAGCAGGTGCAGCTGGAGACAGTATTGCACTTGCAGAAGTAGGTACAGGTATAACAGTTTCAGGTGCTAATTTAACTGGTGGAGCGGATTTAATTCCAGCAACTAAAGAAAAACTTGACTATACTGTAGCAACTCCCGCTGGTGCAACTGGCAACATCGCAGTAATTGTTAATGGTACAACACATATCGTGGCTGTAACTAGTGGAGATTCTGCAGCTCAAGTTGCAGCTAAAATCTCAGCACAGTTAGTAACAGATACTGTTACAGGCTATGACGTAAGTGTAGCTGGTGCGATTGTGACATTAACAGCTCAAACAGCTGGTGTAGTTACACCAGATCCAACAATGAGTATCTTTGCAAACTAATTAACAACATTGCCTGATAGCACCTGAATTATTCAATTAATTATTGACAAACGAAGCCTGTCACTTAACTTATTCAACTTAACTTATTGAGCTGGAAGGTTTAGAAACAGAGAAAAGAGACGATTCGGGTTCTTCGGAACTCGGGTCGTCTTTCTTTAATAAAATACTATTTTGATTTAACAGAATGGAGGATAAAATGAGTATTGATTTTAAATCTGCATGTGAAGATAAAGAATACCTCGACTTTCTTCAAGAATTGGTTAATAATGAAATGATAGAAAATGAAGCTGCTATTGGTATAACAAAAATGATTATAGATGGCAGAGTTAATGAATCAACAGAAAAGCAGTGGTACACTTTTGAAAAATATGTAGCGAATGAGCATATTGTAGAAAATTGCCAAAGATGTCAAGAATCTATTCCATGGTGTGAGATGTTGGAAGCACTTGACAATGGTGGTTATTGCAACTACTGTGTACATATGATGAGTAAGGAAGGTTGTTGAGTGATTGATAAAAAGAATAGAGAGAAAATTATTCAAAAGTTCAATTATTATGACGAAAAGAGAAGCATTAATGAATTTATCAAAGATATGACGTTAGAAGAGCTAGAAGCTGAAAAGAGTTACACGCTGAGACATATGGTGCCTGTCACTTAACTTATTCAACTTAACTTATTGAGCTGGATAGTTTAGAAACAGAGAATAGAGACGATTCGGGTTCTTCGGGGCTCGGGTCGTCTTTTCTTTTTGGGGGTGATGTCAATACCAGGGTGACACGGGGACGTTTCTCCTGTCACCTTTTCAGTTACAAGAAGACGTTGAAAAATTCCTAAAATTCTCACTGAAAAATGTTTCGCAGTTCAACCATTGGGCTAGCTTTCCATTGTTTCCATGGCGATCTGCCAGTCTCGGCCTATCCAAACTCACTGAAGAATTTGAATTCTCCAACCAGTCCCATTTTTTTTGTATCAAAATTGCCGTCAGTGCCCACAGTCGGAGCATTCAAATATTGTTGAAATGATTCCGGGCTGAAGTGGTTCTTCCGCAAAAAGCCGTCGATTAAGCTATATATTAAACCTGGAGTGATATAATAAAAACATCAAATAATATAGAAAGGATGGTAAAAATGGATTCACCAAATACCCTGATTTTGGATCATTACTTCCCATCCGATGTTTTAAAGATCACGGAAGTAATTGAAACTGATAAAATTATTATCCATATGAAATCTCTTTCCAGAACCTCTGTCTGTCCCAGGTGTCATCAAAAACTTGAGCATTATCACGGCACCTATACAAGAAAAGTACAGGATCTTCCCATACTGGGAAAAAATGTTCAACTCCGGATTAAAGCCCATGAGTACATTTGTGACAATGAAGCGTGCCCGGTTAGAACCGTTGCTGAAACATTCGATGGCTTTCTCAACGCAAACCGGAGAATGACTCAGCGCTGCGAAGATTTCATCTGTATGCTGGCAATGGAAACCAGTTGTGAGGGGTGCGCACGGATCTGCCAGGCAATGAACCTGCATATCAGTGGGGACAGTGTCATCCGCTTTCTGACAGAACATTATGAGGCTCAGCCGATTCCAGTTTGTAGTGAAACGATCGGTGTCGATGATTTTGCCTTCAAAAAAAGAAGCCGATACGGAACGGTGATTGTTGATGAAGCCACACACAAACCGGTTGCAGTTCTTAATGGGCGTGACAGTAATACGCTCAAGGCCTGGCTGCGGCAGAACAGACAGGTCAAGCGCATCACGCGAGACCGGGCCGGAGCCTATGCTTCCGCCATTGGGGAAATCCTTCCTGATGCCATGCAGATTGCAGATCGGTTTCATCTTCATCAGAATCTGCTGGAGGCCGTTCAGAACGCACTCAAATCAGTTGTTCCGGCTGATATAAAAATACCGACCGATCCGGATCATTCGGATAATCACCAACCGGAAGAAAAAACGGCAGAAGGTTTAAAAAAAAAATGATGTCCCAGTAAAACCGGTCGGTTATGATGAAAACCGGATACAACGCTACAATGCGGTTAAAGAATATATTGAGGCCGGATTCACGATCAGTCAAACGGCAAAAATCCTCCATTGCAGCCGCAAGACCGTACGCAATAATATAAAGGGCGATTTTGATGCATTATGTCGTCGGGAACTGCGAAGTTGCGTGGACCGCTATTACGATTACATAATGAAAGCGTTGGCTTCCGGGATGATCCGCAAAGACATCTATCGCGAAATAAAAAAACAGGGCTATCCCGGACAAGTGTCCACCGCATATGACTATATGAACAAACTGATTGCGATTCATGGAATCGAAATCGCAGTTAACCGAAGCTCTTCGATTGAAGCGATCACTCGGAGAAAGCAACTGAACAAATTTGACCATATAACACGGCAAAGTATCTTCCGGTTTCTCTGGTTAAATGATACCGTTGTTTCCGGATATCGTGACTACTTGATGGAGAAATATCCAATTATCAGCGAGCTATACAAATGCATCAAAGAATTTCGCCGGATTTTTAAAGAAAAAAGTTTGCCCCAACTTTATTTGTTTATCGATAGATACAAAACCTCTGAGATCAAGCAACTGGCAGTTTTTGCATCCGGTCTGGAAAAAGATCTCGAAGCAGTAGAAAATGCTGTTGTCAGTGATTTGTCAAACGGGTTTGTGGAAGGGGTCAACAACAAGCTGAAAATGATAAAACGAACCATGTATGGTCGCTGTGGCCAAAAATTATTGACGGCCAAATTGATGTATGATCCACATTCGAAAACCGGATAACGGCTTTTTGCGGAAGAACCGCTGAAGTGCCACCCAATCCGGTGTCAGAGCCACCCAATCCGGACTTGGTGCCAATGGTTTCGGTGTCAGAATCCAATGCCAGTTGTCACCATTGTCGGGACTGTCGGGAAAAATGGATCATAATTAGTTGGACATCACCGTTTTCCCAGAGAATCGT
>JAHIQT010000142.1 GCA_018903255.1 Bacillota bacterium | reverse complement strand
TTATCCGATGGTGGCATGATTATTGATCCGGATCTGGAAAAGAAAAAGGGAATTATCAGCAATGCGGTTGATTTTTCACGGCTGCTGGGTATTTCTCCGATTAAGGTTGGTTGCCTGGCCGCCAAAGAAAAGGTTAATCCGAAAATGCCGGCCACTGTTGATGGGGCAGCCTTAAAAGCCTTGTCACAGGACCACTATTTTGGCGAAGATGTCGTTGTTGAAGGTCCCATTGCCATGGATCTGCTGATCTCTAAAAAGGCCGCCGATATCAAAGGCTATCAGTCTTGCGTGGCCGGGGATGTTGACGTGATTGTGATGCCAAACATTGAAACCGGTAATGCCATCATAAAAGTAATGACTCATTTGGGTAATGCCCAATTGGGAGGGATCGTGATGGGAGCTTGTGTGCCCATTATTTTAACGTCCCGGTCAGATTCTTATGAAAATAAATTAAATTCCATTATTTTGGGGGCATTTTTAACTCAAGAGATGGATGATTGTCACCAAATTCGAGAGGAGCATCGAAAAGAAAATGAAGCTATTATTAACAGGAAATGAAGCCATCGCCAGAGGCGCGTGGGAGGCTGGGGTAAAGTTTGCCACAGCCTACCCAGGAACACCAAGTACCGAAATATTGCAAAATGTTGCCACCTATGAGGATATCATCTCGGAATGGGCGCCCAATGAAAAAGTCGCACTAGAAGCAGCTGCCGGGGCAGCAATCGGCGGCGTCAGAAGTCTGTGTGCGATGAAACATGTCGGTGTCAATGTAGCCACCGATCCACTCTTTACCTTTGCTTATCTGGGTGTCAACGCCGGCTCAGTGCTGATTACAGCGGATGAACCAGGCATGCACTCATCACAAAATGAGCAGGACAACCGCAACTATGCCCGCCATGCCAAGGTCTGTCTATTTGAGCCTTCCGATAGTCAGGAAGCCAAGGATATGCTTAAAGAAGCCTATACGGTTAGTGAAGAATATGATATGCCAGTCCTGTTTCGGATGACGACCCGGGTTTGTCACTCCAAGTCGATCGTTGAGTGTAGTGACCGGGTCGAAGTAGCCGATAAGCCTTACGAAAAGGATATCCGTAAATATTGCCCGCTGCCAGCCTTTGCCCGTGGGATGCAGGTTAAGCTGGCGGATAATTTTAAGCGGCTCGTCGACTATTCCAACACCACTCCTTTTAACTATATTGAAGATAATGGTGCTGATATCGGTATTATCGGATCAGGCGTCGCTTATCGTTATGCCAAAGAAGTTTTTGGATCTTCGGTTTCCTATTTAAAGATTGGTTTTTCTTATCCGTTGCCAATGGAAAAAATTGCCGCCTTTGCAAAGGGCAAAAAGACCGTCTATATCTTTGAAGAAAATGACCCGATCATGGAAACAGAAATCAAAGCCGCCGGGATTGACTGTGTTGGCAAAGAACAATTACCGACCATGGGTGAACTGACTCCTGATCGGATCCGTCAAGCACTGCTTGGTGAAGCCCCCCAGATCATTGAGGCCAATCCCGAAATGGTCTTACCACGGCCACCGACCCTGTGTGCCGGATGTCCCCATCGTGGTGTTTTCTATGAACTGGGACGCCGTAAAGACCTGATGATCTTTAGTGATATTGGCTGTTATTCCTTAGGACTGATGGCACCTTACAACGCCACCGACGCAATGATTTGCATGGGTGCCAGTATCAGTTCAGGTCATGGCGTTCAAAAAGCCTTTGACATCAAAGGCGATCATTCTAAAAAAGTCGTCTCAATCCTTGGCGACTCGACCTTCTTTCACTCGGGCATTACCAGTTTGATTGATGTCACCTATAACAAAAGCAATACCTTAACGATCATTTTGGATAACCGGATTACCGGCATGACCGGTCATCAGGAGAATCCTGGCACCGGTTACGATTTAAAAGGCGAAGCTGCGCCAGAAATCGATATTGAAGCAATGGTCAAAGCCTGTGGCGTCAAGAATTTAATTTCGATCGACCCCAATAATCTGCAAATTGTTGAAGACGCAATCGAATGGGGTTTAAACTGCGACGGCCCGGCGGTGATTATCACCCGTTGGCCGTGTGTCCTTAAAAAGTTCTCAGCCGAGGATAAAAAAGAATTCCCAACCGCCTTTAAAACGGTTGCCAGCGTCGATCTGGAAAAATGTATCGGCTGTAAAAAATGCTTAAAATCCGGTTGTCCGGCATTGGCCTTTGATCGCGCCAATAAAAAATCAGGTATTCTAAAAGAACCCTGTGTTGGCTGTGGTGTTTGTGTGCAAATCTGCCCCAAACAAGCCATTGAAGTGGAGGTACGATAATGGAAACGAAAAATATAGTATTAATGGGTGTTGGCGGCCAGGGCACCATTTTAGCCGCCAAACTGTTAACATCCGGCTTGATGGAAGCCGGTTATGACGTCAAAATGAGCGAGATCCACGGCATGAGTCAGCGGGGTGGCTCGGTGTCTTCATTGGTGCGCTATGGTGATGACGTCCAGTCTCCGGTGATTGAAATTGGCAGTGCCGATATCGTCGTTGCCTTTGAAAAAATGGAAGGCCTGCGGGCGCTGGAATACTTAAAGCCCAGCGGCAAAATGATCGTCAATGATACCGAAATCTTTCCGCTGTCAGTCATCATTGGGGCGGCCACCTATCCTGAGAATATTCTTGAAGAAATTGAGAGCAAGGTTGATCTGCGGGTGATGGCAGCCACAAAAATGGCTGAAGAGCTGGGCAATCCCAAGGTCATGAATTTAATTCTGCTGGGTTCAATTATCAAGTCAATGGCACTGACCGACATCGATTGGGAAGCCATCATTGCCCAAAATGTCAAAGCTGAATTCTGTCAAATAAACATCAAGGCCTTGCATGCTGGAATCGATGCTGTCTAACCATGAACATGGACGACTCAAATTATAAGTTTTTTCAGCACATCACCTGTGAATACTTTCCCTGTCACCGGGTCGAGGCGCTTGAGGATTTTAATTGTTTGTTCTGTTATTGCCCGCTATACGCCTTAGGAAAAAATTGCGGCGGACAATTCTCCTATACCGATAAAGGCGTTAAAAATTGTAGCAAGTGTGACTTTCCCCATCACCGTGATCACTACGAGGCGGTTTTGGAGCGGTTAGCAAGGCTGATTGAACAAGTCAAAGTAACGAAAATCTAGGATCTTAAAGGGGTAGTGAAATGTCGATAATCATTGGACTTATTTTTGTTGTTGCGGCTTATTTAGTCGGAAATCTTAATTTCGCCTATATACTGGTGAAATTTTTAAAGAATGAAGATGTCCGCAACTACGGCAGCGGCAATGCCGGGACGACCAACGTGCTACGGGTCATGGGTAAGAAAGTGGCGCTGCCAGTCTTTCTGCTTGACGCATTTAAAGGCTGTCTGGTTGTTTTGATTGGCCGCAATGCCTTAAATCTTGATCCAGTTTTTCTGATTTTGGCTGGCCTCGCTGTGGTTGCCGGTCATAACTGGCCAGCCCTTTTACAATTTCGTGGCGGCAAGGGCACCGCGACCACCCTGGGTGTCTTTCTGACCTATGATTGGGAAGTCGCAGTGATTGCCATTATGATCGGAATGATTGTTTTGGCCATCTGGAAAATGGTTTCGCTGACCTCGATCGTTGGCGTCAGCATGTTGCCGATTTTTGCCTTACTGATGGGAAGAACGACTGGTGAAGTTATTTTTGCTTTTGTTTTGTGTTTGTTTAGTATCTTCCAGCACCGTAAAAACATCGGCCGGATTATCCAGGGACGAGAAAGTAAGATTGGCCAAAAAGTTAAGATGAAAAAGTAACCCATTAAAAGTCACATATTAAGAATAACCCATTAAAAATCACGCATTAAAACAGCTCATTAAAAAACCCATTGCAAAAGGCTCTTAAAATGAGCCTTTTTACTTGCTTAAAGGGGTCGATTAAATTTGCCCCTGAAATACATAAAAATACAGTGCGAAATACTAGATCTATGATTATAATTAGAGATAAAACCCAATATCATGTATCAAACCAAGGAGGAAGAATTAACTTGAAACAAATAAATCAGCTATTTCAACGCGTCTTTACCAAGGAACTAGAAAATTCAGACAAAACCGTTTATGACCTGTTCGAGTGGCAAACTGTCGACGTTTTTCTAAAAAACTATCAAACCGGTGAGACCATTTTTGAAATGAATAATCTGGAATTTCCTGAGCATTACTCACAGAATGCCTGCAATATTATCGCCACCAAATACTTTCGAAGAAAGGGCGTTCCCAACCAATTTGGCTATGAACACAGCATGCGCGAAATCGCTGACCGGCTGGTTGGTTTCTGGACGGATGCCATCAAAGCCGAAGGACTGATCGATAGCGATGAGCAGTGGCAAATCTATTACGATGAGCTGGTCTACGCCTTCCTGATGCAGATGTGGGCACCAAACTCACCGCAGTGGTTTAATACCGGCCTGATGCGCAGCTATCAGATTGCCGGCTCCAAAGATGACCTCTATTATTACGATGAGGAAAGCGGTCAGGTGCTTGAATCTGAAGATCGCTACACCCGCACCCAGGCCAGCGCCTGCTTTATCTTATCGATTGCCGATCGACTGCTCGGTGATCACTCCATCTCTGAGCATTATGTCAGCGAAACCAAATTATTTAAAGGCGGGTCTGGGGTCGGCACCAATTTTTCCAGCCTAAGAGCCGCCAATGAAGGCCTGACCAGCGGTGGCCAGTCCTCCGGGATGATGAGCTTTCTGCAGGGACTCGATCGCAACGCTGGCGCCATTAAATCAGGGGGAACCACCCGACGGGCAGCCAAAATGGTGATTGTCGATATTGATCACCCGGAAATTGAAAATTTTATCAACTGGAAGGTCAAAGAAGAACAAAAAGTCCGCGACCTGGGCAAGATGGGTTATGACATCTCGATGGATGGCGAAGCCTATCAGACCGTCAGCGGCCAGAACAGCAATAACTCAGTGCGGCTTAATGCTGAGTTTATGGAGGCCGTCTTAAACTTAAAAAATGAGCCCGATCATAAACTAAAACTGCGCGGCCGGGTTGACGATCGGGTTGATCGCGAGGTACCGGTTAAGGACTTATGGCAACAGCTCAATTTAGCCACCTGGGAATGCGCCGATCCAGGGATTCAGTTTGACGATATTTTTAATGCCTGGCATACCTGCCCGGGTGGTGAAAATGGCAACCTCGATGAAAAAATCAACCGCATTAATGCCACCAATCCCTGTTCGGAGTATGCTTTCTTAGATGATACCGCCTGTAATCTGGCCTCGATCAATGTCTTTAAGTTTTATAATCCGGAAGACAATAGCTTTTCACTCGACCACTATATTCACCTGGTTGGACTGATCCAATGCGCCCTGGAGGGCTCGATTTACCACGGCCAGTTTCCGACCAAAGATGTCGCCCGGAAAAGCTACCTCTTTCGCACCACCGGACTGGGGATTGCCAACGCCGCATCGCTGTTGCTGGCTCTCGGCTACCCCTATGATTCCCCTGAAAGCCGCAATCTGATTGCCGGCATCACCGGGATCATGACCGGGACATCCTATCATGTTTCGGGTCTGATGGCCGGAAAAATCGGCGCCTTTCCGATGTATCCAGTCAATGAACCCCACATGAAACGGGTCATCCGCAACCACAGCCGGGTGGCTGGAGCCCGTACCGACGACTATGAAGGACTGCATTATCAACCGATCCCAATCAACCATCAGCTGCTCCAAAAGATGGGCTTTGAAAATATTAGCAGCCAGCTAAAAAATGCCTGGAAACTGGCTGAAGAAGCGGGCGAGGCCTATGGCTATCGCAACGCCCAGGTATCGGTGATTGCCCCGACCGGGACGATTTCCTTTGCGATGGACTGTGGCGCGACCTCGGTCGAACCATTTTACAATCATGTCGTCTTTAAAAAATTAATCGGCGGCGGCTCGATGGAGATTGTCAACCCAGTCATGGAAATGGCGCTTTACAATCTCGGTTACAGCGAAAAAGAAATCGGCGATATCCTGACCTATTTACTGGAAAAAGACGGCCAGGGCTATTTTCGCCATGAAGGGGTTTCTGGTGCGCCCCATATTAAAGCCGAGCATTTACCGGTTTTTGATACCGCCAATACCATTTCACCAATGGGTCATGTGTTAATGGTTTCGGCCATTACCCCAATGATCTCCGGCTCGGTTTCAAAAACCGTTAATCTACCCAACGATGCAAGCGTGCTAGACGTTGAAAACATCCACCTGCTGGCTTATCGCACCGGCACCAAGGCGATCGCTATTTATCGCGATGGCTGCAAGGCTTCCCAGCCACTGAGTTCAGGGATGGCCGAAGATCAGGATAAGGCACTCGATGACTACTCCTATACCGAATTACTGACGCTGGTTAAAGAAGGTAAAAACACCGCCCTTAACCGGGTTCGTCCCGAAGGGATGCGGCTCAGCCGTACCCATGCCGCTAAAATCGGCGATATTGAGCTGTATATCACAATCGGTTTTTATGAAGATGGCGGGATTGCTGAAATATTTGTCTCGACCGATAAAGAGGGAACCGTCGTCAAAGGGCTGCTGGCCTCCTTGTCTAAATCGATATCCAATATGCTCCAATACCATATCCCACCTGATCAGATCTCAAAGATGCTTAGGGGTCAAAAATACGAACCATCCGGTTTTGTCTCACGACATCCCTATATTAAATTTGCCTCATCGATTTCTGATTTAATGAGCAAGGTGATTGATATTGAACACGGCGATTTTTCTAATTGTCAGGTTAAACCCAAAAATTTCACCCTGATGAATCAAAAAAACATGATTAAAAGCGTCAGCCCCGCTGATCACAGCACCCCGGAATACAATAAGGACGTCGCTGGTGAAGTCTTATACGGCGAAACCTGCAGCCATTGTGGCAGCGACCGGATGATGCGTAACGGTACCTGCAAATTATGTCTGGACTGCGGCACCACCACCGGCTGTAGCTAAAAAATGTTTGATGTTTTCCCATTGTTTGATATAATAATGAACTAGGATACACAGCTTAGGAGAATGTGATGCGAGAAAAGATAAAAAACGCGACCACCATTGTGGTTAAAATGGGAACAACCTCAGTCACCCATCAAAACGGAACCCTGAACTTGCGGAAACTGGAAATCCTCGCTCGGGTAATGACCGATCTTGAAAATAGCGGAAAAAAAATGGTGCTGGTCTCATCCGGTGCCATCGGCGCCGGGATGAACCGGATGAAGCTTAAAGAGCGGCCAAAAACCCTCAAGCAGAAACAGGCCGCGGCCTCGGTCGGACAAGGCTTGCTGATGCGGGTCTACCATAAATTTTTTGATGAATACCATCAGACCGTTGGACAGATTCTACTGACCAAAGACGTCTTTAAACACGCGATCAAGCGTAATAATGCCGAGAACACCTTCACCGCCCTGATCGAGAGCGGCATCATCCCGATTGTCAATGAGAATGACTCTATTGCCACCGATGAAATCCAGGAAGAATGTTTTGGTGATAATGATATTTTATCGGCGATGACCGCCGATTTAGTCGGTGCCGATCTACTGATCATCCTCTCGGATGTCGATGGTCTCTATGACGATAACCCCGCCATCAATAAAGATGCCCGCCTGATCCGCACCGTTCACCACGTCGATAAGCGGATTATGAAGTCTGCCGGCAAGTCTGCCTCCTGCCTGGGTACCGGCGGGATGATCACCAAACTGGGAGCAGCCAAATATGCCACCGATTGTGGTATCGATGTGATCATCGCTTCGGGTGATGACTGTAAAAGCCTTTATGATATTTTGGATGGCCAAGAAATCGGAACGATTTTCCTAAGTGACTCACAGAAATAATATTGACTAGTAATTTAGAAAATTAGCAGCGAACAAAGCTCAAGGCACTTTCGCAGTTTCAAAAAATAAATCGAAGTATGGAGGATTCTTATGTTAAAGAAAATACTGATCGGATTTTCTGCCGTTGCAGCAGGAATGTTAATGGTTTTTGGCGGCATCTATTTTGTTGAAAAAAGAAAAGAAGAAGTAATGGGTGGAAAACTGATGCGGGTAAACTATAAGTTCACGAAAGAATTCGAAGAATAAGGTTCGCTATGTCAAAAGTGTTTATTTTTACCGCTTCAACCGGCGCTGGTCATAATTTAGCCGCCCAGTCCTTAAAAGAATCCTTAGACGAGGTCGGCTACCAGTGCGATGTTTATGATGCCTTTAAAGAAACCAATGTCACCCTTGATCGGCTGATTACCAAAGGCTACGAGCAAATCGTCGTCAATGTGCCCAAGCTCTATGAGCAAATGTATAATCAGTTTAATAATATGAATCAATTCCAGCAGGGTGTTTTTCAGGTGCTGACCCGGATTATGAACCCTGACATTGTCCCCCTGATCAATTCCGGAAAGCCGGATTTAATTATTACCACCCATCCCTTTGTTACCAATGTATTAGGCACCCTGAAGGAACATAATACTTTTGATGTCCCGGTTTTATCGATCGTGACCGACTATAAAATTCATACCCTTTATCTCAAAAAAATGATCGATGCCTATGTCGTTGGCAGTGACTATACCAAACAAACGATGGTCGAAAAGGGCGTTGCCGAGGAGATCATTTATCCCTATGGCATCCCGATCCGCCAGACCTTTTTAAAAAACAACCGGCTCGAAAAAAAGGAGAGCTCCGATGTGGTTGGGACAATCCTCTTGATGGCCGGCAGTTTGGGCAGCAAACAAATGGAAAAAGCCTTTTCATCGCTGCTCAAGGTCAAAGAAAAGATCCAGATTATTGTGGTCTGTGGCAACAATGCCAAAATTCAAAAAGAAATCAAAAGTCTCTATGCCAGAGAAGCGGCCAGTGATAAAATTGTCGAAATCCATGGTTTTGTTAATAATGTCTCGGAGCTGATGGATCAGTCCGATGCGATTATTTCTAAGCCCGGGGGACTGACCACAACCGAAGCGATTGTCAAAAATATTCCGATGATCATTCCCTTTTATTATCCCGGCCAGGAAGAAGAAAATGCCGATTACCTGGTCGATGGGGGAATGGCCATCAAGGTCGATAAGATCAAAGATTTGACCTCGATGGTAGATTTCTTGTTTGAGAATAAATATATCATTAAGCGGATGTCCGAGAATATGTCAGAAGAAGCGCAAAAACGCTCGATGAGTAAAACGATCGAGCTCTGCAAAAACCTGATCGCCGACTATACCACCCGCAAAGCACTCCCCGAGCCGCAAGCAGACCCTTACAAGATCAAAGAAATCAAAGACCAATAAGAAGAACAGGTGCAAAATGAAAAAAGAAATGTCAAAAACCTATGACCCCAAAGCCGTAGAAGATAAAACCTATGCCAGCTGGCAGCAAAAAGGCTACTTCAAGCCGGAAGTCAATCCCGCTGGCGAGCCCTTTACGATTGTCATGCCACCACCAAATATCACCGGACAGCTCCATATGGGCCACGCCTTTGATGGCACCCTGCAGGATGTCTTGACCCGCTACAAACGGATGGATGGTTACGCCGCCCTCTGGCTGCCGGGCACCGACCACGCCTCGATCGCCACCGAAGTTAAGGTCGTCGATAAGCTGCGCCAAGAAGAAGGCAAAACAAAGCAGGAGATTGGCCGCGAAGCCTATTTAGAACGCGCCTGGGACTGGGCGCTGACTTATAAAAGCCGGATTACCGACCAGCTTAAAAAACTGGGCGCCTCCTGTGACTGGAGTCGCGAACGCTTTACCATGGATGAGGGCTGTAGCCAGGCCGTTAACGAAGCCTTTGTCAACCTCTACGAAAAAGGCCTGATCTATAAGGGCAGCCGGATTATCAACTGGTGTATCACCTGTAAAACAGCCCTCTCCGAAGCCGAGGTCGAGTATGCCGAACAGCAGGGCAATTTATGGCACATCCGTTACCCGCTCACCGAAGGGGATGGTTATCTGGTGGTAGCCACCACCCGACCCGAAACCATGCTCGGCGATAGTGGGGTAGCTGTCCATCCTGAGGATCCCCGCTATGCCCACCTGATTGGCAAAACCGTAACCCTGCCCTTACTTAACAAAGAAATTATCATTGTCGCCGATGACTATGTCGATCGAAGCTTTGGCACCGGGGTGGTTAAGATGACCCCCGCCCATGATCCCAATGACTATGAGGTCGGCCTGCGCCATCAGCTCGAACAAATTCGCGTCCTAAACGATGACGGCACCATGAACGAACTGGCCGGAAAATATGCCGGCATGGATCGCTATGACTGTCGCAAGGCGGTACTTACGGATTTAGAAGCCCTCGATCTGCTTGAAAAAACTGAAGAACACCAGCATAATGTCGGGGAATGTTACCGCTGCGCCACCACCGTGGAGACGATGACCTCCGAACAATGGTTTGTCAAAATGGAAGAACTAGCGGGTCCGGCACTGGACGCGGTACGCAACCACGGGACTGATTTTATCCCCGACCGCTTTAATAAAATCTACTATAATTGGTTAGAAAACATCCGTGACTGGTGTATTTCACGGCAATTGTGGTGGGGACACCGGATTCCAGCCTATTATTGCGGTGATTGTGGGGAGATGATCGTTTCCAAGACAGCGCCGACAGCCTGCCCCAAATGCGCTAGCAGTAAGCTCAGCCAGGATGAAGATGTCCTGGATACCTGGTTTAGTTCGGGGCTATGGCCCTTCTCAACCCTGGGCTGGCCAGAGCAGACCGACGACTTAAAAAAATTCTATCCGACCACGGTATTAGTGACCGGTTATGATATTATCTTTTTCTGGGTCGCCCGGATGATCTTTATGGGTCTCTTTGAAATGGGTCAAACCCCCTTTAAAGATGTCTATATCCATGGCCTGGTGCGGGATTCCCAGGGCCGTAAAATGAGCAAGTCATTAGGAAACGGGATTGATCCGCTAGAACTAATTGAGACCTACAGCGCCGATGCCCTGCGCTTTACCATTATCACCGGGAATTCTGCTGGTAATGATATCCGCTGGCAGGATGAAAAGGTCGAATCCAGCCGTAATTTCTTAAACAAAATCTGGAACGCCGCCCGCTTTGTGCTGATGAATCTGGATGATGATATTGTCGACAAAAAAGATCAGGCTTTGGCCAATCTGGAGAACACCGACAAGTGGATTCTTAGCCGGATGAATACCATCGTGGCCGAAGTCAACCACAATATGACCAAGTATGAATTGGGGATTGCCGCCTCAAAAATCTATGATTTTGCCTGGAACGAATACTGTGACTGGTATATCGAGCTGGTTAAACCCCGCTTATATGGCGAAGATCAGCAGACCAAGATCTCAGCCCAATATACGCTCAGAGTGGTACTCGATACGATCCTGCGGTTGCTCCATCCCTTTACCCCCTTTATTACCGAAGAAATTAATGGCTACCTGCCTGGCACCACCGGTGATATCATGGTAGCGGCCTGGCCACACTTTGATGACAGCCTGGTCTTTCCCGAAGACGAAAAGGCAGTTGAGTTTTTAATGGCTGCCATTCGCAGCATCCGTAATATCCGGGCTGAAATGGATGTCCCCAATGCCAAAAAGACCCAGTTATTCCTGATTTCAAGTAACCAGGAACACCTGTCCTTGATGGCCGAATCGCTCCATTATTTCCAGAAGCTGGCCTCCGTGTCAACGATTCTGCCGATAAGCAAGGCCGATATTCAGGAAAACTATGTTTCGGCGGTGGTTGACGATCTGGAAATCTATATCAACCTGGATGAGCTGGTTGACAAGGAAAAAGAAATTGCCCGCTTAGAAGCCGAGAAAAAGAAGCTCGACCAGGAAATTGACCGGGTCACTCAAAAACTGGCCAATAAGGGCTTCACCGATAAGGCGCCGGAAAAGGTGGTTCAAATCGAACGGGACAAACAAAAGAAATTTGTTGAAACGCTGGAAAAAGTGCTGGAACGGTTGGACTATTTTAAAAAGTAAAGGCCTGATTTTTAATTGCTGTTCGTAAAGCGAAATAATATTACTGACATCACCCCGGTTGCTTAAATGGAACGGGGTGATTTTTTTGCGAAAAAGGGGTTGCTCCTTTTTTACACTTGACAAATACGCATATCATGCGTATAATTATCTTAACAAAAAGTATACTGAGGTTATTAATGAAGCGACGTATTTTAATTAAACTTCTTGAGGAAAAGGGCTGGTATTTGAAACGGCATGGTGGAGATCATGATATCTATACCAATGGGGTTGAGAGTGAGCCAATCCCACGGCACCCGGACATTAAAGAACGGCTTGCGAATAAGATCATTAAAAAGTACAAGTTAAGGTAGATTGGAGGTAGCAAGATGAAAAATACATATCCAGTTGTGTTATCAAAAGAAGAAGATGGTTACTTTGTTACCATCCCTGATTTTGATATTAACACACAAGGTGCAGATATTACCGATGCCATTTATATGGCAAGAGATGCGATTGGATTAATGGGTATTGATTTAGAGGATGAGGGGAAACCACTTCCAGAACCAGGAACGGTCAAAGCAGAAAAAGAGTTAGAGGATGATATCATCACTTTGGTTGATGTCGATTTTGTTGAGTATCGTAAAAAGGTTGATAATCGAGCAGTAAAGAAAAATTGCACAATCCCTTACTGGTTGAGTGTCAAAGCAGATAAGAATAGTATCAACTACTCAAAAGTCTTGCAAGAAGGGTTAATAAGAGTAATAGAGAGTTTGGAAGAAAGTTATTATAAGACAAGTAGGTAATTATTACCGGCGTACAGTTATGGTAACAACCATTTTTGACCTGTTGAACGGTCAAAAACCTGCTCTGGTTGCATACTTATCGTGACCGGTAGCCAATTTTGTTGTGGCAAGTGATCGCGGCTGACCGGCTTGTTTTGGTTGGCGAGACATTGCCGCAAAAATGACAGCTTACCGCATAGGCTTTGCTTTCGCCACTAACCTGGCAGACCCCATCACAGATGGGACACCGTTTAATTGGTTTTTCCATGTTGACCTCCAATCTTTTGTTATTAAAG
Source organism: Bacillota bacterium (assembly GCA_018903255.1). Lineage (GTDB taxonomy): Bacteria > Bacillota > Clostridia > Eubacteriales > Eubacteriaceae > Acetobacterium. The sequence goes on along the minus strand of JAHIQT010000142.1, from coordinate 5,592 downwards.
CCATTATGACAGATTTTTTCAAAAAAGGTTCTGCGCAAGATGTTTCACAGTTATTTCAGCACCCTTTGTGCGGTATCTTGCCGTCCTTTTAATTCGCAATCAACATTTTGGGGCGGTTGCTGGGTAAAGGCGGCGGGCAGTCGCGATCGGCCTGATAGCAATCGACAAGCGCCGATAGCTCAGCCAACAAGGCTGGCGCGGCGGTTAGATCAAAACAGAAAATCCCATAAGTACCGCTAAGCAGAATCAGCGACTGATCCTTGATGACGTAGCGGAGCGCCTCGGGGAAGGCCTCCGATTCGATCAGCAGACCGCGCTGGCGATCTTCGCGACGCCAATACTTTTCGCAAAAGATCGCTTTGTTAATTTTAAGATAGCGTCGCATCGGGCTAGGAAAGGTATTCTACTTTGACGTAGCTCTTGCGCTGGGTGACCTTTAAATAGTCCTTGAGTAGCCGGACGTATAACTCCGGCTCAGCCTTTTCAACAGCCTTGAGGTTGATCCCGGTGTTGCGGGTCTCGCCAACGATTAAGATTTTAAAACCGTCGGTGACGATCCGGTCGAGGCCGGCGTCAATCAGATTGCGGTGGAGTTTCTCTTTCAAGCCTTTTAATAGGGCCTCTTCGGCGCGCACCTGTTCGTGCTTGACCAGGGTATTTTGAATCAATTGACCATGGTTTTCTAAAAATAATTCTTGTGTCATTGTTTCCTCCATTTTTCACTGTTATTTTTACTGTTATTTTTACTCTTGCTGTGATCGCCAGCGACTGGCTAAGATCCTTTAGCCCGAAAATAATTCCCATTCGTCAAGCAATTCCTGGAAGGCCTGATCACTGGCTTGCTGGTCTTCTTTTTGCTGCCAGCTATGAATCGCGGCGTAGTCACTGCTATAAACATAGCCCTTGCTTTCCTTGCCGAGATCGAGCCGCCGGATCCAGTCTTCCCAGCTATCGGGAAAATCAGCTTTTAGCAGCTCCATTTCTGACGCGGTCAAGAAGACATTGCCAAATTGGCCGTAGGCGCTTTTTTCTTTATGATTTGCTTTAATATTGTTTAGTTTAGGATTGTTTAGTTTATATAAGTGTAGCGGTTGATGCGCCGTTTGATGTCGCAGGTGATCTTCGCTTTGATCCCCAGCTTGCGCCGCACCGATTTGAAAATTGGCGGTCTGGTGGCATTTTTCAGCTAGCTTTTGATGCGCGACTTGATGTCCGCTGTGATGGTTGATTTGATCCGCGCTGGTGCTAGCGTCCGGCTGAGCGCTGCGCTGGCTAGCAAAAAGCACAAACTGATAGCAATTGGGCGTCCGACTTTTGCCGCGGACACAAATGATCCGGCCGGCAGCAATCAGTTCATTGCGGGCACGTTCGGCCGTGCTACGGGAATTGGCCTGGATCATCAGCGCCATCCGCTTCATGTCGACTTGCAACCAATCGGGAAAGCCGGCTGAATTCCACAAACAGAAAAGCATAAACCAGAGCAGCTGAGCATTGCTGCTTAACTGCCTGGTTTGAATAAACCGATAAAAGCCGGTGATCTCGGTAATGAAATTAACTTTCATGGGCGAGGCCGCGCTTATATCTGGTGGTTGATCGGATTAATTAGCCTAACGCTCATTGATCCACAACCGCATCATCAAAGCCTTCCAAACAAACGAAAAAAATTTCATCGACCTTCTTACCGTAGTAGCTGGCAATCTTAATTTTGATATTGTCCTTAGGGATCCGCTTGCCAGACTCATAATGTCGGATTGCCGGTTCACTAATGTCTAGCGCCGTTGCGACCTCCCGCTGGGTCCGATCACCACGCAACTTCATCAATATTAAACCTATTTCTTTTCGGTTTATAGTCATTTTTTTCTCCTCTTTCAAATTTTTATTTGGATATGGTTTTTCTCATAATGAATATGGCCGCCTAAAATATCTTTTAATTCACGTTTCTCCTTTCCATTAAAATCAATTATAGTTATTTAGTTAATGATTGCAATAGTAAAAAAGCAACTTTGTTATTTCAGCACACTTCGTGCGGTTTGACAGTGGAATTTTAAAATAGCGAAATAACACGCTTTATGGGTGTTGATCGTTCTATAGACATTTTCATAAATGAATAAAATGAAACTCTAGCTTAAATATAAAAATCAGAATTTTTTTTGAACGACAAATGTATTTACGCAACAAAAATAACACAAAATCTGTTATTGAGTGTCTGCAATAGCACAAATTGTGTTATCAATAACTTGCCCAATTAGCCCTTATTCATTTACAAATCGGTTAAAACCCGGATTTTGTGGGCTTTAACTAGAATAAAAGACTAGCGGTATTTTTAAAAATTCACGAATCGTGTGTTTTAATTGCACAATTGGTGCTAACGCCACCGCACAATTTGTGCTGAAATACACTTTCTGGTCAGCAGGGCTTGTTTTGTTAAAAGGCCTGCTGTTATAATCAAGAAATAAAAGGTTGCCTTAACTGACCTAAAAAGTTACCGGAAAGGTTAATGCAAAATAACAGAAATGGAGAGAATGATGGAAATTAAGACAAAAAATAAAACGGTGCCTGAAAATGATGGCGATCTCAGTCCAGCGGAATATTTGAGCCAGCTGGTGACCCTTAAAAAAGCCCTCCACCAGCTTAATCAGCATCCCGCCATTACCCTATGTGGGATTGACCTGTGCGTCCATGTTTACCAGGGCATCGGGGCGCTGGCACAAGCAGCCAACCAGACCCTGACGGTGAAGCCCAGAAATTGCCGTGACTTTCCCATGGAGCTGGGTTTTGTTTATCAGGGGGTAAGCTTTTGTGAGTTGAAGGCGGCGGCGGTGGTTAAGGGGTTGGGGTGAATGGGGGGGCTCTTATGCTTAAATATTGGCTTTTGTTTACATATGTCAAGTTTTTAATGCACTTTAATAAGACAAGCTGCAATTTATTTGCATATTTATTTGTCTTTGTATTTACAATTGCTACAGAATAAGTTTATAATTAAATTAATCGTTACTTAAGGGAGAATACTTAAGGGAGCGCTTATGGCTGTTCAAGCAGTCATTACAACAATACGGAGGCTACGCCCCAGCAATTTTCGAAAAAGAGCATTGCCCGGGGCTTACTTATTTTGCTGGTGTTACGTTCGAAGGGGTGGCCCCGCGACGCTAGCTCTCTCATCGTGCCTCTTAGTTAAACCATTCATCTGATAAAAGGCAATTACAATTTTTTAAGTTGCTATCAGCTAATGATTAAAAAGAATAACCGTGGCGTAAAATTGTAATTAGTAATAGCCATTTGTTACAGAGAGGCGTATAATAATAAGGCATGTTATAAATAAATATGGGCTGGTTTTTATCAAAACGAAGCTGATCCAAGTGCATGCTTAGTAATGGGGAGATGAATGAGATGGAACTGATCGATAATATAAGCAAGACCCTAAAAGATGATCTGAGCATTGAAATAAATAAAGGCAGCAAGTTATCCATTGCGGCCGCCTGCTTTTCAATTTACGCTTTTGAGGAACTAAAAAAACAATTGAAGCATATTGATGAACTGCGCTTTATTTTTACCTCACCCACCTTTACCACCGAAAAGACCAAAAAAGAAAAGCGGGAATTTTATATCCCCCGGCTCTCCCGGGAACGCAGCCTCTACGGCACGGAATTTGAAGTGAAACTCCGCAATGAGCTGTCCCAGAAGGCCATCGCCAAAGAATGCGCCGAATGGATTCAAAAAAAAGCGGTTTTTAAGTCAAATCAAACCAACGAAAACATGATGGGTTTCATCAATGTGGATGACAAAAGCTACATGCCCATCAACGGTTTTACCACCGTCGATCTGGGCTGTGAGCGCGGCAATAATGCTTACAGTATGGTTCAGAAAACGGAAATCCCCTTTTCTAAAGCCTATCTTGATTTATTCGATAGCCTCTGGCACGATCAAACAAAACTCCAGGTCGTTACCGAAGAAGTAATCGAAAACATCACGGCGGCCTATAACGAGAATGCCCCGGATTTTATTTATTTTTTTACCCTCTACAATATTTTCAATGAGTTTCTTGAAGACATGACCGAAGACGTCCTGCCCAACGACGCCACCGGGTTCAGAGAAAGCAAGATCTGGAAGATGCTCTATAATTTCCAGAAGGATGCCTCCCTGGCCATTATCAATAAACTGGAGAAATACAATGGCTGTATCCTGGCCGACAGCGTCGGGCTGGGTAAAACTTTCACCGCCCTGGCAGTAGTCAAATACTATGAAAACCGTAACAAATCGGTGCTGGTTCTTTGCCCGAAAAAATTGTCCAATAACTGGAATACCTATAAAGATAATTATCTCAATAATCCCATCGCCGCCGACCGTTTGCGTTATGATGTACTTTATCATACCGATCTCAATCGTACCCGGGGGCGTTCCAACGGTCTGGATCTGGACCGTCTCAACTGGGGCAATTATGATCTGGTGGTGATTGATGAATCCCATAACTTCAGAAATGGCGGCAAACTAAACGGCCAAGAAAACGAAAAAGAGAACCGTTATTTAAGGCTGCTAAATAAGGTGATCCGCAAAGGGGTCAAAACCAAGGTACTGATGCTTTCGGCAACGCCCGTCAATAACCGCTTTAACGATCTCAAAAACCAGCTCCAGCTGGCCTATGAAGGGGATACCAGCCTAATCGATCAAAAGCTGGACACCCGCGGTTCCATTGATGATATTTTCAAAAATGCCCAGAAAGCCTTTAACCAGTGGTCTAAATTCGAAGCCGAAGAACGTTCAACTAATCGACTGCTGCGAATGCTGGACTTTGATTTTTTTGAAGTACTGGATAGCGTTACCATCGCCCGCTCCCGAAAACACATCGAAAAATATTATGATACCGCCCAAATTGGAAAATTTCCCACCCGTTTAAAACCCCTGTCTTTAAGACCCCCACTGACCGATATAAAAGATGCCATCAACTACAATGAAATCTTTGAACAGCTGATGCTCCTGAACTTAAGCATTTATACCCCCTCCCAATTCATCCTTCCCAGTAAAATGGATAAATACGCCGATTTGTACGAAGACAACAAGGTCAATATTGGTTTTACCCAAGCAAACCGGGAACAGGGCATCCGCCGGCTCACCGCCATCAATTTGATGAAGCGGATGGAAAGCTCGGTGCATTCCTTTAATCTTACCCTAAAACGAATGGAAGCATTAATTAACGGGACGATTGACAAAATTGATCATTTCAAAAAACAGGATAAGACCATCCTCAACCTAACTGAACTCGATAACCGACAGGATTATGACGAGGATGACCAAAATAACGATGATCTTTTTACCATTGGCAAAAAAGTAAAAATTGATCTGGCCGATATGGATTATAAATCCTGGCGGGCTAATCTTGCCAAAGACAGTGAAGTTCTGGAAATTCTGGCCTTGATGGTTGGGGACATCACCCCGGAACATGACAGTAAACTCCAGGAATTATTTAGAGTGCTCAAAAATAAGATGGCGAATCCGATCAATCACGGTAATAAAAAGGTGATTATCTTCACCGCCTTTGCCGATACGGCCGAGTATCTTTATCACCATGTCAGTAAATATATGAAAAAGCATGTTGGG
>JAHIQT010000141.1 GCA_018903255.1 Bacillota bacterium | reverse complement strand
AATCAGGTCATAATAATCAGAAAAAATATGCTGTAAAATACTCATGCTTTAATTTTACAACAAATCAAAGATAAAGAAAACCAAAAAACCCCTCAAGATTGAGGGGCAGGGGTGTTGACGTGCCGTAGGCACTTTTTTATCTAGTGGCGATCATCAACGCCGTTAGGTCGCCCGCTGTCTGGTATTGTTTCGTCATTTTTGGGTGAAACATTCAAAAAACATCTATATTCTTGTAAAGTTTTCATTTTTTCAGTGAGACTGGTTGTTTATGATCCCGCTTTTCGGGTATAATTTAGCTAATCAATAATTTTGAAATTGGGAAGGAGAAATGTTATGAGTTTTGAAGATGGAATGAAGGGGTTCACCTTCGGTATGATTTCTTTAATCTGTATTGGCGTCAACATTATTTAAGGTTTTGTTGGCCTGAGCACCATTGCATCAATTGTCAGCCTCGCTGGTCTGGTTACCGCAATCCTGGCTTTTGTTTACGGAAAAAAAGAATACGCTGCTGATCCCGATAATAAAAAAGCCAAAACCGGAAAAACCATCGGTCTGGTACTGATTATTATCAACATCGTTTTTACCGTTCTTGCCGTTATCGCGCTAGTTGCACTATTTGGCTTAGCTGCCTCACTGTAATTTTTTTATTAATTCTTGCGGCAAATGTATCACCTAAAGAGACACCCCTCAGCAATGAAGGGGTGTCTCTTTATGTCGCTGCCCCATCTTTAATCTATTGACTCATCTTTCTGGCCAGTTCATAAATCTGGCGCTCATCGGCATCGGTGAGGATGCTCTCGATGCTGTAGGCAATCACCAATACCCCAAACACGTCCATCACAAAACGAATCAACGTAAATTTGATGCCCATCGATGATACCTCAAAGAGTAACAGCGGAATTTTCATCGAGGCCCAGGCTCCGACAATGATCCATACATTGGCCAGACGGCTGCCTTTATTGAGAAACACCGCGGCCACCGGAAAGGCACCATATAGCGGGCCGGCGGCGGCTGATCCGAGAAAAAAGCCCAGCAGAATACCGATGATGCCAGAATCTTTGCCCATGTATTTAACCATTGTTTCTTTTTTTACCCAGACATCCAGCAGCCCGATTAAAATAAAGATTGGCGGTAGCACGGCCATCATCCCCAGAATATTACTCCACGCCCGCCCATAAATCTCGATCCCCAAGGCTGGTTTAACGGCCAATATAATTAGCGTAATGACCAGCATCGCAATCAAAAAACGATAGCGTTTGATTATTTCATTGCGGTTCTTATTGATCATAATAAAACCCCCATAACAATCGCAACGAGAATCGAAAAGACAAAACCCATGCCGTTTCTTAACAGCGTCGCTTTTTTACCAAAATAGAGAAACTCCACTGGCATCGTTACAACCCCGACCATCATCAGCGTCGATACGAAAGCCCCAATCTGCATATAACCAGCGCCATTTTCTAGCAGCGCTGCCGCCAATGGAAAGGCGACAAAACCGGGGATCAGGGTAATCGAACCGATTATCGAAGCAATGATCACCCCGATCCAGCCAGAATCCGCACCAATCAAGCGGGAAATCTGCTGGGCTGACAAAATGCTCAGCAGAATCCCGATTAATAGAATAATCCCCAGAAATTGCGGCATGATGTTGGCAAAAGCCTTCCAGGCTTTTTTAAGTGCCAGGATCGTATTTTCTCTGCTTTTGACCAAGGAAAAAATCAGTCCAATGGCGGCCAAACCATAAAAAACAAGTGTCATAATCATCCCTTACCCTCTTTTCCTATCTTTTATACTTATCATTCAAGGCTTCATTATAACAAAAATAAAGCCCCGGCGCAAAGCACCGGGACGCATGTATCAAAATTATAGTCTATTATACAATTATCTTAGCTACCGTAATAAGCCTGATCCATCACGCCTTGCATGGTTTCTCTGGTCACGGCCACCGGATTGGTGGTGGTGCAGATATCGGCCATGGCCTTATCTAGCATTTCTTGCCGGGCACTGAGGTAATCGGCTTCGGATACGCCTGAAGCCTTAAGCGAAGTCGGGATATTTAGTGACGCACTGAGTGCCACTACACTGCTATACAGGGTTTCGGTGGCATCGCCAGAGACGTTTAGAATCCCGGAACCGCTTAACAACCGAGCATACTGATGCTGCACCCGTTCATCCTGACCGTTAAATTTGATCACATAGGGCAGGACAATCGCATTGGCGAGGCCGTGGGGCAGATGAAAAATCGCCCCAAAAGCATGGGCAATACTGTGGGTGATGCCCAGACCGGCACTGTTAAAGGCGATCCCGGCCATACAGGAGGCAATCTGCATACTGCCCTTGGCTTCAAGATCGGAGCCATTGAGATAACTCGGGTAGAGACTACGGAAGACCAGTTCCACCGCCTTATTGGCATAACAGCGGGAAAAGGGATTGTTATTGGTGGAAATAAAGGCTTCAATGGCATGAGTCATCACATCCATTCCGGTGGCTGCTGTCGCGCTGGCTGGGACACTTTCAATGAGGCTAGGATCAAGAATCGCCTCGTCTGGCATCATCAGGATATCGGTTAAGGGAATCTTGGTATTTTTCTGTTTATCAGTGATCACCGCGTATTCGGTTACCTCAGAACCAGTTCCGGCGGTCGTCGGGATGGCGATAAAGGTCGGTTTATGAACATAGCGATCTTCAAAAAAGATCCGTTTGAAATTCACGCAATAAAAAATTATCGCCTTGGCGGCATCAATAACTGATCCGCCACCGAGGGCAATCAGGGCATCAGGCTTGTTCATAATAATATGCATCAGTCCTTTTTCGACAATTTCAGTCGAGGGATCGGATTCAATATCGGCAAAAACGTGGTAGCTAATGCCTTTAACGTCCAGTTCATCGGTTAATTTTTTTAACAGACCAAACTTGACCATCCCCTGGTCGGTGGCAATACAGACATTTTTAAAATTATGTTTCTCTATTTGTTTCAGGGCACCTTCCCCATAATAAATTGCTGGCTTGACTTGAAAAAATCGCATCGGTTTTTTCCTCACATTCTTTAAATTATTCTGTCCGTCTATCGGAAGTCACACACATCAACGCTTTCGTTTTTCATTATAGCAAGAATAATTATTGAATGACAGGTCATCGCTAATTTTTATTCCATGATGACCATTAAGTATCCTAATTTTGCAGCAACGTAAAAAGTCTATCGGATACCAGACTCGGTCTGGCATTCAATAGACTTTTTTTGTCGTGCACCCCACTTCGACTACCAACTTCCAAGCGTTACACAGGCAGTTAGCTCAAATCAGATGATCCTCCGGCACATAGAAGGTCTTACTTACCGCTGCTTCATTCCTGACCTGACGGGGTTCATAAGTTTCTATTGCGAAGGGTCCAACTCTCAACGCTACTTTCCTCTGGCAGACCTCAAACCTTGGCGCCTCGATGGGGAATTCAACCCTGCTACAGCGGGTTGCAGGTTACAAAGCACCGCTAACTCTCCGTCTAGCACGACTTCATTATTATAGCCTATTAATTTATAATTGACAAGAAAAAATAAATCCTTTAAGAAAGATGAAAATGCCATTAATTGGGTAAATAACAACTAAGCCATGATTATCCTTGGCTATCTTATTTTGAATGGAGGGTTCAGTTTGTATAATATACTTTTAGGCGGAGCCGCCGGAGATGGCATTGAAACAATGGCCGGTCTTCTAGAAAAAATGCTGAAACAATCGGGTTGTCATCTTTTTACGATCCGTGATTTTATGTCGCGGGTAAGAGGTGGCCATAATTTTACCCAGATCCGCTTTGGCGACCAACCGCTGCATGCCCACCGGGATACCCTCGACGGAATCTTTACCGTTGATGAAAAAAGCTATCAGGAACACCAGCCCCGGCTTTCTTATGATGGTTTTATTTTATGTGACGAGGCCTTAGCGATTGACGATTTCCGGGCGATTAAATTACCCTTTAAAAAGATCGCCACCGATCTTGGAAATCCCAAAGTGATCAACAGCGTGGCCACCGGAGCCTTGCTTAAGCTCTTTAATATCCCCCTTGATCATGCCGCTGCAATTATTAAGTCAAACCTCCGGGCTGATCTGGTCGAGATCAACTTAAGCGCCATCAACAAGGGCTACGATTTACTGGAATCGCATTATGATTTGCCACTGATCGAAACCTCGGAAGACCTGATGTTATCGGGAAATAACGCAATTGGTTTAGGCGCTGTCGCAGCTGGACTGCGTTTTTACTCGGCCTACCCAATGTCCCCATCAACCAGCCTATTAGACTTCTTTAATGCGCATAGCAGCACCATGGCGATCGCTGTCGAACAGGCCGAGGACGAAATTGCCGCCATCAACATGGCTATCGGTGCCTCTTACGCCGGAGCCACTGCGATGACTGGCACCTCTGGTGGTGGCTTTTCACTGATGGTCGAAGCCTTGGGCTTTTCTGGCATCGCCGAAATTCCGCTGGTGGCGGTAGACGTCCAACGTCCCGGACCGGCTACTGGCTTTCCGACGCGAACCGAACAAAGCGATCTAAAATTTGTCATCTCGGCCTCCCAGGGGGAATTCCCGCGGATGGTTATCGCCTTGCGCGATCATACTGATTGCTTCTACCAGACCGCTCGGAGCCTGGCGCTGGCAAAAAAATATCAAATTCCGGTGATTCTCTTAAGCGATCAATACCTGGCTGATTCGACCACCACCATCCCGATTCTTAACGCCAGTGAAATTGTCCATTACGACGAACCAGAAGCTCCGGTTCCGACCCCAGATCACCCCTATAAACGCTACGCCCTGACCGAAAACGGCATTTCACCGCTAGCCATCCCAGGAAAATCAGAAGCCCTGGTGCGGGTCGATAGCGATGAGCATGATGAATCGGGTCAGATTACCGAATCTGCTACCGTCCGCAATCAGATGGTGCAAAAACGGATGCACAAGCTGGAAGGATTAAAAAAAGAACTGATCGAACCAGAGTTTTGGGGGGCGCAGCAATGTCAATCACTACTGGTCGGCTTTGGTTCCACCAGTGGCGCGATTAAAGAAGCCGTCGACATCCTCAATCAGGAAGAAAAAAACTACGGCGCCCTGCTTTTCGGAGATATTTACCCGCTGCCGACCGAACGACTCCGGCATTTTTGTGATCAAGTGATGGAAATAATCAACGTCGAACAAAATGCCACCGGCCAGCTCGCTTCACTGATCCGGGAAGAAACCCTGATCAGCTGCGAACACAGTATTCTCAAATATGATGGCCGCCAATTATCGGTCGACGATATTTTAACCGGCATTAAAAATTTTAAGGGAGGTTTCTGATATGAGCAAACCAGCATTCACTAACTATGAAACAGCCTGGTGCCCAGGTTGCGGTAATTTCGCTATAATCGAAACCCTGACCGGTGTTTTAAACCAGCTGGAAAGACCACCTCATCAGGTTGTCCTGGTCGGTGGTATTGGCCAGGCCGCCAAAACAAACCAATACATCACCGCCAACGGCTTTAGCGGTCTCCATGGCCGATCCCTGCCAGCAGCAGTTGCCATTAAAATTGCCAACGATGACCTGACCGTGATTGTCAATACCGGCGATGGCGATTCCTATGGCGAAGGGGGCAATCACTTTCTCCACAATATCCGTCGCAACGTTGACATCACCCATTTTGTTCACGACAATCAGATCTATGGTCTGACTAAGGGGCAACCCTCGCCTACCTCGAATCGCTGCGACCTCACCGATAACAGCAACCCCTGTAATCTGGGGGCAAGCTTCAATCCGCTGCTGATTGCGATTGCCGCCGGGGCTACCTTTGTGGCGCGTTCTTTTTCTGGCGACAAGAAACATCTGGCCGAGATGATGACAGCCGCCATTCAGCATCCCGGTTACGCCCTGGTCGATATCCTCCAGCCTTGCGTCAGCTTTAACAAGACCAACACCTTTGCCTACTACAAAAAGCGGGTTAAGCCACTTGACGAAGGCTATGACGCCACCAATAAACTGGCAGCGCTTGAAAAAGCGATGGAATTTGGCGACACCATCCCAATCGGTATCCTCTATCGGGAACAGGCGCCAACCTACGCTGCTAAACACCCGGAACTATTTGATAAGGTTCCGCTAGTTGATAAGCAGATTAATCAAAGCGATGTCCAGGCGTTAATCAATAGTTATATCTAATCCAAATGAATTCGAAAAGAGGTAATCTTATGGATCCTAAATTATTTTACCAGTGCAATGATTGTAATGCAAAATGGAGGTTACGTCATGCAACGTGTACTTAAGAGCTTTCAAAATTTTCCTTACCGTAGTTCCCAGTTTGTGATGAAGCAAGTCGCCCAGGTGTTGCCGTTGCCGATTCCCCCAGTTCTTCAGGGCGCTGGGATGGTACGGCGCTTTCCCGAAATCATCACCATTTCAGGGGTCACCAAAGTTCTGGTAGTGACCGACAAACCGCTTTATTCAATGGGTTTACTGGATTCTTTTTTATGCGCCCTGGAAACTAACGGCATCGATGCGATTGTGTTTGACAAGGTTCAACCCAACCCCACCTTTGAAAATGTCGAAGATGGGCTAGCCCTGTATTACAGCAGCAATTGCCAGGGGGTAGTGGCCTTTGGCGGAGGCTCTTCAATTGATTGCGGCAAAATCATAGCAGCCAAGGTCACCAATCGCAAAAGCATCGAAAAAATGCGCGGGCTTTTTAAACTGACCCATAGGCTGCCGCCATTTTTTGCCATCCCGACGACCTCAGGAGCCGGTTCCGAGGCAACCATCTGTGCCGTGATCACCGATGTTAAAAACCACGAGAAATTTGCCATCAACGATCCCAAGCTAGTACCTCTGGCGACGGTGTTTGACCCGGAGCTGACGGTGGGTCTGCCACCTTCGCTGACTGCCACCACCGGGATGGATGCCCTGACCCATGCAGTGGAAGCCTATATCGGAAAATACGACACCAGCTTTGTCAAAGAAAAAGCCTTGAATGCCACTGAAATTATTATTAACAACCTGGAAAACACCTATCACCATGGCGATGATCTGGAGCTGCGGCTAAAAATGGCTCAGGCTTCCTTTGATGCCGGACTGGCCTTCACCCGTGCCTATGTTGGCTATGTCCATGCCATCGCCCACGCCATGGGCGGCTTTTACGGTGTTCCCCACGGTTTGGCCAATGCCATTATTCTGCCTTATATTCTTGAATTTTCAAAACAGTCCGCCGCAAAAAAACTGGCTGAACTGGCTTTCTATGCCGGTCTGGGACAAGCCATGAATGACGATGAAACGCTGGCTGATCTCTTGATTGAAAAAATAAAAGCAATGAATACCAGTATGGGCATTCCTACCACGATTTATGCCCTGAAAGAAAAAGACATTCCCGAGCTGACGAAACGAATTCTCAAAGAAGGAAATCCAACCTACCCGGTTCCCCGGATTATGAATATTCAGGAATGCTCTGAGATCCTGATTAAGCTTTGTCCCAAAACAGCTTCCACGGTCTGATGAAAATTCAGGTCTATCCGCCACCATTTGCCAACCTCTCCGTTCTGGATGAGGATGGCATGATGGTGCTGCCCCCAGGAGCCCGGCTGGCGACTGTTTACCGCCGGCTCAAAATTCCCCTGTTGTTACAGCCCCTGGTGATTTGCCACGTCAACTACCAACGGGTGAAATTAAGTACCCAGTTAAAAGATGGAGATGTGATCAGTTTTATACTCCCCCTTGCTGGAGGATGAGAGGTAATTTTTTGAAAGGTTATTGCGGAAAAATACTAATGGTGGATCTTACCAATTCCACCTTCGACGAAATTAGCATCCCTGATACAATTTACGAGCATTTTCTTTCCGGGGTCGGCCTGGGTGCCTATATCTTATATAAATATCTGCCCCCCGGAGCCGATCCCCTGGGACCAGATAATATCCTCGGTTTTGTCAGCGGCCTCCTGACCGGCACCGGCTCTTTTATGACCGGCCGCTGGCTGGCCGTCACCAAATCGCCGCTGACCGGCGGCTTTGGTGATGCCAATTGCGGTGGCACCTTTTCGCCGGCACTCAAACAAAGCGGCTATGACGGGATCTTTTTTAAGGGTCAGGCGGCTACCCCTAAAATGCTCTTGATCGACAATGCCGGCCCGCAGCTCCGCGATGCCGCTGATCTCTGGGGTCTTGACACAGTCGAAACCGAAGCCGCCATTAATCAGATGATCACGGCTAATAAAAAACTGGCGATAGCCGCCATTGGCCCGGCTGGCGAGCATCAGTCCCTGATCGCCGGGATTTCCAACGACGGCGGCCGGATGGCGGCTCGCTCAGGAGTCGGCACCGTGATGGGATCAAAAAAACTAAAGGCCGTCGTCCTGGCGGGTTCAAAAATGATCCGTTCCCATGACTCCCTGGCTATCAAAGCGATCAGTCAGGATTATGCCAAAAAAGTCAAGGCCGCTAATCTGCCCGCGATGGCCACCGGGGCGATGCTACCGATGATGGGCAGATCGATGGTCGCTACCGATAAGGCGATTCCGATTGACGGCATGTTATCAACGGCGATCATCAAAAAATGGGGCACTGGCTTTACCAACACCATGGGTATCACCATGGGCGATACCCCGGTCAAAAACTGGAAGGGTTCGGTGGCGGATTTTCCCTATCGCAATTATCGTCATATGAATCCCGACCGGATCCAAAAGCACGAAACCAAAAAGTATCACTGCTATTCCTGCGTGATTGGCTGCGGTGGGGTCTGCGATATCAGCGGCATCTCCAAAGGCCGTTTTCCCCACACCCATAAACCGGAGTACGAAACCGTCGCCGCCTTTGGGTCACTGCTGTTAAACCAGAACCGGGATTCCATTTTTATAATCAACGAACTCCTTAACCGGGGCGGAATGGACAGTATCTCAGCCGGAAATACCATCGCCTTTGCGATGGAGTGTTACGAAAAAGGCTGGCTCAGCCAGGAAGTCACCGGCGGACTGGATCTGACCTGGGGCAATGCCCCAGCCATCATCACCCTGGTTGAACAAATGATTGCCGGGGTCGGCTTTGGCGCAATTCTACAGCACGGTGTTAAAAAAGCCAGCGCCATCCTCGGTATTGAATCGGCACCCCTGGCGATCCACGCCGGTGGACAGGAACCGGGCATGCATGATCCCCGGCTCGACCCGATCCTCGGCATCCACTATTGCTGCGACCCCACCCCCGGCCGCCACACCATCGGCGCCGGCAGTTATTACACCTACATGCGGATTTGGGAGGATGTCAGCTGGGCTCCCAAGGTCAAGCTGGGCGAAGATAAAAACGACGAATACGAAGCCACCAATCAGGTCGGCCTGAAATCGATGATTAATGCCTGTATCAAACAGATTCTTGATGGCTCCGGCGGCTGTTTTTTTGCCCTGGTCAGCGGACTCAATCATTTTAAGCTTTTTGATTATCTCAACGCTGCCACCGGCTGGCAAAAAACCGCCAACGAATACATGACCATCGGACTGCGGATGCAAACCCTGCGCCAGGCCTTTAATATCCGGGAAGGAATCAACCCCCGCGATTTTAAGATGAATCAGCGTCTTGGCGGCCACCCGCCCTTAACCGCTGGTCCCCTTAAAGGCAAACACTTTAATATCGATGAAATGATGAGCATTCACTACCAGTTTATGGGCTGGGACAAAAAAACCGGTATCCCCACTAAAACCGCCCTTTCTGACCTGGGCTTCTGCGATCTGGAAATGGAGGGCGTAACCCATGGCTGATAAGAAAAAACCCGTCATCGATTATGAGTCTTGCATGGCTTGTGGTATCTGTGCTGGCGATTGCCCGCTGAGCTGCATTGCCCTGCGCAAAACCGATATCGACCGCTACCAGAAAGCCTACCCGGTGCTCGATGAATACTACCGCTGCACCGGCTGTACCCGCTGCGCCAAAGCCTGCC
Source organism: Bacillota bacterium (assembly GCA_018903255.1). Classification (GTDB taxonomy): domain Bacteria; phylum Bacillota; class Clostridia; order Eubacteriales; family Eubacteriaceae; genus Acetobacterium. The sequence continues at coordinate 22,629 of JAHIQT010000141.1, read as the reverse complement.
CGATGGAAGCGATTGGGATGATGTAGTTAAAAAAAATGCTGGATGATTCTTACTCATCCAGCATCTTTTATCTTTTTTTCTTTTTCACTTTTCTTTTTCACTTTTCTTTTTCACTTTTCTGTTTCACTTTTCTGTTTCATTTAATCAAAGCATACATACAATAATCGGTTATCTTTCCATTTTTGAAGATCGCTTTCTTGCAAATTCCTTCCAGTTGGAATCCGGCCTTTTCCAGCGCTTTCCGGGAACCAGTATTGTCGACAAAGGGGCGGCCATAAATTCTGAAAATATCAAAATTAGCGAAACCACTTTCACAGGTTTGAATAATGGCTTTGGTCATAATCCCTTTTCCCCAGAAGGGTTCGCCCAGCCAGTATCCTAGTTCGGCACTTTTACAGCTGACATCATCCTGAATCATCAATCCCACCGAACCAATCGGTTCATTGTCAATGACAATCGCTTTGATTGACTGTTTTGCATGGTCTTTGTGCATGCACATATCAATAAACCGATGGGCATCGTCCAATGTGTAGGGTGATGGGAACGAATTTCTTAAGAAACAGGCCACCTTGGGGTTATTGGCATAACGCACAAGATTTTCCGCATCATCCAGTTTCCAATCTCTTAATTCAAATTTCATCTTTCTTCCTCCTGTATAGAATAAGTCATGTTATGTTAAGCAAAGCTCTGGTGTATGGAAATCTTTAGCTTAACCAGCAACATGCGAACTGACAGATTTTTTGGTAACTGTCGACTATTTCGAACCATCCGATTGCACTGATTTGATCTGCCTTGTTGTCCGGCTGCCCACGTTTCAGGATTCAATCACAAAGGCCTCTTCACCGCTTTTAATAGCACCCGTTTTAATCAGCTTTATCTTTTGATCTTCAGTTAAGTTAGTCACCACAATCGGGATCGCCGATGAGGGCGCATGGTCGGCAAGATAGTCCATATCGGCCTTCATTAATCGATCACCTTTTTTAACCTGATCCCCGGTTTTTACAAAAACATCAAAGCCCTTTCCGTCCAGTTTAACGGTATCAATACCGACATGAATGAGTATTTCGGTGCCATTTAAACCGGTCAGTCCAATCGCATGTTTGGTCGGAAAAACAACCGTAATCTCGGCATCACACGGGGCATAGATGGTCTCACCAGTGGGGAACATCACAATCCCATCGCCGACCATTTTGTTGCTGAAGGCCTCATCTGGCGCTGCGGTAATGCTCTGTAAATCACCGTCAATCGGAGCGGCAAAAATTTCCTGGGTTTTAGCTTTACCGTCTTCCGTTTCAGGTACTTGCTCTTTTTCTGGCAATTTCTCAACGATCGGGATCACAGCTTCGCTATCACTTTGCGGACTTTCCAAATACTCTTCCAATTTGGATTTTATCACTGTGACCTTGGGTCCGTAAATAACCTGAACCCCATTTCCTTTTTGAATGACTCCTAGGGCGCCGGATAGTTTGAGAATTTTTTCATCAACCTTTTCCCCATCCAACACCGTCACGCGAAGCCGGGTTGCACATGAATCCAGATCACTGATGTTTGACTTCCCACCTAACCCATTGACAATCATCGCCGATCCAGAGTCACCAGATTCAACGTCCTGTTCCTGGCCTTTGTTTTTTTCTTTATCATAATCTGCCCGGGTATAGAGCTTAGTTTCTTCATCTTCTTCCTCCCGTCCCGGGGTTTTGAGATTAAATTGATTGATCAAGATCTTAAATAAAAAGTAGTAGAGCACAAAGTAACCAAGTCCGACAAGGACTATATATATCCAGTTTGTCTTGGCATTTCCCTGCAAGATACCAAATAGCGCGAGGTCAATAATCCCACCTGAAAAGGTCATTCCAACCCCAACATTGAGGATATGCATAAACATATAGGACAAGCCGGCAAAGACACAATGGATGACATATAAAAAGGGGGCGACAAATAAGAAGGTAAATTCAATTGGTTCGGTGATGCCGGTAATCATGGCAGTTAGCGCCGCTGATATCAATAAGCCGCCAACCGCCTTTTGTTTCGTGGTTTTGGCACATTTATACATGGCCAATGCGGCTCCTGGTAATCCAAAAATCATAAACGGAAATTTACCCGACATAAAACGGGTAGCTTCCACTGAAAAGTGGCTGACATCAGGGCTGGCCAATTGCGCAAAAAAGATGTTCTGAGCCCCTTCAACTAATACCCCATCGACAACCATCGAGCCTCCCAGGCCGGTTTGCCAAAATGGCAGATAAAAAACATGGTGCAAGCCAAAGGGAATTAAGGCGCGTTCGATAAAGCCATAGATGAAGGTACCAAAATATCCCGATGCAATAACCAAACCGCCAATGGCATAAATACCATTTTGAATAAATGGCCATAAAAAGAACATAAGTCCACCAATAAATAAGAAGACCAGGGCGGTAATAATCGGGACAAAACGGGTGCCGCCAAAAAATGATACGACTGGCGGGAACTCGACCTTGTAAAAGCGGTTATGAAGGGCGGCGGTTACCAAGCCAACCAGAATCCCGCCGAATACACCCATTTGTAGCGAGGTAATGCCAACCACCGCCGCGATTGAACCGCTTGGCAAGATCTTATTTGCGACAATCGGAACCATCGCAATGCCGCTGTTCTCAACTGCCAACCGTGCCAGATCATTAGCGGTTTGCAGGCTTTCTGGCGTATAGGTTCCGGTAATGGTTATCAGCACCCCAATTACCGCATGCATGACTAAAAATCCAATCACACCAGCCAGCGCAGCCACGGCTTTTTCCTGTTTAGCCATCCCGATGGCAACACCCATGGCAAAGATAACCGGCAGATTGGCAAAGATAATATTACCGGCTGCAAGCATGATACTGAGAATGTCATTTATAATCGTTCCCGGACCCATAACCCCCATCAGATTGTAGGATTCCAGCATGGTTACATTCGTAAATGACCCGCCAATCCCCAAAAGCAGTCCGGCTACCGGTAACAAAGCAATCGGTAACATAAACGAACGTCCCACTCGCTGTAAAACACCAAAAATCTTATCTTTCATCAGTAATCGCCTCTTTCTCCAATATTCATCTATTTTCCTATTAATAGTATTACCCCTTTTCTTTTAAAATTAGCACATGTTTTTGCATATAAAAAGACACCCATACCTTTAAATTTGACTTTGTCGGCAAATCTAAGGGTATGGGTGTCTGAACGTTTGATAACATCATTAAAACATTATTCGTTGACTGAAAAATGATATCTTGATTTCACATTTTTGTCAAGACGTTAATTTACAAAAGCCATCTGAAATTTTACAGACTGGGTAATGTTCCAGAAAGCACCGCTGGCGCCAGAGCATTGATGACGGCCTGCATAATCCCGTTTGAAGTATAGGTTGCTCCTGAAATCGCATCAACTACCGGGGTCTGGGCGGCGATTATCGCTGCCGGCACCGCATCGATGGCCTTGCCGTAATATTTCACATTGTTCTCGTTGTGGGAGACCACTAAAACATCGGTGATCACATTTTCTGCTACCGTTACACTAACGGTCAGCTCCGGGCCATAAGCTTCTGCCACTCCGATATAGCTACCATCCTTCAAATCGACGCTTCCCAAAAATAGATTAGCCTTGCTAACTACCGTATCGGTGACAGTTGCATCCGCCGTTAATGTCGGTGTACTTTCAGCCGGGCTTGAACTTTCTGCCGTTACCAACTCTGTTTGATCCTCCACTTCGCTTGCTGTTACTGTTTGAGTTCCACACAAATTCGCAACTTGCATCTCCACTTCTTTTAAGGCACTGTTAAAAAAAACTACCGGTCCCATAATTCCGCCAACTTCCCAGAGATGGATACCAAAAAAGACGATCAATACTACCGTTAACCAACGATGCGGTTTGATCCAGCTACACTTTCCCGGCAACAATTTTCTCAGCAGATAGGTTAATCCCAGCAATACCCCCATCGCCATGCACAGGGTTCCAAAATTAAATGACAAAATCGCACCTGAGGAAAAAAAACCATGCATGCAGGCGGTGATCACAAAAGCAATGCCCATCGTTTTATGTGAATTTCTCAGCTTTCGGTTGATCCTGGTGATATATTTATTTTTTCTTTGTCCCTTATTGACAATTCGTAGTAAATAGATGATCGTCAGTAAAAATGCAAAAATAACACTTAACCAGGCCGTTAATACGTTAATGATAACAGTCATCACAATCCCTCCTTTTTGATAATCATAACAGACGATTATGACATCTTTGTGTCATTTAAATTAGTTTATCGCACGCTTGTGATGATCATGTGATGAGGTGAATTGTTTGATTTCTATCAAATAATTAAGATCTACTAGCTCCTACCCATTAAATAACATCGGCAATACTCCGAAAAATACCATCCCCAAGCCCGCAGAAATCAGGATTAATTTTATCGGATGTAGTCTAAACCGGAAATAAACAAAGCTGCCAATCATAAAAATAATAATTTCCAGATAGTGAAGACTGGCAAAAAAATCGCTCACCGCGTGAATTTCGGCTCCCTTGATAATAAACCCGCTGACCATCAGCAACCAAACCGCCGCGGCAATCAAACCAATCACTACCGGCCGCATTCCATAAAGCGCACCCTGAACCCATTTATTCTGCTGAAAATTGGTAAATGCCTTGGCAATAAAAAGAATAATGATAAACGAGGGCAGCACCACCGCTGTGGTTGTCATCAGGGCTCCCGCAAGCCCGCCCATTTCCATCCCGACAAAGGTGGCAATATTGACTGCAAATGGCCCAGGGGTGGACTCGGCCACGGCAATAAAATCGGTCAATTCCAATAAGGTCAACCAGCCGTGAGCCACCACTTCCTGCTGGATCAGCGGAATCATCGCGTAGCCGCCACCAATCGTAAATAAGCCAATTTTAAAAAAAGTGATAAATAGCTCCAGATAGATCATTTCTCGACCTCATCATTTTTCTTTGTAATCTGCTTGTTACTGCACCAAAGCTGATAAATCAGTCCTGTCACGGCACCGCCTAGCAGCAGATATATAACATTGATATCGGTAAATGAGGCCAGCCCGAAGGCCAGGACTAAGATCAGCACTGTCAGCGGCGTATATGTTCCTTTTTTGGCCATTTTAACGACAGCCCCCAAGATTAACACAATCACCCCGGCTCGAACCCCCTTAAAGGCATAACCGACCCACTCGAGACTTTGAAACTGCTCAAAAAAAAGGGCAATGATACTAATAATCGTTAGTGACGGGATCACTACCCCCAGGGTCGCCAGCAGCGAACCCCAGAAGCCCGCCACCTTATAGCCGACAAAGGTGGCGGTATTGACGGCAATGACCCCGGGGGTTGCCTCAGCAATGGCAAAAATATCTAAAATATCTTTGCTTTCGATCCAGTGATGACGTTCCACCGTTTCATATTCAATTAGCGGGATCATCGCATAGCCACCGCCAAAGGTAAACAGACCGATCTTAAAAAAGGTGATAAATACGGTTAATAGTTTTTCCCGGTAATCATTTTTTTCTTTCAATACATTTCTCCCGATAAGCTGATCGATACTATTCTTTCCTGAAAATCGACCGTATCACTGACACCCCACAAAACATAGTTTTCCAGGATAGGGTAATTTTTAATCACTACTGGCATGCTTTTTCCGTCGATGATGATAGCAGTCTCTGAATTAACGGCCTCTTCATTGTGACAGTCTAGCTGAAAGGCATGCAGCGGCAGTCTAAAGCCCTTGCCAGTATATTTCATATAGGCTTCCTTAAGCGCCCAGAGATCATAAAAACCCCGGCTCTGCTTTTCAGCCGGCAGTGAAAAGAGCCAGTCCGCTTCTGATGGCGCAAAAAAACGCCGCGCCAATTTTAAATTCGGAGTCGCCATTTTTTGAATATCAACCCCGACCGGCTGAGATCCGAGAGCACAGACCACATAATCACCCGAATGGGACAGGTTAAAAAGAATATCTGGATAATTTATCAGCCAAGGTTTTCCATCCGCTCCAGCTTTTATTTCAAGTGATCCGTGAATGCCATAGACCTGGCCTAGCGCTTTTATGAGCAGTATTTCGGCTCCCACTGTCAGCGCCTGGGCAGCTGGTCTTTTAAGCCGCTGGGCTTTTTGTCGCCGTTCTTGCGAAACCGCTTCCATTGCTGCTGCCAAGCGGCGGGGCTCATGCAAGGCACTAACATCGGCGATAAAAATTTGGGTTTTTGTGGTTTCCATTTTTTCTCCATCGCTGAGCTGACTCATAATTTGCCATTTTCCAGTTTGCAACCGGCCGGTCTCCTGTCATTTTGCTCAGTTTGATTTATTTTGAACACTTTATTTGCATTATACTATAAAAAGATAAGAGCAGACAAACAATGGTGATTGTCTGACTGCTCTTTAGTCCATATTTTCTTCCATTAATTTCTGAATTTCTTTGCGTTTGTCTTCATTAATTGCGATTCTAAGCGCTGAACATGCGCCGATATTTTTCTTTCGCTGCAATAATTTTTCTGCAAAGGCCATGCAATTATATTCACCGCAGTTCTTACAGCTGGTTTGAGGCAAATATTCATAAATATCAAAGACGCTGATTTTTTGATCTGACATGGTTTTCTCCTGTTTTTTCACTATTTGATGATTGATACCATCAACATCAGCAGCTATAAAAAAACCTGCTTTTTAAGTGATCTTAAAGAGCAGGCTAAATTTCTTTTGGCAGAGGTAGCAGGATTTGAACCTGCGAATGATGGAGTCAGAGTCCATTGCCTTACCGCTTGGCTATACCCCTTTATTCATTTTCTGTCCCGAAGGTACGCTAAACATTTTATCTGAATTCATATCGATTGTCAAGGAAAATGAATAATTGATTTGCCTTTTTAAACTTTTTTTATATTTGCTTGATCTTCTCACCAATGCCGAACACTCTTTTGGCATTCTGGGTGGTAATCTCGGCTACCTCTTCTACTGTGATCCCCCGGATCCGGGCAATTTCGGCAGCCACGAAATGCACATAGGCTGGCTCGTTTCGCTTGCCGCGATGGGGTGTGGGCGTCAGATAAGGGCTGTCGGTTTCAATCAGCAACCGGTCTAAGGGCATCATCGCGGCCACTTCTGGCAGCTTTCGGGCATTGCTAAAGGTCAGCGGCCCGGAGATTGATAAATGAAAACCCATCTCCAGAAAAATTTTAGCCATTTCGACCGAACCACTGTAGCTATGCATAATCCCGCCGTAGGCTGGCGTAAAATATTCTTTTAAGATCCGAACCATATCTTCCATCGATTCGCGGTTATGGATCACAATAGGCAGCTTCACTGCTTTGGCAATGTTCAACTGGCGGATAAATACCTCCTGCTGGACATCCCGGGGGGAATAGTCATAGTGGTAATCCAGACCGATTTCGCCGATCGCCACGACCTTCTCTTTTTTAGCCCATTCCGTTAGCAGCGGATCGTGTTTTTCGGCGACGTAATCGCTGGCATCGTGGGGATGAATCCCCACGGTGGCATAAACCATCGGGTATTTTTCGCTCATTGCCACCGCCCGATAACTTGAAGCCTCGTCGGCGCCGGGATTAATAATCATCTCTACCCCGGCGTCCTGAGCGTTTTTTATTACCGCTTCACGGTCCTCATTAAATTTTTGATCGTCGATATGAGCATGGCTGTCAATTAACATCTTCGCAACTCCTTTGCTTTTTCAATTAAAACTTCTTTTTCGTTTTGATAAACTTCATCGATGACACCTGTTAGCAGTAGCTTAAGAATCCGGCCGATTTCCTCACCGTTTTTGATTCCCAGGCCAATCAGATCATGGCCGTTGACAGCCAGGTCTTTCAGCGAAAAACAGGCCTTCTCGGCAATCACCTGATCAAGCAGCGCTTCCAGTCTTTGCAGTGATTCCAACCGACTATGGTACTTTGAGGCCTTGGCCAGATTATCGCCGCGCTTAATCGCAATCAGATCTCGAAACAATGGCTCTGAAAGACGATTCAGCCAGCGCTTGACACTTTTTTTATCGACATCAATATGGACGCCGTGATATTTCACCAGTAGACCGACCTGATCAATGGTTACCTTACTGATCCGCAAGGCTCTTAAGCGCTCCCTGGCAATGACTTCAGAGCACTTACTGTGACCTTTAAAATGCCCCACACCGGCAGCGTCCCGGGTAAAGGTCTGGGGTTTGCCGAGGTCGTGAAACAGCATCGCCCACCGCAGCCGCGGTAGCGGTGCCAGCGTTTCCATCGCCACCGCGGTATGGGTCAGCACATCATAACAATGGTAGGGACTCTGTTGCTCAAAATTTTTGGCCGGCAGCAGCTCAGGGATCACTACCCCCAGCACCGCGGTCTCTTCGAGGATGATCGCTTTGACGTTTTTGCCACAGATCAGTTTATTCAGTTCGGCGGCAATCCGCTCGGCCGAAATATTGGCAAGTTGTCCACAATTCTGCCGGATCGCCCTTTGGGTTTGGCCCTCCAGGGCAAAACCCAAAACCGCGGCAAAGCGCAGCCCCCGAAGGATACGCAAGGCATCCTCGGTCATGCGTTTGTGGGGATCACCGACGCCGCGGATGATCTTTTTTTTAATATCTGCGACTCCGCCATAGTGATCGATCAGCCCTTTCTGGGGATGGTAGGCGATCGCATTGATGGTAAAATCCCGCCTGGCCAGGTCATCTACTAAGTTTCTGGTGAACTGCACCGCATCTGGATGGCGGCTGTCGGAATAATCGCCCTCGATCCGATGGGTCGTCATTTCGATCGCCATCCCATCAATAATGACGGTCACGGTACCGTGGCGAATGCCGGTTTCAAGAACCCGATAGCCGGCAAAGCAGGCAATCATTTCGGCCGGAGTGGCATCGGTGGTCATATCAAAGTCGGTCGGCGGGGTGTTTAGCAGATAATCACGGACACAGCCGCCGACCAGGTATCCACAGAATCCACAGCTTTCCAGCCTTTTAAAGGCCTTTTCTACCGGTTTTGGAAGACTAAGCCTCATTACTTCCCAGGCCGATGTCATCAGCAACAGCCCGCATTGCCAGAATCGTTTCTTGCATCAGCTGATCTAGCGAATAGCCGGCCATCTCGGCGCCCTTGGCGACGACCTCGCGATTGACTCCGGCGGCAAAACTGGCGGTTTTGAATTTCTTTTTTACCGACTTCACTTCCAGGTCGTTAACGCTTTTAGAGGGCCGCATATAGGCACAGGCGGTGATCAGCCCGGCCAGCTCATCGGTGGCATATAAAATTTTCTCCATCTGATGAGTCGGCTCGACATCCGTACAAATTCCAAAGCCATGACTAACAACGCTATTGATAAAGGCTTTCTCATAATCGTTGGCTTCCAGTATTTCGACCACCTTTTGACAGTGTTGATCGGGATACTTTTCATAATCCAGATCATGCAGCAGCCCGACAATTCCCCAATAATCGGGATCTTCCCCTTCCAGTTTGGCAAAATGCTCCATCACTCCTGATACCGCCAGGCCGTGATTAACCAGCGATTCACTTTCATTATATGCCTTTAACAAGGCTAATGCTTTTTCTCGATCCAATTGAGTGCCCATTCTATCTCCTCGCTCTTCTATTAATTAAGTGTATTTTAACACAGTTTGCCGTTTACTGACAAAGCCTGTTTCAAATTATTAAGCTTTTGTGGTTCACAAAAAGCCCTGCTACGGATTTTGGGATTCCGTTGCAGGGCTGGTGGTTAGCTTTTTTTATGGTCCAATCGTTTTATTGGGATCTTGAGCCTCGGCCCCAGGTTTGCAAAAACAGCGCATCAATCCGATCGGTCAGGGTTTGTCGGCCAATCGGATAGCTCACTTCATCGACCTGATTGACCGGCATGATTTCCATCAGTGAATTGGTGATAAAGACCTCGTCGGCCGCCATCAATTGCTCCTTAGTATAATGGCCCTCTTCGATCGGGATGTGATTAGCTTTTAGCAGCTGGATTACCCGGTTTCTGATAATTCCGGCCAGCAGTCCGCAATCCCTTGCCGGGGTACAGACTCTTCCGTTTTTGATCAAAAAGAGATTACTCATACAACCTTCGGCCAGATGGCCGCGAGTATTATAAAAAATAGCTTCGTTAAAGCCGCGAGCCTTGGCTTCATTTAAGATCAGCAGATTTTCCAGATAATTGTTGGACTTGATCGTAACCAATCGGGATGTTTCATTGCGGATCGCATCATTGCTACAGATTTTCAGACCCTGCTCATAGATCTGGCGGTCGTAATGATTTTCCCGGGCAGTGATTAGCAGGTTATCTGCTTTTAAGCCCTTACTGAGGGTAACCCGCAGAGCACCGCGATTGATTTTATTTTTTTTTATAATCCGCTGACAGTCGCGCCCGATCTGATCGGGATGGCTGATCAGCTTAAGCCCCATGACCAGGGCACTCTGCTTAAAGCGCTCCATATGATCGTCAAAAAAAACTGGTTTTCCCTGAGCCACGTTGATCGTTTCAAAGACCCCATAGCCATAAAGAAAGCCCTGATCCAAGGATATTTGAGGTTCTTTCGAAATTTCTCCGTTATAACTGGCGTAGTCCATTGGGCTCCCCTCTAAACTGTTTCTTTAATTAGTACCGTTTCAATGCGTCCATCAGGGCGCGTCCCTTATCGAAGGTTTCTTGATACTCGGACTCGTTATCGGAATCCCAGACGATTCCGCCGCCGACCTGAAAATAGCCTTTGCCATCCTTGCAGACAATCGTCCGAATGACAATATTTAGATCGAGATCCCCGTTAAAACCAATATAGCCGATCGAACCGGTATAAATGTTTCGTTGGGTGGGCTCCAGTTCATCAATAATCTCCATCGCCCGAATCTTTGGTGCCCCGGTAATCGAACCGCCAGGGAAAGTCGCTTTGACACAGTCGATGGCATCCAGATCATCCTTTAATTCAGCCGTTACCGTTGAGACCAGGTGAAAAACGGTCTGATAGGTTTCTAACTTAAACAATTCCGGTACCTTAACGGTGCCGGTTTTAGCGATTTTACCGAGATCGTTACGCTCTAGATCGACAATCATCAGCAGTTCGGCCTTATCCTTTTCGCTGTTGACCAGGGTCTCCCGGTTGGCAGCATCTTCTTCCGCGGTTTTGCCACGGGGCATCGTCCCCTTAATCGGTCGGGTTTCAATGTTGCGACCTTGAACCAGAATAAAACGCTCTGGTGAACTGGAAACAATCTGGCCTTCGCCGAAATCGATATAGCTGGCAAAGGGCGCCGGATTGATTTTCCTGAGTTCGCTGTATAATTCCAGGGGACTGATTTGTAAATCGGCATCAAAGCGCTGGGTTAGATTGGTCTGATAAATATCTCCAGCTAAAATGTATTCGTGAACCGCATCGAGCGCCTTCAAATATTCGGGCTTGGTAAAATTACCGCGGAATGTGACGTTTTCATTTATTTTAAAGTCTGATCGGATTGCTAGCTTAGGATCGCCGACAAATTTTGCGGCTAAGCGGCTGACGATATCCGCTTCATTTTCTTCAATTCCCAGGGCAGCCAGATAGGTTTTTCCTTCCTTATGATCGATGATCACAATCCCATCGTAGAAACCCATAAAACAATCGGGAATACCGACATCATCGACGGCGCTACGGGGAAAGGCTTCTAAGTGATGACAGAGGTCATAGCCAAAGTAACCCACTGCCCCGCCGATGAAGGGAAACTGGGATTGATAATCGAATTTATACTGCTTTAAAAGTTTTTGCAGTTCATCAAAGGGATCTCCAGTAACCGTTTGCGTAGCGGTTTTTGTTTTAATGGTGATGGCATCGGCTTTGCTGGTAAAGACCAGCAAGGGATTCGCGCCGATAAATGAATAACGTCCCAAGGTGTCCGGGTCTCTGCCGCTGTCCAGGAAGAAACTATAGGGCTCATCTTTAAATAAAAGATAGCTTTCAAAACTGCTTAAGTCGGTTTTTATTTCTTGTATTAACATCTTGCACCATTCGCTTTTGTAGATTGAAAAAAGTTGTCCAATAATTCCATTCCCATTTCAGTGAGAATCGCTTCGGGATGAAACTGAACCCCTTCGATAGGGTAGTCCTTATGTCGCATCCCCATAATTTCATTTTGATCAGTTCGAGCAGTAATCTCAAAAAAGCCCGGGATCTCCTGATTTTCGACCACTAATGAATGGTACCGCGTCACCTTCAGAGGGTTAGCAAGACCATCAAACACGCCGGAATTGTCATGGGAGATGGCATGGACTTTGCCGTGAACCGGTTCCAGGGCTTTGATAATCTTGCAACCAAAGGCCTGGCCGATGATCTGATGACCCAGACAAATACCCAGGATCGGGATCTCGCCTTTAAATCGGTGCACTACATCCAGACAGATCCCGGATTCATTAGGGGTACATGGCCCCGGTGATAAAACAATCATAGACGGTGCCATCTCGGCAATCTCGTCCAGGGTGATCTTATCATTTCTCTTCACAATCACCGTTTCGTTCAGCTTTTCTAGATACTGAACCAAATTATAGGTGAACGAATCATAGTTGTCGATCATTAGAATCAATTTTTATACCTCTTAGTATTTAGTCATTTTGTCAAACATTGTACCATACTCCGCGGATTCAATACAATCAATTGTAGCTGGAATATTTGGCTTGAAATTTTGATCAGCGCCCTTTTTTCTGGGGCTGAATAACACCAGAATTTACCCGCTGCCCTTGTGCTTATGATGCATCATTCGATTTTTCTTTCAAATGATTATTAGCTCCAGTCAATTTCAGTTTGACAAAGGTCCTCCTGATATGCTATTATTCTTCCAAGTAAATAAAGCTTTTTTGGTGCCTTGTAAAAGGAGAATAGGGAAACAGGTTAAAATCCTGTAGGGACCCACCACTGTAAAGTCGAGCACTTGTCATCACCACCTCACGGGAAGGGACAAGCTGTGATGAAGCTGACTCAGGAGACCTGCCAGAAATGATTCCATTTGGACGACGGTAAAGTTCACATCTGTATAAGATGTGAACTTTTTTTTGTTAAAGAAGGCACCAATTGACCTTTTCTTTGTCCTAAAAAAGCTTTATAATAAAACTCAAGGAGTATCACATGAAAATCAACACCCGACAACTGGTCTTTATGGCGCTTTTAATTACGCTCTCGTTTGTAGGCGCCCAGTTAAAAGTTTTTGGCACCATTGCCTTCGATTCTTTACCTGCTTTTTTAGGCACCCTGCTGATGGGCCCAGTGGCTGGCGCAATCATTGCTATTATCGGTCATCTTTTAACCGCACTTACCTCCGGTTTCCCGATGACCCTACCGGTTCATCTTGCCATTGCGGTAGGGATGGGGCTGATCATGGTAGCCACCTGGTATAGCTATCTTTTTGTTAAAAAGGCCGCAAATGAAATATTCGCCCTGATTGTCAGCGTGATCGTTGCTGCTATCTGCAATGGCCCGATCCTACTGTTACTCTGTTCGCCGCTTTTAGTTCCGATGTTAACCTGGCCCGGTCTTATAGCGATGATGTTTCCCCTGGCACTGGTCGGTGGCATCAATGCCCTGATTGCTGCCCTTGTCTTTAAAGGATTACCACTGTCGGTTAAAAATCAGGTATCTTCGGCAACCTCAGTGCAGGCATAAACTATCCTGCGCTAAAATCTGATTCCACTGCAACACAGCGACTCGCGAAGTCCATGGCATTTTCGTTATTACAAAAAAACCGCAAGGAGCACCCCATGAAAACTTATCAATATCGCGACCTATCTGTCATTGAGCTTCCTGATTCGCTCCTAATCACTGCCTGCGATAGCAGCGGCGGTGTCGGCGAAAAGCCCGCGGACGAGCTCTGTGTGCCCACTAAATATATTGCTATTTTTGCTGCCCGAGTGTGTCTTTTTGAACTACTGGCCTGCGGAGCCCGGATTATCGGTCTTTCCAACACCATCGTCGGGGAGATGCAACCCACTGGAAAAGCTCTGATAAAAGGCATTCATGAAGAACTTGAACGAGCCGGAATCGGTGATCTGCCGATAAACGGTTCCACCGAAGAAAATTTTAAAACCAGTATGACCGGCTTTGGCATTTTTGTGATCGGAATGGCCAATCGCTTGCGAATCTCACCCTCGGAACCCGGGGATCTGGTTATCTGTATCGGCAAACCCAAATACGGAGCCGCTCTTGTTGTCGACGGTGATCCGGAAATCGCCAATTATCAGGATCTCAGAAACTTAGTTAATAACCCGGCGGTAAATGAGATCGTTCCTTGTGGTTCCAAAGGAATCTTATATGAAGCCAACACGCTTGCTGATATTTACCGGCTCCAACTTCAACTCGCACCTAATGATCTGAATGTGACCGATTCTTCCGGCCCGGCAACCACCGTAATTGCCAGTATCAAGCCCTCGGATCTGCCCGGACTGACGGCTATCTTTAAGGATAAGCTGACACTAATTGGTTATTTCAAATAAAATTTCAAACAAAAAAAGACCACCTGGTATTAAGGGTGGTCTCTTTTTTAAGGGGAGGGATAATTTTATTTTAGTCCTTCCAGACGTCACAAAAATCCAGAAAAAACTTAAAATCTAAGGTTTAAATAGCATATAGAGCAGATTTGATACGTCGAACTTTTTATGACCGCTGTTCGATTTTTCTTTAACCGTAAGCACCTCTTTGTCCGTCTCTGCTTGACTCTCAGCCGACTTTTCTTCATCGCATTCTGGAATCTTGATAAAACGATTAATTAAAAACGCCACAATGATACCAAAGGCAGTTTCTAGCAGCCTTAAAATAGCCAGCATATAGGTGCCCTTATCCTGGGTATGGGTGGTCATCAAAATGAGAAACACCACACAGGTAATAACGATCGCACCTGATTTATTAATATTATTACACAGATAAATTAATCCCATAATTCCCAACGGAATGATCAACACATTGATAAATTGATAGGGTATTGCATTGGCGAGAAAAATTCCCAACATTCCCGCAATGCCGCCAAAGACGGTTCCCAACATCCGATTCCAGCCGGTTTCAATCGAATTTTCAATGCTCGGCCCCATCGTAATTACGGCTGCAATTGCAGCAACCAGCGGATTGAACTCCGGTCCCATGATTGCAAATACTACCACACAGATGAAGACTGCCAACACCGTTTTTATGTTTCTCATACCAATAGCTGGCAGATGACATAATTTCATGATTTTTCAGCTCCAATTATTTTTTTAACTTTTGCTATCAACATTTCGTTCCCAGCAAAAGTTTTCTTATAAAACATTTCTTTATCTAGAGTATACTCCCATATCAGATTAAGTCAATAGCGTAATCCGTTTCAGCCTGATGTAATAGTTTTCACACCGCATCTCTTAAGTAAACTCACCTTTTTTTTAAGCTTTTGGCCTCCCGGATCTCCCCCATGGCAACGCGCTTCTCGCGCACCGACTTAAGCCGGCCGATCAATTCTTCCTTTTCATCTAAACGGATCATTTCTTTCATGACTGCCAGACTATCCTCAAACTTCTCGATCTGGGTCAGTAGATTTTTACGGTTGCACATAAACAGCTCGGTCCACATCGGCGCATTGATCATCGCAATCCGGGTCAGATCGCCAAAACTACCACCCTCAAAATCGGTAATTGAGAGATCATCTTCGCAGTCCACCAAGGCAGAGGCAATCACATGGCAGAGCTGGGAAGTGAAGGCTATTTTTTGATCGTGAATTTCGGTGGTCGTCTCAACGATATGATTAAAGCCCAAGTCCATTACGATGTCCCGGATCAGTTGAATATTTTCCGGTTGATTGGCGGGTAAGGGGGTCAGGATATAATTCCGATTCTTAAAAATACGATCATCGGCACCGCCAAAGCCCTCTTTTTCGCTTCCCGCCATCGGGTGTCCGGGAATATAGTCAATATCTTTGCGCAACAGATTTCCCAGATTTTTAAAAACCACCTCTTTAACCCCGATAATATCAGTGACAATCGCCCCTGCTTTGAAGTCTTCCATATAGAGAGCTAAAAAAGCCAGGGTATCCATCGGTGTCAGACAAATAAAAACCAGATCGCAGCGTGGCAGCATTTTTTGCAATCCTGCCGAATCCCAGACCCCTTCATCAATCACGCCCTGAGCCCGAGCGGTTTTGATCACCGCCGGGTTTAAATCATAAGCCCAGATTTCCCGGGGGCTTTGTTTCCTGAGTCCCATCGCCAGAGCGCCACCCATCAGACCCAGGCCGATAAAGCCAACGATGAAATCTTTGCGGTTTTTCATTACATCACCTTGTTCTCAAATTCAGCATATTTTTTGACGGTAATCATAATCTTATGGAATTGTTCTGGGGTAATCGACTGTTCGCCATCGCAAAGCGCCTCTTCGGGATTATTATGAACCTCGATCATCACCCCGTCGGCACCGGCCGCAATGGCCGCTTTGGTTAAGGATTCAACGGTCCAGGCCAGACCAGTGGCATGGCTGGGATCAACAATAATCGGTAAGTGGCTCTTCTTTTTAAGCACCGGAATACAACTGATATCGAGGGTATTACGGGTTGCCGTTTCAAAGGTTCGGATCCCTCTTTCGCATAAGATAACCTTATCATTACCTTCTTTCATGATATATTCAGCGGACATCAAAAACTCTTGCATGGTCGATGACATTCCCCGTTTTAGCAGGATCGGCTTGTCAATTTTCCCCAGTTCCCGAAGCAAATCAAAATTTTGCATATTTCTTGCTCCCACCTGGATAATATCGACATCTTCAAAGGCCGGCAACTGTTCTAATGACATCAATTCACTGACAATCGGCAGTCCGGTTTCTTTTCTGGCGATTTTTAATAATTCCAGCCCTTCAAAACCTAATCCCTGGAAAGCATAAGGTGAGGTTCGCGGTTTAAAGGCACCACCACGCAGGAAGGTCGCTCCGGATTCTTTAACTCGTTTGGCAATCGCCACGATCTGCTCTTCACTTTCAACCGAACAGGGTCCAGCGATCACACTGATGGTTCCCTCGCCGACTTTTCTACCCTTGACATTGATGATCGTGTCGTCAGGATGGAATAGACGATTGGCTTTCTTATAGGGTTCCTGAACCCTTAGCACATTCTCCACAATACGATTCGAACGGATTTTTTCGACATCTGCCAATGTTGTATCCCCTACTATTCCCAGAATGGTGTGCTCCACACCTTTTGAATAATGAATGCTAAGTCCCTGTGTTTCAATCATCTTGATTAACCTCTGAATATCTTCTTCTTTGGTGTTGGGTTTAACGACTATTATCATTTTCTTCCTCCATTTTTTTGTTTACTGACCACTTCGCCTTTTTATCTTCTGTGCACCGAAGACCACCAGAAACCGGTCGACTGATTTCTCGTGATTCGCAGACAGCCGCCAATTTACTAGCATGATCTTTGGCCATTGCCTATCGAAAAAAAAGGAGACTTCCTAAGAAGCCTCCTAAAATAAACTTTTATTCAATACACCTGTATCGCTAAAAATTTCTCATGGAATGGGATTCTCAAAGGAACTTAATTTATTGCACGCAAAGTAACCAAAGCTAAAGAACCAATAGCTTTGGGTGTTAACGTAATAATATTCATTTAAGTTTCTTCTCAACTCTTCCATGATATTCCTCTCAGGACACCCTACAACCGAGAAACTATTATTTCTCCTAAAACTTGAAAAACTGTAACGTGTATTGTTGTTTATTATAGTCTTATTTTTTATCAATGTCAAACGAATAGTTATTATTTTCTGTTAATTTTTAGTTCATATAATTTTTTGTTCTTTAGTTTCATGTATTGACAAGCTCGGCTATTCGTGTTATATTGCGTATAATTCCTACTGGTTTTATATGTAATGAGAGAGTTCCTAATAAACTAAAAATAACCCAAAGGAGATTGTTATGAAAGATACCCGAAAATTTGAAACCCTTCAGCTTCACGGAGGACAAAACCCCGATCCTACCACCCACGCCGTTGCTGTTCCCATTTATCAGACCAGCTCATATGTTTTTGACAGCAGTCAACACGCCCAACGGCTTTTTGGTTTAGAAGAACCCGGCAACATCTATACCCGGATCATGAACCCGACCACCAATGTACTAGAAGAACGGATGGCGCTTTTAGAAGGCGGCGTCGGCGCTCTGGCCTTTGCTTCCGGTTCCGCCGCCATTACCGCAACCATTTTAAATATCGCCGGCACCGGCGACGAGCTGGTGGCCGCGTCCACCCTTTACGGGGGTACCTACAATCTCCTGAGTGCCACCCTACCGCGACTGGGCATTACAACAACCTTTGTTAATCCAGATGATCCAGAGCATTTCCGCACTGCCATCAACGACAACACCAAGGCCATTTTTATTGAGTCGCTGGGCAATCCGGCCATCAATATTTGCGATGTTAAAGCGATTGCTCAAATCGCCCATGATCATGGCCTACCGCTGATCGTCGATAATACCTTTGCTACCCCCTATTTATTTAGACCACTCGATTTCGGGGCAGATATCGTGGTTTATTCAGCCACCAAATTTATCGGCGGCCACGGCACTACCATCGGCGGCATCATCGTTGATGGCGGCACCTTTGACTGGGCCGGCAGCGGTCGCTTCCCGGTGTTCACCACCCCCGACCCCAGCTACCACGGGATCACCTATGCCACCGACATCGGGGCGGCAGCCTTTATCATCAAAGCCCGGGTTCAGCTGCTGCGGGATACCGGCGCCTGCATTAGCCCATTTAATGCCTTCCTGCTTTTACAGGGTCTGGAAACCCTGTCTCTGCGACTCGATCGGCATCTGGAAAACACCCAAAAAGTGGTCGCCTATTTAAGCAATCACCCTCAGGTTGCCTGGGTAAACTACCCCACCCTCCCAGACAATCCTTACAAAGCCTTATCGGATCAATACTTCAAAAAAGGCCCCGGTTCTATTTTTACCTTTGGTATCAAGGGAGGCATTGAAGCAGCGCGGAAGTTCATCGATAGCCTGAGTCTATTTACTCACCTGGCTAATGTCGCCGATGCCAAGTCACTCGTTATTCATCCCGCCACCACCACCCATCAGCAGCTTTCCGGCGAGGATCTGATCGCCGCTGGGGTAACTGAAGATATGATCCGTTTATCGATCGGCTTAGAACACAGCGACGATATTTTGGCTGATCTGGATCAGGCCTTTAGCAAAGCGCTAGTTTATTAATCAACATCAAATCACCCGGAGGTAAAAGATGCCGATAAAAATACCCAATAATCTGCCCGCCAGTCAAATTCTGACCAACGAAAATATTTTTGTGATGGATGCCGAGCGTGCCAGTCATCAGGATATCCGTCCGCTTAAAATTGTGATACTCAATTTAATGCCCACCAAAATTACCACCGAAACCCAGCTCCTCCGTTTATTGGGAAACACCCCTTTGCAAATCGAGGTAACCTTGTTGCAAACCAAAACCCACGAGAGCAAAAACACGTCCTCCGAACATTTAGGCTCTTTCTACTGTTATTTTGAGGATATCCAAGACCAGCGCTTTGATGGTCTGATTATCACCGGAGCACCGATCGAAACCCTGGAATTTGAAGATGTCGATTACTGGGAAGAGCTGACTAAAATTATGGTGTGGAGCAAAAGCAATGTCTTTTCGACCCTCCATATCTGCTGGGGTGCCCAGGCCGGACTTTATTATCACTATCAGATTCAAAAGCATCTATTACCGGATAAAGCCTTTGGTGTTTTTGAGCACCACCTGGAGCACCGTTATATTAAACTCTTCCGCGGCTTTGATGACAGCTTCTATGTTCCCCATTCCCGGCATACCGGGATTCATCGGGAGCCGATTGATGCCCATCCGGAGCTGCAAGTAATGGCCTCGTCTAGTGAATCGGGGGTTTATATCGTCATGGCTCAAAACGGTCGCCAAATTTTTGTCACCGGCCATAGTGAGTATGACCCGGAAACCTTAAAAGGTGAATATGACCGCGATATTTCCCAGGGCAAGCCAATCAATGTTCCCCTCAACTATTACCCTAACGATGATCCCAGCCAGCCCCCAGTGGTACGCTGGCGTGGCCACGCCAATCTGCTTTTTAGCAACTGGCTAAATTACTACGTTTATCAGGAAACACCCTATGAATTGGATCAAACGACCTTTTAATCCCCATTTTCAGCCACTCTTTTAATACTGAATTGTCGTTATATAGTGCAAAATATCGTGGATTATCGCAGCAATTAGAGTAAAAATGGGGTACAGAATCCCCTTAGGTGGGGTACAAAAAAACGAGTGAATCGGATAATTATTAAACAGCATTCTATTATAAAAATGGTATTTATGACTTTGGTTATATGCCATTTTTTATTGCTCATTTGACAAAAACAAAAAAGGCACTCCGAAAGGAACACCTCATTGTTTTCATTAAAATCACTCTTGAAAGATAATCGAATTCATGATATACTATTTTTACAAAAGTGGTACTAAGTTGTACCCCTTGCGAGTCGAATTGATAGAACAAATAAACCGTCCTAGTTTCTCAGGCTAAGGGGCGGTTTATTTATTGTCTTTTCGAGTAATCGTATAGACAAGGCTTATCAAAGCTATTACAAATAATCCGATTTGAATCAGATTTTCATATGTAACATACTGCATAAGCATCCTCCCCCTTTCTCAAGGGGCAACCGTTCCCACTGATAAATATTATATCATATTCTTAACAGTGAATAAACACATACTAATTAATTTCATATTAAACCCACTAAAAAAGAAGCAAACCGCAATGGCCTGCTTCTTTTTCTTTACTTATTTATTTCTGAACAAAGGCATTAAAGGTTGACCCGCTTTGAGAAAAGCTATCACTGCTGAATCCGAAGGAAAAGCCGCTTTTAATTTCCTTGGTCAGCTCCCAAAAATAGATGGTCTGATCCTTTTCACTTAAGAGTATCGCGTTCTCATAATGGATCTTTATTTTGCCGGTCGGGTGTTTAGCATCCAGTAATTCCTGATCCACCGCAATATCTGTTTCTCCACCAATTTTGTGAAGGATTCCAACCTCTTCATATTGTCTGCCAATACTGGCAATGATTCCATTTTTGTCCATTGATCAACGACTCCTCACCGCTTTATTTAACCACAAATTCTGTCACCGTATCCGGTTCTTCGCGGTCATCAATATAGATTTCCACCGCGTAATTGCCCGGTGTCGTGACCAGTTCGGCCGGAAGTATTCCCCATAGCGGGGCGTCGCTGACATCGCCGTTATTGATTGTTACTGAATCCACTTCCTGTCCTTCTAAATACCAGATAAAGGTAATATCGGTGTTGTCCGGGGCATTATGTAATTCAGCCGCTACATAAACATCGGTATTGACCGGAAATTCGGTAACCTCATCAATGGCCATAGAGCTCTCGTCGACTCCCGTCGTCATCACCGCATTACTGACATTAGCCGTGGTTGCACTGCAGCTGGCGCCCATAAAAAGCACTGCAACCATCATTATGGTTACGGCCACCAGATACCGGGTTAGTTTATTTTTTTTCATGACTTTATCCTCCTGAATAAATATTTTTACTCAAATAGCTGGAATCCTTTTTGCATATCATTTTAGTTGCCTGTTACTAGCGTTTAATAAGTCAATCCTGTAACCGATTTCAGCTGATTCCACGGTCAACTCCCGTCTTTTTAATCCCCGCGTCCCCTTAACCCTCCTTTTTACAAAAAGCTTTGAGCGTCTTTCGTTCCAACCTATTTTCGTAACTATTTTACCACATTTTCCAAGAAATAAACATATCCTTGCCGACTTATGACAAACTAAAAAACTCAAGCGCTAAAATCACTCGAGTTTTTATTATCCTGCTTTTATTATTCATTCCGATTTTTTAAGGCTTTCATCACGTCAAAATAGCGATAGGTAATGGTTTCGATTAGCGCAATGATGTCATCGACCGATTCGATTTCTTCCCGCTTCATAATCAGGGCATCGGCAATCAGCAGCGACAGCCGCCGGGCGCAGTTTCGGCTAAGAGGATTTTTGATCGCATCAAAATCCGGTAGCGGCACGATTCCGCCCACCCGACTGACAATCTGACAGCCAGTGAAGCCACAGACCTCTTTAAGATAGGTTTTTAGCAAATCATCCCGATACTCGGTATACTCGCGATACATCGGCTTAGCGTCCTGATCCCAGCACGCACAGTAAACCCGCTGATATTCATTAACCAGGTCGCGGATGGTGTCCAGGATCTCCTTCCGATAAGCTTTTCGCGATGCTTTGCTGCCTTCTTCATGGTGGAACCAGGCAATATACTGATAAAGCAGATTGCCCAGCAGATAGCCAGTATCAGATGAGGAAGGACCCATAAACGGGTATTCCATATCGATGATTTTCATCTCGCTTTGATCGATCATAATATTAGAGGTATGCAGGTCGCCATGAACCAGGCATTCACTTTTCTTCATGAAAATGCCCCGCAGCTTCAGCAATTCAACCCGCAATTCCCGTTTTTCCCAAAGCAGATCGCTCATCGCCAGATGACTTGGATCCCCCGGCGGCAAGTCTACTTCACCCTCGATAAAGGATTCCCGCAAAAACAGGATCGTTTCCATAATGATCCGCATCTCCGGATTCATAAATTTGCAGGTCAGAGCCTTATGAGCAATTTGATCCAAATAAATCTCCGATGTATAGAAATTTGATTT
>JAHIQT010000140.1 GCA_018903255.1 Bacillota bacterium | reverse complement strand
CCGTCATTTTCATCACCCTCACACATTATTGTTTATTTTGTAATGTTCTTCTGGAATCTCAATGTTTTCTGGATTTTCTACATTACCTTACATATTATACACTATCTTGTAATATTATGACTTGATCAACACGCCCTAATATCTAACAGCAAATAGTGATTTTTTTATCTTAATCGATCTGTGGAAAGATCCAAACTTATCCACAATTGTGTTGATTTTATAGACAATTGTGGATAAGTTAGCCTACTCTCATTTCTCTCTGCTAAAGAATCTTTCAAGATGGCAAAAGAACCTTTCTCAACGAGAAAGGTTCCTGCAATTAAATTTTCTATTCATATCATATCATCTGAATGCTTGATAGTAAAGGGAATCCTGTCCGACTTTTAGTTAAGCAAAATGGTCTGTTTCTGTAAGCGTAATTTTAATAATCCGCAGGCTCGGCAGCTGCTTCTGAAGCTCCGCTTTGAGTGCTTTTAGCATCACCAGTTCGGTTTCCGGATAAACACTGGCTTTATTGATGCCAACCAGGCTAAAGTCCTTATTTTCAGCCATTTTCAGATAACCTTCATGTGATTTTAAGGCATAGAGAATCATCTTAATTGATAACCTTTTCTTCCAGAACAGCTAAGGTTGCCAGTCCCTGAATGCCATCGCGATTCTGATATTTAACCCAGCTTTTCAATTTTTCCCAGGCAGCACCGTTATGAATCAGTTCTAGTGCCATTTCATAACCTTCGCGAATACTTGGCGATTTGTCTCTTAAATAAAGAATCAGACCGGCATTTAAGGCAACAATATCTTCGCGGGTTTTTGTTTCTAGCCCCTTTAAAAGCCGAACGATACACAAAGCAGACGCTTCGACCGAGTCAAATGTGCGGATTTCATCCACAATTCCCGGAGTTATCAACATATCCTGTGGATTAAATGAATAGTTTTCCACAGTACCATCTTCTTTCAGCTCGGCAATATAGGTGGTTCCGATGGTTGACGCCTCATCAATCGATTGGTCGCCAACTTCGCCATAGACAACAATGGCTCGTTTATAACCAATCTCCGCCATGATCTGAGGCACAAAGGCCAACATTTCTTTCGAGTAAACCCCTCTAACCCCATACTGAGGCAGTGCCGGATTAGCCAACGAGGCCGAAATATTTAGCACACTGCCAAATGAAATCTGCGATAAAACCCGTCCCAGCGCCACCGGATGAACTTCCGGACTCATCCCGTTAAAGATCCCAATACCAGCTTGTTCAATACTTTCTTTAACCAATTCCACTTTGGAATCCATGTCGATCCCCAATGCTTCCAGTACATCGATGGTTCCGCATACCGAGGTCAAGGCCCGAGAACCATGTTTGGCCATCGGAATGCCGGCCGCGGCTGCGATAATCGATGCAGCAGTGCTGATATTAAAGGTTTTAAAACTATCCATCCCCGTGCCGCAGTTATCCACAATCGGAAACTCGGTGACCGGTTCTACCTTGAAGGTATCAACCTCGTAAATGGCTTCAAAGCTTCCAGCCACTTCCTCTGGTGTCGGCCCTTTAGCACTAAGTGCCGCTAAAAAAGCGCCCTGTTGCATGGCTGTTTGTTTATCACTTAAAATTTCCATAAACATTTGCTTGGAATTATCTTTAGATAGGTTTTCTTTATTGATTAGCTTCGTAATCACCTGCCCATAATCTTTGCTACTGATTGTTTTTTCCATTTTTTTCTCCTTGTTTTTTAACTATTTATTCATCACGACAATCGTTGAATAGCCATCACCATTTCTTAGATAATCCATTCCCGTCGCCAGATCTTCTAGCTCAACCCGACGCGAAATCAGCGGTTTTACATATACTTTTTTTGATTCCAGAAAGGCCTTGGCCTTGCGGCTATGTCCAACACTACAGCCATATGATCCAACCACTGAAATTTCCTTATAATGAATCTGGTTGATATCCGGGTAAGCATCCTGACCCTTGGTAATACCACTAAAATACCCCAAAGTTCCTCTTTTGCGTAAAATCTGCACGGCCAGATCCAAAGCCGCTGGTTCCGGGCAGCAGGGAATAACCACATCGACGCCCCGATTATTGGTGCAACGTTTGAGCTGGTCTAACAGATCTGGCTCACGACCGCTAAAAACAGCATCAAAGCCAAGCTCTTTGCCACGGTTGCGGCGACCCTCATTTTCTTCAATCAGGATCACCTTAGTGACCCGCTCTGCTTTGGCAAGGAATAAGTTTAGCAGACCAAGGCGCCCTCCGCCAATAATCACCAACACCGAATCGTAATTCATTTTTAGACGATCCTGAATATTAACACAGCAGGCCAGCGGTTCTATAAAGGTTATTTCCTCATAGGTTAAATATTTACTATTGATCAGATTGACGACCTTGGATCTTAGGGCTTTCTGATCAATTTTAATTATCTCCTGAAATCCGCCATCAAAATTAAAGCCCATAATTTTGATCTGATCGCAAAGATTATCCTGACCTTTTTTACAATATTGGCACTTACCGCAGGAAATTCCCGGATGAATGTGAACCCGCTGCCCCACCCTATGACGAGCAACCTGGCTACCTTTTGCAATAATTTCTCCGGCAATTTCATGTCCCAATACTCTGGGATAAACAAGATCCCGTTGCCCTACCGTAGCGCATTTTAAATCGGTTCGGCAAATATTGCAAGCTCTGACCCGTACCAACAGCTCGCTGGCACCGCAAACCGGCATTTCCAACTCTCTCAGAACTAATTCTCCCGGCTTTTCTAAAACAACTGCTTTCACTCTATCTCCACCCCATCACTTACTTATCTGACAAGCTTTTATGAAAGCTGTCTAACGTATCTTTTGACAAAAAAAAGCCACGCTAATAAAGCGCAGACTTTCCACATCTCTCAACATCTAATTCTCAGGCAGGTCTTCTGACTTATGATCATCACCTCTGTCGCCTTCCCATTTCAAAAACAGTGGCATCGTGACAGAAATTCCCAATTTACAGCGGCGGGCCCGTATAAGCTTTTCACTTATTTTCCTATTCTCCCCAAGGGGGCACCTGAAAACGATTATTAAATTTTGACTTATTATATCATAAGTCCGATCCCGGATAAAACACATTTTAGGCAACATCTGCTAAAGATTTTCCAAGATAATTGGGTTTTATGGTTGTGATTCTTGGTTCGATACAACTGCTTCATCCATGCATATCTCCATCCCAGCTTCATTACTGGAGCTTTCAAAGATAATATCTCCCTGATTATTTGTCAAACGCACCCAAACTTTGGCGGTGATGCTCTCAATTATCTCGCGATCCATCAGACCATCCAATGGCGCCCGAAGCCGACCTCCGCCGGCCATCTGAGCACTAAAAGCTAGCGACCCATTTGGCCCTTCTAGCTCTCCGGCACAGGTTCCCTTTTCGGTATCAACCTCCCATTTTTCAACCCGCGAAAAATTATAGGTCGCAAAACGCCGGGTAATCTCTTTGAAGTCAGTAAAATAGGCAAAGAAACCGGGGAATTCAAATCCCAAAAAAGGAATATTGGCTCGGGAAAAGACAAAAGAAGCATTTCCATCTTCAAAATGGCTGGCCTGAAGCCAGAGGTAGGTTTTGGGAAACGAGCGACCGTAGTCTTTTTCGATATAACCGACGCCGCCATTAAAATCCAGAATCTCACCATCAAGCTCAATCACGCCCTTAATCTCATGGTATAAATGGATGATGGCATGGTAACACTCCATAAAGGGAATTATTCCAAATGGCCCCATAATCCCAGGATGCTTTGCTCCCCTGGGAAAAGGATGGATTTGCTCAAAGGTCAGCCGTCCTTTGATACTGCCCTCCCTTGTCTCGACATTTAAAGACAGACCCTCGGCATTAAAGCTATTATTCTCTATTTCGACATCAAACCGGTTTGATCTGGCTTTAAATTCTGAATAGGAGAAATGATGATACCATGTCTTACCGTTTACAGCATTGATTACTTGGATAAATGCCTGTTTTTCGCCCTGGGGATCAATGGCCATTCCCGGAATAATAGCAATGGCATGTTTGCGATCCGCACTGATACATTTAAAATACCAGCCTTCAAAATAGCGTCGCCGCATGTTTTTACCCTGAAAAAACGCTTGCTTGATCATCACTACGCTCCTTTCAAATACCTCAGTTTTTGCTATACCCCTAACTACCTGGACTCACTGAAATTTAAAAAAAATTAACACCAGCGCGGCGGCCAGCAAGGAGCTGGCAAAATTAACAAAATCATTGTTGACAAAGGCTAGCCCGCTATACAAGCGGTTGGGTTTGTTATTATCGCTGGGTTTTTCGGTCAACTGTCCGGTTTCATGGCTGATATACTTGGCCTGGATGGCAGCGCCCAGCAAACTATCAATGATTGACCCCAACAGACCGCCAATCGTAATAACACCGATTTGCATCCATAAAAGCATTCCGCTATTTCCGGCGGCAAATTGAAAAAGGCCATAGGTCAATGCTACCACCGCCGAACCACCCAGCGAAGCCAGTAGACCCAGCCCACTAACCCCACCGGATAATCCCGGATTAACCGGTTTTAGGGTGATTAGCGAAACCGGCGGCTTACGGCTGAGAATGCCGATTTCCGAAGCCCAGGTATCGGCATTACAGGCCGCAAATGAAGCCGCCACCGCGACCAGATAGGCCGGATTCTGAGAGTAGGCAAAGGGCACCGCCATAATCAGTGCCGCTCCGCCATTGGCACCGACCTGAACAATATCCCGGGCGCCGGACTTGGCATGAATCCTGGCCTCAATGGGATCTTTAAGACTGGCTTTGAAACGCGACAAAAAGGTCGAACTTAAAAAGAATACCATCAATAAAATAAAAAATAAGGGGCCGCCCGCCAGATATAAGGCTACCGCTAAAAAAAAGGCTCCCCAAGCCGCTGAAGGTCTTAACGATTTTCGCCGGTATGCAAAAAAAGCCCCTCCCAACGACAAGCAAATAAATATTGCATGTTCCAGAGTCGATCCTGTTTGAGCTGCTAAACTATAGTCAATTAAATTTTCCATTCCGATCATCCTATCTCGACAACTTATTGACGAAATCCGGTCAATAACAGCTGTCCGTTTGCGGTCACAAAAAGCATCAGCTTTTCCCAGTTGGGCACGTAAATTCGCTGATCCAATAACCGATAATGGGCTTTCCGACAACGTTTTAAAATTTTACTGTAATAAAGCAGGGACAATAATACCGGCAGCCGCGCTGTTTTGTCAAATACCTTCAGGTTAGCTTTGATTCGATTATAACGGCTTTCGGCTTCGGTGGCAAGACACTCCCAAAGCCTAATCAATTCCGGTGTTGGTTCCGGTCCGGCCAGATCCTCGGGGTTGACCCCTAAAGCGATCATAAGATCCTCTGGCAGATAGATACGATTAAGGCGGTAGTCTGTCCCCACGTCTCTTAAAATATTCGTCAGCTGCATGGCAATGCCCAATTCCACTGATAATTTTTCAGCTTCACTGGTGACCGGTTTTGCCAACAGCGGACAAAGCATCAGGCCGACTGTTCCGGCGACCAGATAGCAGTAGTCCAACAAATTATTAAAGCTTTCTGGCTGCTTGAAATCAACATCCAGCAGCTGACCGATCAGCATTTCCTGAAAGGGTCGAATTTTTAGGGGAAAAGTCTCAAAGGCCCATCGCAGCGCCCGCCACATCGGTTCATCCGGGGTTTCCCCGGCCTCAAAAGCGGCCAGCTTATCGGCTAGCGCTTTGACCATCTCGGGGTTGTTGTCGACATCAATCGCATCGTCGGCTATCCGGCAAAAAGCATAAATGGCAAAAACTGCCTGCGCCTGTTCTTTGGGCAATTTTCGAAAGGCCCGGTAAAAACTGCTGGAATTATGCTGAATCAGAGTCTCGCACCAGTTTAAATCTTTTTGAATCGCTTCATCGATCATTTGAAATCCCTCACCACTTCCGCCACCGTAATCTTGGCCGAGGTTAGCACAATCGGCACACCCGCCCCGGGATGGGCACTGGAGCCGGCAAAATAGAGATTTTGATAATGCATCGCCTTGGGCTGAGGGCGCCAATAATTGCTTTGCATCAAGGTTGGCCGCAATCCAAAGGTAGCTCCAAAAAGGGCATTGAAATCATCCCTGAAATCAAGCGGGGTGTAGGTTTTTTCAAAAATTACATGTTGCTCAAAATCTGCCAACGGTAAGACCTGCCGGATCTTTTCATAGGCTTGTTTCCGGTAATTGGCCATGACGGCGGGATCTTCCCAGGCTAGCGGTCCATCTTTTAAATTGGGAACCGGCACCAACACGTACAGACCTAATTGTCCTGGCGGTGCCAAGCTTTCATCGAGCAACGCCGGAGCATAAACATAAAGGGACGGATCGGCTGGATAACGACCGGCAAAAATATCTTCCAGGTTACCCTTGAAATCTTTCGAAAAAACCAGGTTATGAACATTCAGGCCAGGAAAATCACGTTTATCCAGACCCAGATAGAGCATATAAGCCGAACAAGAATAGTCCAGATCCTCAACCTTGGCCGGCTGATATTTTTTGTGTTTGAAATCATCCGGCAAAAGCGCCTTCATCGCATAGGGAAAATCAGCCGAACAGACTACGCCATCCGCGCTTTTCTCTTTGCCATCGACGGTGACACTAAGCGCCACTTTGCCATCAAAATTAATGCGCTCGACCGACGCATTAAGAAATAGTTTACCACCCATTTCGAGAAACAGTTTCTCCATCGCCATCGCCATCGCTCGCATCCCGCCCTTTAAAAACCAGACCCCATAGGTCAGTTCGATCATCGGAATAATGGTATAGATCGAGGGTCCATTAAAGGGCGAAATACCAATATAAAGGGTCTGAAAACTTAGTAGTTCCTTGAGCTTTTGATCCTTAACAAACTTGCCTACCGAATCAAAGGCGTTATCAAAGGTTCGCAACCCCAGCCCCGCCAGCAGGGTTTTGGGATTATAAAAGTCGCTGGCATTTCGGAAAGAACGATCAATAAAGTGTTCCTTGGCGACCAGATAGCGTTTATAAACATCGGCCAGATAGGCCAGATAACCCTGAGTTTCTGTTTCACTGACCGACTCCAGGGTCTTGATCAGGCTGCTTAGTTCTGAAGACGCCTCATGGGTGGTGCCATCGCCAAAATAGACCTTATAAATCGGATCCAACCGCTCCATCTGAAGATAATCTTCGGGGTTTCGCCCGCAAACACTAAAAACTTCTTTATAAACTTGCGGCATCATCAGGATCGTTGGGCCCAGATCAAAGGTAAAGCCGTTTCCGCTGATGACCCCCATCCGTCCGCCGACCTCAGCATTTTTCTCATAAAGCTCGACCTCGAAGCCCTCCTTTAATAACCGTACTGCACTAGCCAGGCCACTGACCCCAGCCCCGATGACGATGATTTTCTTTCTGCTCATGGTTTTGTCTCCCTCCGTTTCAAGTATGCTTGGCAATCCCCTAAACGATTCAAAAAAACCCCAGTCGCCCGGGGCATTGAAAACGACAAATTAATAAATTGACTTGCTTTAGCCGGTAATGTTTCGAAAAATTTAATCGTTTTTTGTCTTATTTCATTTTCCCCAGCACTTCTTCGACATCCGGCAGGGTGCGAATTTCATATTTCTTAAGCCAGATAACCATCCCTGCTTCATTGATCAGGATGTTGGCTCTTTTTGAAGCCCCATGTTCTTCACTAAAAATGCCATAGTCTCTAGCCACCTCGCCTAAGGGAACAAAATCTGACAAAATTTTGATGTGTTTCACCGATAAAGCCCGAGCCCATACCGATTTACTGGGCTGAGGATCAACACTAAGACCCAATACCACGGTATTTTTTTGTGCAAAGCGATCTGCATTGCGATCGAGAGCACGCATCTGATCGGTGCACACCGATGTAAAGGCCAGCGGATGCCAAGACAACAGCACCTTTTTCCCTTTAAACTGACTCAGCGTAACCACCTCACTATTTTGATCTTGTAAAGCAAAATCCGGAGCCATTGCCCCTAATTGTATCATCTCTGTCATAACCTCTTCCTCCTTATATTTTATCTTGATCCTTAGTTTTCCTAATCATCTGTTAATATTGAGATCTCAAGTTCCACCGGCAAGCCTTCATCTTCAATCATTTTAAGGAAGACCTCAGTAATTTCCGGATCAAATTGGGTTCCGGAGCAGGCTTTCAATTCACCGATGGCATAAGATAAATCATTGGCTTTTTTATAGCTGCGACTATGGGTCATCACATCAAAGGAATCCACCACGGTGATGATTCGGCCCAGATAAGGAATATCCTGAGCGATCAATCCATTGGGATAGCCCGTTCCATCATATTTTTCATGGTGCGCCAGAATATAATCGGCAATATGCTCAAGCGCCGGAGTTGACTTGGCAATCCGGTAACCAATCTCTGGATGGGTTTTGATAATCTCCCATTCATCACTACTAAGCTTGGCCGGTTTGTCAAGAATATACTCCGGTATACCGATTTTGCCGATATCATGGAGTAGCGATAGAAGCTCCAACTCATCAATTTGATCTTTACGCAAATCCAGACGGCTTCCCAACGCCTTACTCAATAGACTGATCCGCATGGTATGGGCTTCCGTCTCGGTGCTTTTTTCGTGAAGCGTTCTCGCTAAAGTTCGGATGGTGGCATTTCTGGAACTGCTGCTTTCCATCAGTTTGTTGCGATACATTCGGTTTTCAGCGAGGTTTAGCACTGCTTCGGGTCTTATTAGATCATGACTACTTTCTGCATAACCGATGGCGACGCTGACATTTAAGTGAAAAACCCGAATTGTCTCCATTTCAGCGCCGATATGGCCAATGATTTGGCAGACCTCCTCCTGACTAACCTCTTTGAGCAAGATCACAAATTCATCGCCTGGCCACCTGGAAATGATATCCGTTGGTCGACAAACCCGTCTGAGCACATTACTGACAGCAATCAGAATTTGATCGCCTTCCTGATGGCCAAAGGCATCATTGGTCAGCTTCAAGCCATTGACATCACACATAATAACTCAACTTTCCCAGCTCAAAAATACAGCTGAGCCATTACACATAGCCATTTAAACTTCTAAAAATATAGAAGTTGACAGAAAAATGCACCCAACGTCTGATATAATGTAGATGCAAACCAAACAAAAATCAGACAGGAAAGGTGCATACCACTATGATAAACCAAAACAACCCATCTGAACAGACAAAAATTGCATTTTTAAAAGCTT
>JAHIQT010000139.1 GCA_018903255.1 Bacillota bacterium | reverse complement strand
TGTAAGAGCCCTGATAACAAAAAAGCAAACCCAGACTTTCCAGCAGCGGCAGAAAGGTTGACAATGCCGTGGCATCGGTTTCCAGTTTTTCTGAAAGCGCTTGGACATCGGCGCCATGATCTCCGAAGGCATTTAGAATTTCGAAAAGATCCAGTTCCAGGGCGGTAAACAAAGCTTCAGATGCCCAGTTGGCGGTTGAAAGGTTTGCCAGATACTGGCCGCCATGGGTATGAGGGTCATAGTTTTTTACAGTGAAGTGACGATTTTGTTCTAAATTTTTCATAAGGTTTTCCTATTCTTGAAATTTTTGAGGGCAGAAATAACGAACTATTTTTATGCGCATAAAATTCCCGATTAAAATACGAATGCAAGAACAAAATGCCGTCTTTATTTCAATGATATTGTCATTATACAACTCAAAAGCGAAATCAGCAAGGTGCACAAAGAAGCTGGGAAAAGAGAAAAAAGGATCTTGTTGGGGTCGCACATCAGTGTTGAGAATTTATTAATTTGATGAAATTTTGTAAAATAGTTTATGATATTGACTTATTTGCCCAGTAAAGCATATAATGTGAATATAATTTTGATAAAAATTTGCAGAATGGAGGGAAATGTATGCTGCTTGAATTCAAAGCGAAGAATTACAAATCGTTTAAAGAGGAATTAGTTTTTTCGATGATTCCAGCACCTAAACAGAAAGGACTGGATTATAGTGTGCAGCATTCAAAAGTTGGCAAGAAGGAGTACAAAGGACTGTGCTCGGCGGTGATATATGGCCCTAATGCATCCGGTAAAACAAATATCATCGGAGCAATGGACACCTTTAAAACAATCACTCTTCGCGGAAATATTCGGAATTTAGACGATAAAAGTGCTCCCAATGCTGCTGCTAATGCACTAGAGCTGATTCCGAATAACTCAAACGAAGAGCATAGCCCAGTTTCATTCTCTGTTAAATTTATTGATAACAACTTTTTAATTGAGTATTCGTTTGAAGTAAACCTTGGCATGTTTTTAGAGGCGGATTTTCCGAGAAAGATCATTTCAGAGTCTCTTTCAGTCAACGAGGAAGTGGTCTTTACCAGAAACAAAGACCTGGAGTTTGGAACATTTGATACGATTGAAAATATACTAGTAAATGCTTTTGACCAGAATAAAAAAGGTGCGATTTCTTTGGCAAAAAGCAACTTGAATGATGAAGAACTATTTTTAAGCAACGGTTTTAAAACGATGTTTAGCGCAAAACTGACTTTGTTAATCAGCAACTGGTTAGATAATAAGTTTATGGTAATCTACCGTGCAGACTCATTAAATCTGATTCGCAAATTCTCAGATCCTCAAAAAAAGTCGGTCTATATTGAAAAGACGATGAACGAGGCTGCAAACTATTTTGGAATCACCTCTAATGCCTTAGGTTATGTAATTGAGGGGGATGAAGCCGAAGCGAAATTGTACTCGCTTTTTAATGGGATTGAGAAAAGTACAGCCATAAAAGCTGAGGTATTTGAATCATATGGCACGATTCGTTTTATTAATATGTTTCCGTTGGTGGTTAACGCCCTCTTGAATGGTGGAACCTTAGTAGTTGATGAGTTTGATGCTTCGATCCATCCAATGGCACTGATGAGTATTATCAATATTTTTCACAACGACGAGATTAACATCAATAACGCACAACTGATTTTTAATACGCATAACCCGATCTTTCTGAATGCCAATCTATTTCGACGGGATGAGATAAAATTTGTCGAAAGAGATGATGATACCCACTGCAGCATTCACTATTCTCTTTCTGATTTTGGTACAACAGGCAAGAACGGTGTTCGTAAGAACGAAGATTATTTAAAAAATTACTTTATCAGCCGCTACGGTGCGATCAAAGACATAGATTTTACGCCAATTTTTGAAAATCTTTTAGATGATAAAAAAGAGGGACAGTAGCGATGAAAGAAAACCGAGAATATTACTTTACCGTTGAGGGTGAAACTGAGAAGTGGTATCTGCAATGGCTGCAGGACACTGTAAACGGCATCAAAAGATATCGTTTTACAAAAAATAGGCATTTTCGACAATTATATTTCATGTTATAATAAGGATGTATAGTTATGTAATGAAATGGGGGGAGTTTAATGGGAACCAATAATTTAGTATTAAATAGACTTTTTACCC
>JAHIQT010000138.1 GCA_018903255.1 Bacillota bacterium | reverse complement strand
TGACTTTGCCATTTGTTCTTCTCCTTAAAATTTATTTGATAGCTTTGCTATTGTTTACGACCTTCAATTATTTCTTCTGAAATAAATTTAGGGACTGCTTCATAGTGTGAGAACTGCATGGTGTAAACACCACGACCTTGAGTCTTGCTTCTTAGCGTTGTTGCATATCCAAACATTTCTGACAGTGGCACCATCCCTTTAATGATCTGTGCGCCACCACGCATCTCCATACCTTCAACACGGCCGCGTCGCGAGCTGATATCGCCCATGACGTCACCCATATATTCTTCTGGAATTACGACTTCAAGTTTAAATAATGGTTCTAAGATAACCGGATCTGCTTTCCGCATACCATTTTTAAATGCCATCGAGCCGGCCACTTTAAAGGCCATTTCTGATGAATCGACATCATGGTAAGAACCGTCATAAACGATAACCTTAAGATCCAGAACTGGATATCCAGCTAAAACACCATTACGCATGGCTTCTTCAATCCCTTGATTAATTGGGTTAATGTATTCTTTAGGAATTGATCCCCCAACGGTCTTGTTTTCAAAGATATATCCGGCGCCCGGTTCAACTGGCTCCATCCGAATCAGACAGTGACCATATTGACCACGACCACCAGACTGACGGGCAAATTTACCTTCAGCGTCAACGGCTTTGGTAATCGATTCTTTGTAGGCAACCTGAGGTGCACCAACATTGGCTTCGACTTTAAATTCGCGCAGCATTCGATCAATGATGATATCAAGGTGAAGCTCGCCCATTCCCGAGATAATCGTTTGACCGGTTTCCTCGTCGGTATGGGTTTTGAAAGTCGGATCTTCTTCCGACAGTTTGGCTAACGCGGTGCTCATCTTTTCTTGACCAGCCTTTGTTTTTGGTTCAATCGCAACATGGATTACCGGTTCCGGGAATTCCATCGACTCAAGAATAATCGGAGCCTTGTCAGAACACAGGGTGTCGCCGGTTGAGGTATCTTTTAAACCAACCGCTGCTGCAATATCCCCGGTATAAACCGTGGTAATTTCTTCGCGATGGTTGGCATGCATTTGCAGAATCCGACCCAGACGTTCTCTTTTCCCTTTAGAAGAGTTGAAAACATAGGAGCCTGACTCAATGCTACCGGAATACACTCTGAAGAATGCCAGTTTCCCGACAAATGGGTCAGTCATAATTTTAAAGGCCAGTGCTGAGAAGGGTTCGTCATCACTTGCTTTACGCTGATCTTCTTCTTCAGTGTCCGGGTTAATGCCGGTAATTGCCGGAACATCCAGTGGGCAGGGCATATAGTCGACAACGGCATCCAAGACTAATTGAACACCCTTGTTTTTGTATGAAGAACCACAGACAACTGGAATAATATCAACGTTTAAGGTAGCCAATCGAATTGCTTTTTTCAGTTCATCAAGACCAACTTCTTCGCCATCAAGGAATTTTTCCATGATCGCTTCATCGTAATCTGAAACAGACTCAATTATTTTTTCGCGATATTCTAGTGCTAATTCCATCATGTCTTCGGGAACATCGACGATTTCAATTTCTTCGCCTAAATCATCTTTATAGATCATGGCTTTCATAATCAGGAGATCAATGATCCCCACAAAGTCACTTTCTTTTCCGATAGGTAATTGAATTGGGACAGGATTTGCGCTTAAACGGTCTTCCATCATCTTCAATACATTATAAAAATCTGCTCCGGTAATGTCCATCTTATTGATATAAGCCATTCTGGGAACATGATATTTATCGGCTTGACGCCATACTGTTTCTGATTGGGGTTCAACGCCACCTTTTGCACAAAATACAGCTACCGCTCCATCGAGAACACGAAGTGATCGTTCGACTTCAACGGTAAAATCAACGTGGCCTGGTGTATCAATAATATTGATACGGTTGTCATTCCAGAAACACGTTGTTGCTGCCGAGGTAATGGTAATACCTCGCTCTTGTTCCTGTTCCATCCAGTCCATTTGAGAAACCCCATCATGGGTTTCTCCAATTTTGTGGATTTTTCCGGAATAGAACAGGATTCTTTCTGTGGTAGTGGTTTTTCCTGCATCAATATGTGCCATAATACCTATATTTCTTGTTTTTGCTAAACTATAACTTCTTGACACAGATGCTTTCCTCTCTTATTTCTAAATCTGAACAAACTTACCAACGATAATGAGCAAAAGCTTTATTGGCTTCAGCCATGGCGTGAGTATCATCTTTTTTCTTAACGGCTGCACCACTATTATTGAGTGCATCCATAATTTCTCCCGCTAAACGATCCTTCATGGTTTTTTCAGATCTTTTTCTGGAGTAATTAACTAACCAACGCAGCCCTAATGCTTGCTTACGTTCGGTTCTGATTTCCATTGGCACCTGGTAGGTGGCTCCACCAACACGGCGCGCCTTAACTTCTAAAACAGGTGTGATATTGGCCAGCGCTTCCTGGAATGCTTCCAGGGCATCTTTGCCAGTTTTTTCATTAACTTTTTCAAATGCATCGTAAACGATTTTTTGGGCAACACCTTTTTTCCCATCTAACATGATATTGTTAACTAACTTAGTAACAACAATATCCCCGTAAATTGGATCAGGTAAAACTTCTCTTTTTGGAACAGGTCCTTTTCTAGGCACTTTACTTCCCTCCTTAACATTTTTTTATGTTCATCGGTACTCGACATCCAACATTTCGTTGTTGTGCGTATAGCGTCTCTAACATATATTTGGTCTCGATCAATTTTTCCGAGCGCTTGAATATGCAGCACTATGCACTACTACTTTTTAGGCTTTTTGGCCCCATATTTGGATCGAGCTTGTCTACGAGCATCAACACCAGCGGTATCAAGTGCACCACGGATAATTTTATAACGAACCCCTGGTAAATCCTTGACACGTCCACCCTTAATAAGAACAATACTATGTTCTTGTAAATTGTGGCCAACACCTGGAATATAGGCTGTTACTTCCATTCCGTTAACGAGACGAACTCTGGCGATTTTTCGAAGCGCTGAGTTTGGTTTCTTTGGTGTGGATGTTCTAACTGCTGTACATACTCCTCTTTTTTGAGGGTTTGCTTTCAACGCTGGCGTCTTTGTTTTTTCTTCCATGCGTTTTCTACCTTTTTTTACAAGCTGATTAATTGTAGGCATTTAGTCCTGCACCTCCTTTAATAATAATATATCAATAACCGAAACGATTATTAATGACTTTTGATTGAACCAGGGCTGCCAAAAGGCAACCCCAGTTTGGATTATCTAATAATGGCAATAACGGCCGCTGCCCGATCAATTCCGCCGGCTTTTCCGAGTCCAACCTTGGTTTCAACCCTTTCTAAGACGATCTGATGCTGATCACAGCATTCCACGATGCTTTTTTTGATACTTTCATCGGTATCTTCTGCTAAAATAACTTTGGTGGCCTTGCCTTCTTTCACAGCCTTAAGAGTTTGCTTCATTCCAATCACTTTTGAAACATCAACAAATTGATCCATCGGTGCCTCCTTCTTGCTGTTTGTGTTTTTCTCTAAACACACCTAATAACTATACATGTTTGAGCCACAAATGTCAAGAATTATTCTTTGGTTAAGAAATCCAGGTCGAAGATATCCAGATCGGTAATGATCGCATCTTCACTTTCTTCCTGCTCTTCATCAACATAGGCATTGAGAATGTCATCATCAAAGACAATATCCAACGATTCGGTCATCATGTCTTCTTCAATCATATCTTCATAAACATCTTCTTCTTCACGTTCATAAACCAGATCAATGTCACCATACATCTTCACGCCGGTACCAGCAGGCACCAATTGTCCGATAATAACATTTTCTTTGAGTCCCACCAGTGGATCGACCTTGCCTTTGATGGCAGCGTCGGTAAGGACGCGGGTGGTTTCCTGGAAGGAGGCTGCCGATAAGAACGAGTCGGTTGCCAAAGACGCTTTCGTGATTCCGAGTAGTTCGCGGCTGGCGGTGGCCATTTCTTTTGGCTCTTCGCCTTCTTGTCTGGCCAGGATGTTGGCTTCTTCGATGAGTTTGTTTTCTGCTTCAAAATTGAAGATATCGACTAGGCTGCCAGCCAGCAATGGCGTATCACCAGGGTTTTCAATCTTAACTTTTCTGAGCATCTGACGGATAATAACCTCGAGATGCTTGTCGCCAATGTGAACCCCTTGCATCCGGTAAACTTTTTGTACTTCCTGAAGCAAATATTGCTGAACATGGTCAATTCCCTGAATTCTTAAAATATCACTGGGATTAATCGAACCTTCGGTGATTTCATCGCCGGCAATGACCTGATCGCCGGTATGAACCCGCAGGCGCGAACCATAGGGTATCAGATAGACCTTCATATCGCCATCTTCTCCAGTAACCACCGCTTCGGTTTTTTTCTGGGTATCCTGGATTTCGACGCGACCATCGATTTCTGAAATAATCGCCTGACCCTTAGGTTTTCGAGCTTCAAAAAGCTCTTCAATACGCGGTAAACCCTGGGTGATATCATCAGCCGAGGCAACCCCACCGGTATGGAAGGTACGCATCGTCAGCTGGGTTCCTGGTTCACCGATTGACTGGGCGGCAATAATACCAACCGCTTCGCCAATTTCAACCGGCCGCCAGGTCGTTAGATCAACCCCGTAACAGGTCTTGCAGACCCCATATTTGGACTGGCAATTGAAAGCCGCCCGAATTAACACTTTTTCAATCCCGGCTTTTTCAATATTATCAGCCATTTCGGTGGAGATGATCTCGCCACCCGGAGCCAGTACTGCACCAGTTTTTGGATCGATCACATCTTCAAAGGCGTACCTTCCCACTAATCGTTCGATCAGGGTTTCAATAATTTCGCCATGATCGTTAATGGTTGATACTTCATAACCGCGGGTAGTCCCGCAATCATCCTCACGAACAATTACATCCTGGCTGACATCAACCAGACGACGGGTCAAATAACCGGAGTCGGCGGTTCGCAGGGCGGTATCCGCCAGCCCCTTTCGGGCACCATGGGTGGATGAGAAGAATTCCAGAACATTTAGTCCTTCACGGAAATTTGAACGAATTGGCAGCTCGATGATTCGACCACTCGGATTGGCCATCAGACCACGCATCCCGGCTAATTGCCGAATCTGATTCTTACTACCACGGGCTCCGGAATCGGCCATCATGTTGATTGGATTGAGATCTTCAAGATGGTCAAGCAGGGCATCGGTAACCTCGTCGGTGGCCTTATTCCAGATTTCAACAACGTTATTATAACGTTCATCGTCACTGATAAAACCTTGCCGATAAAGGGTCATGTTTTCATTGATTTTATCATCCGCACGGGATAGGATTTCCTCTTTGTTCTTGGGAACTTCCATATCGCTGACTCCAACGGTAATGGCGCCTTTGGTCGAAAATTTAAAACCTAAGCGCTTGATTTCGTCGAGTACTTCGGATGTTTTAGTTGGCCCATAGGTTTTGTAGCAGCGTTCAACAATTTCTGATAACACTTTCTTATTAACCTGTCGGTCTACTTCAAGCTTAAATTTATCTTCCATGGTCTCGCGTTTAATAAAGCCCAAATCCTGGGGAATAATACTATTGAAAATAAATCGTCCGACCGTTCCATCAACCAGACGGCTGACCCTTTCGCCATCAATTTCTTTGACGATCCGTACCTTAACCTGGGAGTGAAGATCAACGTCCTTATTAAAGTAGGCCATTTCCATTTCATCTAAATCTCTGAAGATGCTATCGGTTCCCTTGCCATCTTTTTTGTAGATGGTCATGTAATAGGTTCCTAAGATCATATCCTGGGTAGGTGCAACAACCGCCGTCCCATCCTGTGGTTTAAGAATATTATTCGATGCCAGCATCAGGAACCGGGCTTCGGCCTGAGCTTCTACTGACAAGGGCACATGGACAGCCATCTGATCGCCATCAAAATCGGCATTGTAGGCGGTACAAACCAGCGGATGGAGCTTAATCGCCTTACCTTCTACTAGAATCGGTTCAAAGGCTTGAATCCCCAGGCGATGGAGGGTCGGGGCACGGTTTAACAGCACCGGATGTTCCTGAATGACATCTTCTAGCACATCCCAGACCATCGGATCTAGTTTTTCGACCATTTTTTTAGCACTTTTAATATTCTGAGACAGGTTTCTCCCAACCAGTTCTCGCATTACAAAGGGTTTAAAGAGTTCAATCGCCATCTCTTTGGGGAGACCACATTGATACATTTTAAGTTCCGGTCCAACCACGATAACCGAACGGCCGGAGTAGTCAACCCGTTTTCCCAAAAGATTCTGACGGAACCGCCCCTGTTTCCCTTTTAACATGTCGCTAAGCGATTTGAAGGGCCGGTTACCCGGGCCGGTGACGGCGCGGCCACGACGACCATTATCAATTAAGGCATCGACCGCTTCCTGAAGCATCCGTTTTTCATTTTGAACAATGATATCGGGCGCATCCAGTTCCAGTAATTTTAGTAGCCGGTTGTTGCGGTTGATAACCCGTCGATATAAGTCATTTAAATCAGAGGTGGCAAAACGGCCGCCATCGAGCTGTACCATCGGCCGTAATTCTGGCGGAATGACCGGAATCGTTTCTAAAATCATCCATTCCGGACGATTAGTCGAATTTCTGAAGGCTTCGACTGCTTCGAGCCGTCGGGCAATCCGGATTTTCTTCTGACCCGAGCTGCCTTTAAGTTCTTCTTTTAGCACCGCTGATTCCTGATCAAGATCGACCAGTTTTAGTAGTTCCTGAATCGCTTCAGCACCAATACTGGCCGTAAACTTATTGCCAAATTGGCTACGGGCTTCTTTATATTCCGCCTCGGTAAGAATTTGTTTGAAATCAAAATTGCTTTCACCCGGATCAGTAACCACATAGGCGGCAAAATAAATAATCTTCTCCAGGTTTCTGGGCGACATCTCCAGAATCAGACCCATCCGACTGGGGATCCCTTTGAAATACCAGATATGTGAAACCGGCGAGGCCAGTTCAATATGCCCCATCCGTTCCCGTCTAACCTTAGCCTTGGTTACTTCAACCCCACAGTTTTCACAGACAATGCCCTTATGGCGAATACGCTTGTATTTTCCACAGTTACATTCCCAGTCTTTCTGAGGTCCGAAAATTTTCTCGCAAAACAACCCCTCTTTTTCTGGTTTCAGGGTTCTATAATTAATAGTTTCCGGTTTTTTTACTTCGCCACGTGACCACTCTCTGATTTTTTCAGGTGAGGCCAATCCGATTTGTAAGGATTTGAAGGTGAATTCCTCGTTTAACAAATGGCTTCGCTCCCTTCTTTAATAAATTTATTCTTATAATAAGTCGTCTTCGTCATCATCAATGCTCTTAATCTGGAAGCTATCTTCCAATTTCACGTCATCTCCGGCTTCAGAAATTTCGGTGCTGCCAATTTCAATCGCTAATTCTTCGAGCGGATCGCGCTCGTCCATTTCATCATCGAGCAGCTTGATCACTTCTTGATCATTAAGGATGCTGACATCCAGGCCTAAGCTCTGAAATTCTTTCATCAGAACCTTAAACGATTCCGGGATCCCCGGTTTGGGAATGTTCTCGCCTTTGACAATCGCTTCATAAGCTTTAACCCGGCCGACCACATCATCAGACTTAATCGTTAAGATTTCTTGCAGGGTATGGGCGGCGCCATAGGCTTCTAGCGCCCAAACTTCCATCTCACCAAAACGCTGACCACCAAATTGAGCTTTACCACCCAGCGGTTGCTGGGTTACTAAGGAGTAGGGTCCGGTTGAGCGGGCATGCATCTTATCATCAACCAAATGATGCAGTTTAAGAATATACATGTAACCAACGGTGACCTTATTATCAAAGGGCTCGCCGCTGCGACCGTCATAAAGCTGGATCTTACCATCTTCTGGCAGTTTGGCCTGGACTAATAGATCCATAATGTCCTGCTCGTTGGCAGGGTCAAAGACCGGGGTAGCAATGTGCCAGCCGATGGTTCGCATCGCCAGTCCCAGATGGACTTCCAGCACCTGACCAATGTTCATTCGCGAGGGCACCCCCAAGGGATTAAGAACAATTTCCAGGGCGGTTCCATCGGGCATAAAGGGCATATCTTCTTCCGGCAGGATGCGCGAAATAACCCCCTTGTTACCATGACGACCAGCCATTTTATCGCCGACGGAAATCTTGCGTTTAACCGCAATCAGAACCCGCACCAAGGTATTGACCCCCGGTTTTAAATCTTCATCTTTATTTTCCCGGGAAAAGACCTTCACGTCCAGAACAATCCCGGATTCGCCGTGGGGAACCTTGAGTGAGGTATCACGGATTTCGCGAGCTTTCTCGCCAAAGATCGCACGCAGCAGTTTTTCTTCAGCCGACAGGTCGGTTTCACCTTTAGGGGTGACCTTCCCAACCAGGATGTCGTCCGATTTAACCTCGGCACCGACAAAGATAATCCCCCGTTCATCGAGGTTCTTCAGGGCATCTTCACTGACATTGGGGATATCGCGGGTGATTTCTTCTGGTCCCAGCTTGGTTTCTCTTGCTTCAGCTTCAAATTCTTCAATATGAATTGATGTAAAGACATCTTCTTTTAATAATTTTTCATTGATCAGGATCGCATCCTCGTAATTGTAACCTTCCCAGGTCATAAAGCCCATCAGGATATTTCGACCCAGCGCCAGCTCACCCATTTCGGTGGACGGACCATCAGCGATGATTTCGCCGGCCTCAACAACTTGTCCCTTTTTGACCAAAGGTTTATGGTTCATACAGGTGCCCTGATTCGAGCGTTTGAATTTAAGTAAGGTATATTTATCGAGATCGCCGTTGTTATTACGGATATTGATCGCTGAGGCCTCGACCCGTTCAACTGTTCCGGCATTTCTGGCAATGACACAGACCCCTGAATCCTTGGCAGCCTTATGTTCCATTCCCGTCCCGATGACCGGGGCTCTCGGAATCAGCAGTGGCACTGCCTGACGTTGCATGTTGGCACCCATCAGGGCACGGTTGGCATCATCATTTTCGAGGAAGGGAATCAACGAGGTAGCCACTGAAACAACCTGTTTCGGGGAGATATCCATGTAATCAACCCGATCTGGGGGAATCAGTACGAAATCCCGTTTGCTACCGGCTCGGCCGGTTACCTGTTTACGGGCAAATCGATTATCAGCATCGAGTGGTTCGTTGGCCTGGGCAATGGTATAGCGGCCTTCTTCATCAGCCGCCAGATAATGAATTTCATCGGTAACGACGCCATCATAAACCTTTCGGTAAGGGGCTTCGATAAAACCATATTCATTAACTCGAGCATAGGTACTAAGCGAACCGATCAGTCCGATGTTTGGACCTTCTGGGGTTTCAATTGGACACATCCGGCCATAATGGCTATGGTGCACATCACGAACCTCAAAACCGGCTCGTTCACGACTTAATCCGCCCGGACCCAAGGCTGACAAACGACGCTTATGGGTCAGTTCCGCCAGCGGATTGGTCTGATCCATAAATTGTGATAGCTGCGAGCTACCGAAGAACTCTTTTAAGGCGGCATTAACCGGACGGGTATTAATTAAGCCCTGTGGCGTTAAAACTTCATCGTCCTGGACTGACATTCTTTCGCGCACCACCCGTTCCATCCGCGATAAGCCGATTCGGAACTGATTTTGCAGCAACTCGCCGACTGAACGCAGCCGTCGATTGCCTAAATGATCAATATCATCGATGGCGCCGATATCATAATCAAGACCGATAATATAAGAGATCGAGGCATGCAGGTCAGAAATCAGCACGTGCTTGGGAACCAGCTCATCCATCCGCTTTTTAATCGATTTTTTCTTTTCTTCATCGGTCATCTCTGCTTCTAAAATCTCTTTTAGTACTTCAAAGCAGACGTGTTCATTGATCTCCAGATCACTGATATCAAAAGGCAGCTCCTGGGCATTGATGTCGACAAAACCATTGCCGATCACACGGACGATTTTGTCTTCTACTTTTACATCAACGACGTTGATGCCCGTATTTTGAATATCAACAGCGACATCATTGCTGATGATTTCGCCTTCTTCAACATAGACTTCTCCGGTTTCCGGATTGACCACGGTATGAGCGGCACGCTGGCCGGCAATTCGGGTTGACAGCGATAATTTTTTATTATACTTATGACGGCCGACCTTGGCCAGGTCATAGCGGCGATCGTCAAAAAACATCGAGTTAAGTAGGGATTGGGCGCTTTCCACGGTTGGTGGCTCGCCTGGTCTTAAGCGTTTATAAATCTCAATCAAGCCATCGCGGGTTGATTTCATATTATTGTTTTCATCTTTTTTGATCGTTTCAATCAGTCGATAGTCATCGCCGTAAAAATCAAGAATTTCCTGATTGGTTCCCAGACCCAGCGCGCGAATCAGCGCAGTGATTGGTAATTTACGGGTTCGATCAATTTTAACATACATGATGTCATTGGAATCTGTTTCATATTCCAACCAGGCACCACGGTTTGGAATAACCTGGGCTGAAAATAATTTCTTACCCAGTTTATCACGACTTAGCGAAAAATATGCCCCTGGTGATCGCACCAGCTGGCTG
Source organism: Bacillota bacterium (assembly GCA_018903255.1). Classification (GTDB taxonomy): domain Bacteria; phylum Bacillota; class Clostridia; order Eubacteriales; family Eubacteriaceae; genus Acetobacterium. The sequence goes on along the minus strand of JAHIQT010000138.1, from coordinate 12,509 downwards.
ACAATAACCCGTTCCGCTCCATTAACAATGAAGGTTCCGGTATCAGTCATTTTATGCAAATCGGCCATGTAGACCTTTTGCTCTTTAACTTCGTTCTTTTCTTTATTAATTAAACGAACTGTTACTTTAAGTGGTATAAAGTAGGTTTGATCCCTCTCTTTACACTCTTCCACTGAATACTTCGGTTTTCCTTCTATGGAATAATCAACAAACTCTAAAACCAGATTTCCGGTGTAGTCTTCGATTTTATCAATATCGTCGAAAACCTCTTGGAGACCTTTTTCAATAAACCAGTTATATGAATCTTTCTGAACCTCAATCAGGTTCGGCATTTCAATAACTTCTTTGATTTTAGAAAAGCTTTGGCGTGTTCTTAAACCATTTTTTTCAGGATGCAACATTACCATCCAATATCACCCCTCGCAAAAATACTCAGCAACGGACTACCCCATCCCGACTTATGTTTGGCCGGTGGGTATCCCAAATTTGCCTGTTGTGTTTCGTCTCGCCTTGTGTTATTATTAGACCGTAATCAATTTCATAGTTGTTGCCGCGCCAATGTTTCGCCTTTGATCAGTTTAACATCAGCGGGTCGCAAATAATTCGTTGATCGCCCTAAAATTGACGACAAGAATGCATTCTAACTTTATTTTTAAAGATACCAATGCAATTTTAAATGCTATCATATAATTATCGACTTGTCAATTTTTTTGTAATATTTGCAAAGCTAAAGAAAGCCTTCCCAAATCATCCGGGAAGGCTTTCTTTAGCTTTTATACATTGATATGATGTACGGCTATTATTGCTCAACAATATTTTTTGAGACGGTAGCGCTTGTTTGTTCTTTTGTTCTGGTCACGCAAAATGCTACTTAAAAATTCCTGGGTTCTTTTTTCTTTGGGATGGATAAAAATATCTTCCGGTGAGCCTTCTTCGAGGATTGTGCCGGAGTCCATAAAGACCACCTTGTTGGCGACTTCGCGGGCAAAACTCATCTCGTGGGTGACCACCACCATCGTCATATGTTCATTGGCCAGGCTTTGCATGACACTGAGCACTTCGCCAGTCAGTTCGGGATCGAGCGCCGAAGTCGGTTCATCAAACAGTAGAATATCAGGATTCATCATCAACGCCCGGGCGATCGCCACCCGTTGCTTTTCGCCCCCGGAGAGGGTCGATGGCATCGCATCAATTCGTTCTAATAAGCCAACCTTATTAAGATAGGCTTCGCAGCGCTGGCTCATCGCGCCAGCCTCTTCTTTTTTGACCACTTTAGGAGCCAATTCCAGATTCTGTCGAACGGTCAGATGGGGAAACAGGTTAAAATGCTGAAAAACCATCCCCATTTTCATGATGATCGCGCGGATCTCTGGGGGACTGGGATAAACCCCATCTTTAAGCAGCGGTTTTCCCTCCATGATGATATCGCCACTGTCGGCTTTTTCTAAATCGATCAGGCAGCGCAGCAGGGTCGATTTTCCCGAACCGGATGAGCCGATGATCGCCATCACATCGCCCTTATTGACTTCAAAGGAGATATCCTTTAAAACGTGATTGGCGCCAAATTTTTTATTGAGTTGCTTGACTTTTATAATTTCCATCTTTTTCCTCTAGAACTCATATTTCGTTTCAAGTCGCTTAAATACCATCGTAATCACAAAGTTGATCATCAGGTATAAGGCCGCCGCAACCAAAAAGGCAAAGGTGTCGCCGTCGCGGTTTACGGATGTTTTGGCATAATGCAGGATTTCCGCCACCCCAATGACGGTCACCAGGGCGGTGTCTTTGACTAGCGTAATGGTTTCATTGCTAACCGATGGCAAACAGACCCGAATCATCTGCGGAACAACAACCCGCGTCATTGTTTCAAATTTTGTCAGACCGAGGACTTTTGCAGCTTCATATTGACCCTTGTCAATAGCCAACAAGCCACCCCGGAATATTTCTGCAAAATAAGCGGCGTAATTCATACAAAAAGCAATACAGGCGGCCGTAAAACGGTCGAAAATAAGATAGTCACCGACCACCGGCAAGAGCGGTAAACCAAAATAGACAAACATAATCTGCAGCAGCAGCGGTGTGCCCCGTACTACATAGATATAGACCTTGGCAAAGGACTTAACCGGCTTTAGCTTACTGCGCGCCATTAAGGTAAACATAAAGCCCAGTGGAATCGAGCAGACAATCGTGACGGCAAAAACACTAAGGGTAATCACCATCCCCTGCAGCATTGGCAAGGTGATATTTGATAAATAGATAAAAAAATCTGACATTTTAATCTCCTGAGGAATGAAATGATGGTAATCCTAAAAGTCATAAAAAAATCGGATAGAAACTATCCGATTTCTAAAGACTGATTGTTTTTTTTTAATTATGGTTTGTAAATAATGTCTTCGCCAAACCATTTGGTTGAGATGGTAGCTGCGGTTCCGTCAGCAATCATCGCATCCATCGCATCTTGTACCTGGGTCAATAATTCAGTATTTCCTTTTTTGATCCCAATCCCGTATAACTCTGGCGATAAGCTTTCGCTTAAAACAATGAAGTCCGCATTTTCTGAGGTAATGTAGTATCGGGCTACAATTGAATCAACAATAACGGCATCAATTCGGCCGATCCCCAGATCGCTAAGGGCTGATACATTTTCAGGATATTCATTTAAAGCGGCTGCTTCTTTGCTGATCGGATCAGCGGTAAAGGCATCAAAGGCTGAAGAACCTTTTTGAACCCCAACATTTTTGCCGGCTAAATCAGCCTTTGTTTTGATTGGGGAATCCTTTTTAACCACAATGACCTGATCATTTTCCAGGTATGGTACCGTGAACTCCATTGCTTTCTTACGATCTTCGGTGATCGTTAAGCCGTTCCAGATGACATCAATATTGCCTGAATCCAGTTCCAGTTCCTTGGTGTCCCAGTTGATCGGCTGCAATACCACTTCCATACCCATCCGTTTTCCGGCTTCTAGCGCCAAATCGACGTCAAAACCAACAATCTCGTTTTTCTCATCTCTAAAACCCATTGGTGGGAATGAGTCATCCAGACCAACCACAAAGGTCTTATCATCATTGTTGGCATTGGCATCAGTTTTTTCGGCATTGCTGCTGCATCCGGCAAACAAACCAGCGACCAGAATGATAACTAGCATCAGACCAATTATACTTCTTTTTTTCATTTCTTTTGTCCTCTTTTCCTAATATAATCTGAGCCTATTATACACTTTATCACTGTGCATTGCTAGTCCTTTACAGCAATTTTTTATAACCAAGCGACGACTTATCCCATTTATTATTTCAACCAACCCGCCGAGCGGCTCACTGCTTTATCCCAGAATCCGCATAGTTCCTGGCGTTTTGCGGCGCTGATCTGCGGTTCAAAACGTTTTTCGATTTTCCAGAATTTTCCAATTTCTGCTAAGCTTTCCCAGTAACCCACCGCCAAACCAGCGGCGTAAACAGCACCCAAGGTGGTTGTTTCGGTAATCAGCGGACGTTCTACCGGAATTCCTAGAATATCGGCCTGAAACTGAAGTAAAAAATCACTTTTGGCGCCACCACCATCAGCTCTTAGTTTGGTCAACTTGAATCCGGACTTCTTTTCCATCACATTAAAGGCATCTTTGACCTGAAAGGCCATCGACTCCAGCGCTGCCCGAGCTATATGCTGCTTGGTCGTCCCCCGTGAGATTCCGATAATCGTTCCTCTGGCATAGGAGTCATAATACGGGGCACCTAAGCCGACAAAGGCTGGTACAAAATAAACGCCCAAACTGTCCTCAACTTGGAGGGCTAATTCCTCCGCCTCTTTGGCATCATTAATAATACCCAGCCCATCCCGCAGCCATTGGATTACCGCTCCGGAAACATCGGCCATTCCTTCTAACCCGTAATCGGTGCGACCTTTGGCACTCCATAAAACCGGTGAAAAAAGACCATCTGACGGCGGCACGTATTTGTCGCCGGTATTCATAACCATGAAAGAACCGGTGCCGTAGGTATTTTTGGCCATCCCTTTTTCCAGACAGCCCTGACCAAAGGCCGCCGCCTGCTGATCTCCCAGAATACCCGCCACCGGTACTGCTGCACCAAAGAAAACAGCGGGATCGGTCATCCCATAAACCTCGCTGGAGGTTCGCAATGCTGGCAGTATTTCGCGCGGGATATTTAGTTCCGCTAAGACCCCCTCATCATAATCCAGGGTTCGGGCATTTTGTAATAACGTGACCGAGGCATTGGAGTAATCAGTCACATGGGCACGTCCGCCAGTCAATTTCCAGACCAGCCAGCTATCAATCGTTCCATACAGCAATTCGCCATCATCGACCCCTTTTTTGACTTTGGGATCATTATCCAGCAACCAACGGATTTTTGTCGCCGCGTCGTTGGGTACAATGATCATTCCGGTACGGTCGACAATCCCGGCGCCATCTTTGGCTTCTAAGGCTTCACAAATATCAAGGGTGCGGCGATCCTGCCAGACAATCGCCCGACAAACCGGCTGACTGGTTTTCTTATCCCAGAACACCGTGGTTTCACGCTGATTGGTAATTCCGATCGCTTCAATTTGTTCAGGTTTGAGATTGCCGTTTTTTAGGGCTTCCGCGACCATTTTCAGGGTCACCTCCCAAATTTCATTGGCATCATGTTCAACCCATCCAGATTGCGGAAAATGCTGCGTAAATTCTGAGTACGCCTGCGCAATCACATTTACGGCTTTGTCAAAAATCATCACCTTTATTCCGGTTGTGCCTTCATCAATTCCTAAAATATATTTCATTTTGCTACTCCGTTCTTTATTTTTCAAAAACAATTTTTCCCTGATAAATGGTCATCATTACTTCAATATCTTTAATCGCATCCGGTGCGACAGCCAGTGGGTTTTGATCGAGTACCGTAATATCCCCGGCTTTACCAGGTGTTAAACTGCCTCTGACTTTTTCTTCCCTGGCCGTAAACGCGCCGTCAATGGTAAACAATCGCAGTGCCGCGGCGGGGCTAATGGCGTTTTGCCGATAAGGCGGATTGACTGCGGCATGGATTCCCAAAATCGGATTGATCGGAGTCACGTTGGAATCTGATCCGCCACTGACGACAATACCGGCATCTAAAAATTCACGAAGCGGATAGGCGCGGCGATTCCGCTTTTCACCCAGCCGTTCGGCATAGACGCTGTCCGGCCCACCGCGCAGATAGGTAAAGGCTGGTTGAGTCGAAATCACGGCGCCCAAGGATGCCGCTCGCCTAATATCGCGCTGATCGGGAAAACCGAAGTGTTCAATCCGAAAGCGATGATCAGCGACTGGAAATCTATTCAAGGCCCGTTCCAGACAGTTTAAAACCTGGCTGATGGCACGTTGGCCGATCGCATGAAAACCTGTCTGTAGCCCGGCTTTATGAGCATTTTCAATATAGTCAGTAACCCACTCATCTGAATAATAAAGCTCACCAACCGCTTGCTGATCATCGGCATAGGGTTCCTTAAAGGCGGCGGTTCGCGAACCAATCGAGCCATCCAGAAGAATGTCGGTGCCGATGATTTTTAGTCCCTTTTCGACCGCATCCGCGACCTTGGTCGCACACCAATGCAGCACCACATGGACGGGCAGATCTTCGATGATGTCTAAGAACACCGGAATATCCTGATCCGAAGAGAGATCCCCACCTTCCATCGCATGAATCGTCGTGACGCCCATTTCCACCGCTGTTTGAGCAGTATGACGGATGGCCGTTTCGCGTTGTTCCCTGGTCATCTTATCAAAAAAATACTTTCTGGCATGGCTGTTGGCCTGGCTATGCAGCCGTCCCGTTAAATTTCCGGCCTGATCCCGACTAAGCCCTGCTTCATCTTCAGCAAAGGCGATCATTTCCAAGGCGATGGTATTGACCTGGGTATAGTGCAGACCACGGTCGACCAGATAAACCGGTCGGTCTTTGAAACAAACATCCAGTTCACTGGCTGTCGGCGGCCTTTTTTCGGCCAACCGCGACTCATCCAAGCGATTGCCAAAAATCCATTCCTGATGATTGTTGGTTTTTTCTTTTGTCAACGTTTCCAGCACTTCATTGATCGAACGACAATGATATAAATCGATCCCGATCGCTGACAGTCCCGTACTCATCATATGGACATGACAGTCATGCAGACCTGGCAAAAAAGTTTTACCCGCCAGATCAATGATTGATGCCTGTTCTTTTTCAGCCAGAATTTTTATTTCCAGAGACGTTCCGATTTTTAAAATGACACCATTTTTTATATAAACAGCCTGGCATGACCGATTCTGTTCATCCATGGTCACCCCAATTCCGTTAATGAGCGCCAGTTTGTTTTCCATTGCTGCCTCCTTCCCCATTTAACATGATGATTTAATCGATAAAGGCGGCGTTACGCCGCCTGATTTTGGTTATTCCAAGATTTTTTTAACCTCGGCCGCAACCGCTTTACCGAGGGCGGCGTGTCCATCAGCACCCAAATGAAGGCCATCCAAGTCACTGACCTTGGCCACCGTAGCCGCATCAAAGAAGGCAATGCCGCGACTTTCGGCAACACCCTGATAAAATTTTGCCATCGCAATCGATTTTTCGCGATTGCCTGCAAACATCACGTTGAAAAGACCCTCTTCGATCGGACCCAGTGGTGGCGGGGCAATAAAGAGAACCTTGGGACCGTTTGGCCCAAAGGCACCGAGCTGAGCCAGGGTTTTATCGAGAATCAGACCGGCGCCATTGGCAATATCCTGGGCGGTTACAGTATAACGGCATTTCAGGTCATTGGTGCCAATCATAATAATGACCAGATCCAGCGGGGCATGACTATCGAGCAGCGGAATAATATGTTGTTTGCCACAACGATATTCTTCGATCGGGTCGTCCCATACTGTGGTTCGGCCATTTAAGCCTTCGGGAATCACCTTGTAATCGCTGCCCAGTTCGCTCTGCAGTACCCCGGCCCAGCGTACCTCATCAGGCCAGCGTTTGATCACGGCAACCAGATCATTGGATGGATCCCATCCCCAGGTGTTTGAATCGCCAAAAATCATTACGTTTTTCATCAATTTTTCCTCCATTTATATAAATTTTTTGAAACCAATAATATGGCTATCATACTTCGGGTATCCATAAATCTAACTGACTGGTAGCTACCGAAGCGACGCCAATTTTCATCGCTGATGCAAGCTGTTCACGGCTTGTCATTAGTCCTCCGAGAATGATCGGCGCCGTTGTTGCACTTTTGATATCATTAATAATCTGCTCGGGAATGGTACCGGGCATCAGAATTATGACATCCGGTTGATGTTCCTTGATATTTTCCAAACCAGTTCGACAGGCATCTGAATCAATGATAAAAATTCCAAATGCCGCCATCATGCCAGCATCTTTAATATATTTGACACACTGTGACTTCATTGTAATTACACAGTCGACTCCACAACTTGCCATATACTTAATACCCATTTTGTCGCGAGCTATTCCTTTAATTGAATCTTGATGCGCCATCACTTTTTTTCCTGCTTGATGAATACATCCGACTAGTTGCGGTAAAGTGTTCACATCTCCTAGTTTAAGCATAATCCAATCCGCATCTGTTTTTTCCATCGCATAAAGTAGTTCTTTCCGCTGATGCACTGACGGAATAACTGATTTAAACGCCATCCGTTCAGAATCCTTCCTTACTTGCAAAGCAACTCCTTTCCTGGTCAATTGCAGGCATAAACCGGCAACTAAACAACCATTTCCCAAATCCTAGTGAATCGATAATTACCAAATAACAGCGAACGCGTCCAAAAATATAAAAAAGTCCGCATCATACAGAGGTTGCTACTGGAAATTCCAGTGTGGCGCACCCACAGTATCATACGGACATCTCTTCTGTTTGTCCTGTTTTTATTCTATTGTAATGGTTTTCTTGCTTTCATTCTAATGTTTTTTTGTTTTGCTGTCAAGGCTCATCTTAAAATATCAGAAAATTTGTGTAGCTAAGCTACCCACCTCAATAAAACAAATCACGATGATCTGGCTAAACGCTACGGCATCCGGTTATAGAAAATTTCCAAAATTGCGGCGCTCGAGGCTGACCCGGGATCGCGATGACCGATGGCGCGTTCGCCTAAGCGCATCGCCCGGCCTTTTCTGGCGATAATTGGGATGGTTGAATCGGAGCCAGCTGAGCCCACATCAAGGGCTTTCTTCATCGCCTCTTTGGGAGCCAAACCGTCTTCTTGATACGCTTTTTTTAACGCATCAACCGCTGGTCTTAAGGTATCGACCATCGTTTTATCGCCGACCACGGCTTTTCCCCGTTTTTCAATAATCGCCACGCCGGCTTCCATCATTTCGATGAATTCGTCAAAATCAACCGCTTCTTTGCCTTTGGCTGGCACCCCAAATTTGGAAAAAAAGCCGCCGTAAAGGGGGCCGGAAGCGCCGCCCACCTTGTCGAGCAGGGCGGTACCGACATTTTTAAAAATACTGTTGATGTCTTCACCCTTCCAGCCATCGAGATTTTTATTAACTTCACGAAAACCGATACTCAAATTCATGCCATGGTCACCATCACCAATGGCTGAATCAAGCTCCGAAAAATAAACCTTCTTTTCTTCCGCCAAAACAATGAGGTCATCGATCACCCCAAGAAAATAGTCTTTGCTTAAAATATAATCGCTCATAATATCGCTCCTGACAATGAATTAAAGGGCTGATGGTTTCCCATCAACCCGGTTTGTTGGTATGATCTTTGGTATGATCTTTAGTGCCTAAAATTGTTTGAAATAAGGAGTGTCGCAGGGATAATCGAGGAGCTCTTTGATTTCGTCGTCCAATTTCACCAGCGTTACTGACATCCCCGCCATATCCATCGATGAGGCAAAGGAACCAATTAGCGATTTATAAATCGTAATGCCTTTTTCGGCTAAGATCTCGGCAACCCGACGGAAACAGATATGTAAATCCATCAGTGGTGTTGCTCCCAGACTGTTGACCAGAACATAGACCTCATCGCCGCTTTCGTAGGGAAGATCGGCCAGAATCGGCGCCATGATCTGGTCGATAACCTTATCAGCCGGTTCAATTTTGCCACGTCGAACGCCTGGTTCGCCATGGATGCCCATACCGATTTCCATATCGCCGTCTTCCATTTCGAAAATCGGACCACCCTTTGAGGGTAAGGTTGCTGAGGACATCGCTACCCCCATGGTGCGGGTAACATCGTTACATTTTTTAGCCGCTGCCACTACCGCATCCAAATCGCCGCCCATTTCAGCCTTAGCTCCAGCCGCTTTGAAAACGAAGAAATCACCAGCGATCCCACGACGATCGTCAATATTTTCAGAAGAAATAACGTCATCAGTAATCAGCACCGTTTCAACCCGAATACCATCTTCTTCATCGGCTTTTTCAGCACCCATGTCAAAATTCATCACATCGCCGGCATAGTTGCCATAAAGATAAATACAACCTTTACCGGTATCGACTGCTTTTACCGAAGCATAGCAGGGATCGGGCGATGGTGAGGTATTGATATTTCCAATTACCGCCGCATCCGCAAAGCCTTTTCCGACATAACCCAGGAATAAGGGCTCATGGCCGGACCCGCCGCCAATGATCACACCAACCTTGTCTTTTTGTTTGGCTGATTTACTGACCACGACCCGACCCTGGGCTTCAGATGCCGAGTCCAGAACCACATGATCTTTGTGTGCCGTTACATAGCCTGCTAACATTTCTTCTACTACATCATAGGGATCGTTGATTAATCGTTTCATTTCTTCCTCCTGATTTTATTGTATACGTTTTCTTAAACGCAAGAACCATGCCAGAGTGAAACCCACTCCATTAGCCAATGCCAACCTGGCACCTCTATAAAACGGGTAATATTTCCCCGTTTGGGGAATTATTACCAATTTAGCAACTAGTGAACCTTTCTCAGACTTGCTCCCTCTTTGGCGGTGGCAATGATTTTTTCCAGATCATCGCAAATGGTGGCCTGAATCACCCCACCAATAACCCCTTCAACTAGCGGTGCATCAACAATGTGAACCTTTTTCTGGAGCTCTTCATCTTCCAGCAATTCAATCGCCGTTTCGCTGCAGATCACGGCTGAGCCGAGATCGACAAAGATCAGGATATGATCGCGCTCAGCCAAGGCTTCGATGGCATTCTTAATCGTGGTGGTATGGGTACCAATCCGGCCGTCAGCAGCACCACCAGCGGCAATCACTGCAACACTGCCATCGTTCATTTCCATGACAATATCTTTTAACCCTTCGGCCAACTTTTCACTGTGCGATACAATTATTACACCTGTCATTTGCTTCCTCCCTTTTTAATTGGTTTGCTGTTGTTTACTGTATTTAATTTAGAAAGCAATATTTGTGCCAAGAGTCTTATTAGTCGAGCTGATATTTCCGCGCCTTGGCCGAAATGGTCTTGTGATCGAGTCCTAATGCCAAACCAGCCTGGCGAAAACTACCGTGTTTTTTAAGCGCCTGGCCAATCAGCTGCCGTTCCATCTCGGCAAAGGTGGGGAGATTATCCCCATCCCATAACTGATGGCTTTTATCTGTCTTAGCGACGCCGCTTTCATCGCATAAATAACTCGGCAAATCATCAAGGGTAATCCATTCCGTATTGGACAGGGTCATGCCACCTTCAATGATGTTTTCTAATTCTCTGACATTACCGGGAAAATGATAATGTTCCAGGGCACTCAAAGCCGTTTTGGTAATGGCACAATTCGGCAGATCATATTTTTTGCTGATTTTTTCGGCAAAATATGCCACCAGCAGGGGAATATCACCTTTACGCTGACGTAGTGGCGGCAGCATCACGGTGATAACATTTAAACGGTAATAAAGGTCGCGCCGAAAGCTACCCTCTTGCATCATCACTTCAAGGGGGCTATTGGTGGCCGCAATCACCCGGACATCGATTTTAATTGGATGGCATCCGCCGATTCGCTCGATTTCCTGTTCTTGAAGCACCCGCAGCAGTTTAGCCTGCATTGCCTTATCCATATCACCGATTTCATCCAGAAAAATAGTGCCGCCGCTGGCGATTTCGAATTTCCCGCGTTTATCCTTATAGGCTCCGGTAAAGGCGCCTTTTTCATAACCAAACAGTTCACTTTCTAGCAGATTTGCAGGAATCGCCGCGCAATTCATCCCGACAAAGGGTTTTTTATTGCGCGAACCGGCCCGGTGAATGGCTCGTGCGACCAGTTCCTTACCAGTACCGCTTTCCCCCCGGATCAGTACCGCGGCATCGGTTCGGGCGGCCTTTGAGGCGACCGTTAAGCTTTCAATCAAGGCACCACTTTTGCCAACGATATGACTAAAAGAATCGTTCAATGCTTCCTTTTTTGCCAGTTCATCCTGGAGAAAACGGGTTTTCTCAGCAAGCAATTCAATCCGGTCGGCCAGCTTGGCAATCTCGGTCAGCTCACGGGCAACAATCACATTGCCACGAAACTTCTTTTCAATAATAATTGGCCGAGCCGTCATAATAAATTCACGATTGTCCTGATTGGTCATAATCAGCTCGCCCTGCCCCGAGAAAAAAGCTTCGCCAAATTTTTCAGCAGGAAATAAATCCTGAATCTTTCGCGATAAAACCTGGCTGCCTTCTTTTCTGAACATCTTGACAAAGGGGTGGTTGACATAGGTGACCTCGCGAAAATGATTGATCATACAGATCCCATCATCGACGGTTTCAAGAATGTTATTAAGTTTTTCCTTTAGTTCCTTGACCGAATGAAGCTCCCAAGATAATTCTTCAATCTGTGAGATATCCTGAAAAACGACCACCCCACCGACCACCTCGTCATCAACAACAATCGGGCTCTTATTAGTTATTACCCATTTTTTGCCAATTTTATGCTTTAGTCCCAAATTTTCTCTTTTGGAAGCGAGCAAATCATTCAAATTAAAATTGGGGACCCACTCATCGGCCTTTTTGCCAATAATATCGCCGGCTTTGATGCCGGTAATTTCTTCTGCCGCGCGATTAAAAATATTGATGATCCCCTTGCTGTCCATGGCAATCAAGCCATTGTTGATGCTTTCAAAAATCTTTTCACTAGCCAGGGTATTTTCCTGCAGGATGCTATCAATCGCTTCAGTATCGGGTACTTCTAGCTCAGCCGTTTGGCTTAAAAACGAACCCAGTTTAAAAACGGCCTCTTCACTACCCGGGTCGGCGCTGTAGACCTCAACCATCTCCCCGTTTTTTATTTTTAAGGAAACTAGTGGTAGTACCGAATTACAGGCCACCCCTTCGCGGGAATTAATCCGTCGCAGATACAATTGACAATCCCAGATTTTTTCGATTTTTTGAGCCTGTCTGGCCACCATAGCCGCAACCCGAGTATGTATCCCATTTTTATTATTTATCACAATCCGTCGTGCCTGATCCATCCGCTCTCCTTATTTTTATGCCCTCTCGGCTTCGTCCGGGCTATATATTTTTACTTTATTTCGTCTTTGATCAAAGTATTCCATTCTTTACAAATCGCCCTAT
>JAHIQT010000014.1 GCA_018903255.1 Bacillota bacterium | reverse complement strand
GATTTTACACCCAATGCAAAAGCGTTAGCGCCACGAATAACTTCAGGAATTGGCATCGCTGCTACATAAGCAATTTTATTTGTTTTAGTTGTTAAACCAGCGACGATACCAGAAAGGTAACGAGGTTCTTCAATTTTCCCAAAGTAAGTTCCCATATTGTCAGCTGTCATATAACCTGAACAATGTTCAAATTTAACATCAGGGAATTCTTCAGCCGCTTCGACCATTCCATCCATAAAACCATAGCTGGTTCCAAAAATAATGGTACATCCCTGGTCAACCATATCTCTAATGGTTGAAATAACGGCGCTTTTTTCTTCTGGCACATTTTCTTTAACGATGGTTTCTACCTTGCCATCCATGTTTTCGACCATTTTTGCCCGACCATTGTCATGAGCCTGTGACCAGCCGCCATCATCTGCCGGTCCGACATAGATAAAACCAACTTTTGTAACCTCAACCTTTGCCTCATCCTCTGTCGATGTCGATCCCGAACTGCATCCGGCAACGCTTACAACCAGTAAAACCAGTGCAAGCATTAATACTCCCAATCTTTTTTTCATTCTCTTCCTCCTATTTCTTATCTGGTTTAGAACCGTTAATCTGAACAGTCCTACCCACACTAGTATTTTAACTAAAAAACAAGTAAAATGCAATCTAAAAAAAGTTGAATAAATCAGTTGCCTCAGCCATGTTTTTATTGCAATCAGGCAATTAATTCGGTATTATAATGATGTAACCGAGGTGAACCAGATTTTTCACCCTGTTAAATGTTTGATTTTGTGTTGAAAGGAGTGTCATTTTGAAAAAAGAGAAAAAAATAAAGAAGCTAGACGTTAAAGAAACAAAGGATTCTAAAAAAGAGACTAAAAAGAAAAGTGCTGCTGACGAAAAAAAAGAAGGTTCGGTTCTTAAAAAAGAAAAATCTGCAGTGCAAAATCCTGAGCAAGCCGATTCTGCAATTGATCTGTCCGACCTCAAGAAATTGATGATTGATTCTGCCCTTCTTTATCAGGATATTCTTGTTTTACCGCAAACCTTTACCGTTAATGAAACCTCCTATTCCCTATATCCTTCAGAACTGAAAGCGCTTGACATGATTGGCCGATTTTCAGGCATTAACCTAACCCAATTAGCTGGCAAACTGGGAATTTCAAAAAGTGCTATTTCAAAGTGCAGCTCCAAACTACTGGAAAAAGAACTGATTGCTAAAGAAAAATCTCCGGTCAACGTCCGTGAAGTAGTCTTCACCTTGACCGCGCATGGTCAGGTAATTTTTAATCAGCTAGAAGCTGTTCATGACAATCTATTCGAACCACTTAACACCGCATTGAATGGCCTTTCAACTCAGGAAATCAATGACCTTCACCGGATCTTCTTAACCATTTCTGCCAGTCTTGTTGAGATTATTGATCGTGTATAAATAGCACCGAGCCACTTGCTTAATAAACAGGTGGCTCTTTTTTTGAAACGGGAGTTCTTTTTATGGTGTTAACCGTTCTTCCGGTTGATCTGTTTCTTCCTTGATCTGATTATCCTGGTTATTTTGGACAATCCCATAACTTTCAAGCCTCAGGCGCAGCTGTTTTTCCTCGCCTGACCCGCTTCCAACTTCGTAGCTGATCACCCGAATAAGTGGCAAAGATTGGTTTAATCGATCCAGAAAGGCCATGAACGCTTCATCAGTACCACTACAGACGACAGTAAATTCGCAGCTTGCCAGAAATTTTCCATCTGGCCCCGTGACTGTATTTTGATCATTTTCTTTAAATTCCCGGCTAATCCTCATCCCTAGTTGATCATCGATCTCATGCTTGGCCAAGCCAAATTGCAGCGAAATGAGTCTGACCTCAGCAGTATCGGCTAGTTTTGCAACCACCTCATACAGTCTAACCGTATCGATGCTTTCCGGTAGGCTATCTCGGGTTTCATTCAACTCTTGGCCAATTTCGCCCAGCTGTTTTAAATAGCTTTGCTCTGTCATTTGATCTGGCAATTCCATCAAATGGTTTCTTTTTTCTTCAAGGATCGACTTGCTGATGGCATAGGCCTGGTATTTCGGGAACACCAGTAAAGCCATTAGTATGACAATCATGGCGATAGCGAGAATTCCTTTTTGAACTTTTATTTTTCTGTTTTGCTGGTCTATCGCTAAGGGATCCGGGTTTTTGTCATTTAATCGCTCGACATTGTTTCGACTCACCGCTTACACCTCTAGCACTTGAATATCAAAGGTAAATTCCCATTCTGCTTCCCCGGCCGGCTGCTTATTATCTGCAGAGATTTCCTCTTTCCTGCTTGTGTTAACCATGTTGATCATTTTAAAGACCTCCACTCCTTCGAGTTTTTCTTTGAATTGCAGGATTTCTTCTTTGTTTCGCGTCGTCCCTGATACAAGCAAATGACCCTCCTGAAATGAATAATTAGAAAGCCGGGTGTCAATCGGCAACACCTTGTGAATTTCGACCATTGTTTGCAGTGGCAACTCTTTTTCTTTGTTGATTGATTCTAAGATTAAGCGGCGATGTTCAAGCACCTCTTTTTGATTGGCCAAATTGGCGTAGACAATCTGGTCGCCGGATTTATTCGCAATCAATGTTTCAAGCTGTTTGATCTCAATTAGACAAGACCGATCTAAACCTACCAACAAGCCGTAAATCGTCAATAGCCCCAAAAATAAT
>JAHIQT010000137.1 GCA_018903255.1 Bacillota bacterium | reverse complement strand
TCTTGTCTGATTTTTGTGAGTTTGCATTTATATTATATCAGACGTTGGGTGCATTTTTCTGTCAACTTCTATTTTTTAGAAGCTGAAAATGGTGTTCTTTAAAGGTCTCAGCTGAATTTTCAAGTTGGGAAAGTTGAGTTAATAACAAATGAAGTCAGCTAAAATCTTAAGTTTTAGTCTGCTGCACCGCATTTCTTTTGTGAATCGTGTCTATGCTTTGATTTCTTTTTTGCTGATCAGATATGCCATACCCATCAGTGCCAATAATGCCATTGTAGCCATTAATGCATCTTGCCCCATGTCCTGGGCACCAGTTTTAGGATTGTCAGATGTACTATACCAGCTGCCTGCATAATATGGTTCTAAATACAGACAAGAAGCAGTAAGATCTACGTCTCCGTAAGCAGGACTGATCCAAACACCTTCAGCGCCATAAATAGCTAAAGGATCAACGCCACCGATAGCACAAAGATCAAGGATACCATCTCGGATAATAACCCAGCTACCTGCATATAATGCAGTTGCAATGCCTGTTTGAGTACTAGAACGGACAGTTGTATATCCACCATTAACAAAGGCATCATCGCCAGCGCCAATACCCATGCTTGGGCCGCTGATTGATTCGGTGATGACATCAATATCGCCGCCATTGATCACAACATCATTGTCAGCCCAGAGACCATAGGCTCCGCCGATTCCGGTATTGATTGCTGTCGCATCAACCCAACCATCATTGATGATTAAGTCGCCATTTGTGACCTCAACTGCAGTAACATCGCCAACATCGTTCATTGCGAACAGTTCATAGTCGCCATCATTAAGGACAAGATCACCATTTGTTACATGGATAGCTCGTGTAGAACCAATAGCCATAATTTCGCCAGGTCCGCCCATGGTCAGATCACCGGTTACATCAATTGCACTACCGGTATCATTTGCGATAATGTTGATGCCACTGAGGATCATGGAAAAATTACTGCCCATATCCGTTGCAACAACTTGTTTTCCAACAAAATTGTTAAGTGTCAGTGCATTGGTGATTGCATCATATGAGTAGTCAGCGCCAACAGTGTTAAGTAGCACATCAATAAATGTTACGGCATCTCGCCATAAGCCTAATGTAACTGCTTTAACTTCAATGGTGCCTTCTTCAGCTGCTGCGGTTACAACTGCAGCTTCTTCAGCAACGGGAGCTGCTGCAACCGGCTCTTCTGCAGCCACTGGCTCATACGCTTCGGTTTCCACAACTGCTGGCTCTTCAGCCACCGGTTCTTCAGCTGCTGGTTCTTCAGCCACTGGTTCTTCAACTGCAGTGTTTAACACCTCATCAACTGGGGCACCCTCAACTGCTAATACAACTAGGGTCGGTTCTTCGACCACTTCTTCGGCAAATGCTGACGTAGGTACAAGCATCAACACCATTACCACTACCAGCAACAAAGCCATCATTTTCGACATTTTCTTCACTTCACTATTCCTCCTTTCAAGAGTTGTTCTGTGTACATCACCCCACAATTGATGTGAAATTACACAGTTATAGTTTACACTACTCTTTTTACCCTTTTTTATTATGACTAACACAATTATTAAAAAAATTTTTAAAATTTATTTTTTTTGTTAGCCGTTTTCATTGCTTCATCTGGTCATCTCTGCGTTTTTACTTAAGTCAACTGCTGACAAAGGGCACCGCCGTTGCTCCCGGAGCAGCCGAGTCGATCGGCACTACGATGATCTGAATTCCTTCCAGGCGCAGACCCTTTCCTTCGGTTCCGGCACTGGCTCCGTTCTTGGCCCAGTCCATCCAACCGAAATTCTGGGCATGGACACGATAGTAAAGGTCATATTTACCGACGTCGACACCATCAAGTTCAATTTTTATCCCTTCCAGGCGCAGGCCTAGTCCGGTGGTCCCGCTAATTGCGCCGTTACTGACCATCGGTTGCCAACCGATATTTTGAACATGGGTCTGGTACTGGATCACGACATTGACTTCGCTGTTATCAACCAGTATTTTGATCCCTTCCAATCTTAGACCCTGTCCCACGGTGCCACTGATTGTGCCATTCTTTTTTGAAATCTGCCAGCCGACATTCTGAACGTGGGTGGAATAATAGACATCCACATAGGAGGACGGCAAGCTCACAAAGGGTCTCAAGTTAGCATAAGCATAGGAATCAGCGGTGGAACCGGGATATCCAAAAATAGTCACTTCTGGTACCAGCCCAAAAATCTGACCGTCAAAACTTGTTGCATTGTTGAAGAAAGATATTTTTTTCTGGGCTGGGCAGTTGGTAAAGGCGGCATAGCCAATAGCGGTAACCGTATGGGGAATAATAATGCTGGTTAAGGATTTCGCCCCCCAAAAGGAACCATTTCCGATGGTCACCAAGCCATTACCTAAAAAGACCGAATCAAGGTTGGGGCAATTATAAAAGGAACGCATCCCCAAACTTTTGACGCTGTTGGGCAAATTAATACCAGTTAAACTTGTTCTTCCGTTAAAGGCATCATTACCAATTTCCAATACTGTTTTACCATCAATGGTCGCTGGAATATCGACATTGCCACCGCTTCCAGCATAGGATACAATTCTGATGCCACCAGCAATAATATCATACCAGTAATCACCGGAATGAATACTGTCCGTTGATATCTCCGATAGATCCTCGCCAAGATCTAAGTTCTGACTCTCGTCAATTACTTCAATTGTTTGCTTTTGAGACATTCCGGGGTCCTGATTTTGTCCTTCCGCAATCACTGCCATTGGCAGTAGACTGATACCGATACTTAAAATGATCAGCCAGCTGAAGACTTGTTTTCCAATCCGAATCATTTTTTAGCCTCCTTTTTTTAATCGATTCGCCTAACCATTTGATCGCTCTAAAGCTAATTTCCGCAAGCCAGGCTACCCCAAAACCGTCGCTTCTAACTGTTATCGTCATCATACCCTGGCGCAAGGATTTTAAACGGTTTATTCGATTATATTTGAACATCAAAAAAGACTCGCCATCTGGTAACGAGTCTTTGCTGTTTTCTTATTTGATTGCTTTTTATTTGATTGCTTTTTATTTGATTGCTTTTTATTTGATTGCTTTACTTTCCTAATAAAGATCACTTCTGCGGTCTTTAAAGACGGTCATATTATTTCTGGCTTGATCCAGATCGGCCAGCTCGAGATTGGCAAAGATCAGCTTTTCTTGGGGTTCGGGACCGGCATCGGCCAGCAGTTTTCCCTGGGGATCAATAATTAATGAATTACCGGCGTTCTGCTGATCCTTGACGGCTGCGCCGCAGCCATTGACGGCGACCACAAAGATCTGGTTTTCAATCGCCCGGGCCTGGTTGAGCACCCGCCAATGGCCGACCCGGGGCAGCGGCCACTCGGCCGGGACAAAGAGCACTTTCGTCCCAGCCAGAGCCTGTTTTCTAGCCCACTCGGGAAAACGGATCTCATAACAGATGATAATCCCGCAGGGAATCCCGTCAAGGCTAAAGGTGACCAGTTGATTTCCCGCCCTAAAACGCTGATCCTCGCCGGCAAAACTAAACAGGTGGACCTTGTCGTAGTCAGCAATAATGTGTCCCTGGCGGTCGGTCACGTAAGTGGTATTATAATAATTGCCGGCTTTTTTAGTCGCCACCGAACCGCCGACAATATTGATCTTTAGTTCCGCCGCCAACTGACTCAAAAACGCCTTGGCCCGGTTGCCGTCAAGATCGGCTAGCCGCTCGTCGAGGCCATCGGTAATAAATCCGCCGCTCCACATTTCCGGCAGCACTGCTACATCAGCCCCAGCGGCTGCGGCCTTGCGGATTAAGACCTCGGCATTTTGATAATTGCTTTCTAGCTGTTTTAAGACCACATTCATTTGGATTGCAGATATTTTCATCAAAATCTCCTCTCTATTTCTTCTTTATTTCCGCTCTATTTCCGCTCTATTCTGACTACATCAATGGTGCCATGATTCTTAACACCGCTTGCCCAACTTTTTTTACAAACGAGATTTTTTCCCATTCAGCATAACATACTTCCCGACTGACCGCGATGCACTCGAGCAGATCGGCTTTGATATCGAGCACCGTCTGTGAACCGGAGATCCAGGTACCGCATTCGTAATTCCAGATCAAACTGCGATAATCCATATTGATCGAACCGACAATGGCGACCTGATCATCCGTCACCATAACCTTGCCATGAACAAAGCCTGGGGCATATTCATAGATCCGCACCCCCTCTGCCAGCAGATCCCCGTAAAAGGCGCGGGTGGTCGCGTAAACCAGCTTCTTGTCGGGTATGCCCGGGGTAATGATCCGGACATCGACGCCGCTGCGGGCGGCCAGCAAGATACAATTCGTCAAGTCGGTATCGAGAATCAGATAGGGAGTGGTAATATAAAGATAATCCTTGGCGTTAGCAAAAATCTTCATGTAGATGTTGGCGGCCGGATTTCGGGGGTTCATCGGGCCATCGCAAAAAGGCATCACCAGTTCATTGGCGGCTACCGGCGCGGTAGTCGCCTTAAAGTCCTCCAGTTGAGAGACCTCCCCAGTGGAATAATCCCACATATTGATAAACATCGTCGTCAGGCTAAAAACCGCCTCGCCTTCGAGACGGATGGCCATATCTTTCCAATGGCCAAAGCGGACTTTTTCATTGATATATTCATCGCCAATGTTGATCCCCCCGGTAATTGCGACCCGGCCATCGACGATCGTCATTTTACGATGATCGCGAAAACTGATAAATTTAAACAGTGATGGCGATAAGGGATTATAGGGAATGCTGTTAATCTGATGGGCGGCACAATTCTTGTAAAAATCTTTGGGCAGGGTTGATAAACTGCCCATCTCATCGACCATCATCCGGATTTCTACCCCGGCGGCGGCTTTTTCATAGAGGGCAGCCATCAGCTCGTCATACATTTTTCCACCGGTGACAATAAAGTACTCCAGAAAAATAAATTTCTCGGCGCTTTTGATCGCTTGCAGATTGGCCCGATGCATCTCCTCTCCCAGTTTTAAATACTTGCTTTTGGTATTATTCCAAACCGGCAGATCCCCCAGCCGATGAACCAGCTCGACCTGTTTTTTGATCCCCTTGTCATCAATGGATTCAAAAACGGCCTGATTTTGTGGGATTGTTAAAAAGGTGCGTTGATTGACAATATCCCATCTTTTTTGAAATTTTTTCGGCACCCGATGCCGTCCCCAGATAAAATAAAGGACGATCCCTACCGCCGGAAGAATCAGCACGAAAATAATCCAGGAAATCTTATAGGCGGCGGTCTTTTTACGATAGACAATATTCAGCACGACCAGAACGGCCACCCCCTCAACCAGCCAATAACCATACAGTGCATCTTCAGAAAACTGCAAAATAATCAATCCGATGATACTCAATTGCAAGAGTATCAAAACGATATTGACTAAAAACCTGAACAAACTTTGAAAATGATCCGATGAACTTTTCATTTTTACCTCTTTTTCATTCTATTCTATTTATATAGCAGTCCCTCTTATATAGCAATCCCTCAAGCCAGGTTTTTATAGAAAAAGATGGCCAGCTGGGTGCGATCGCGGAGATTCAGCTTTTCCAAGATAACGCTGATCCGATTTCTGACGGTTCCTTCACTTAAATAGAGGCTCTCGGCAATCTCGCGATTGCTAAGCCCCTGGGCGACCCGATCGATCAGCTCCATTTCCTTGTCACTAAGCGAAAGACCATTTTCCCGCTTGGGTTCACCACTGTGTATCAAAGCAGGTATCTTTGTTACAATATCCGCGCCAAAAACACTTTGCCCTGTCTGGACGGCTCTTAATGCGGGCACAATACTTTCAAAGTTCTGTTTAATCAGATAGCCTTTTGCCCCTAGTTTAAGGGCTTTGATAATATATTCGTCATCTAAAAAGGTAGTTAAGAATAAGATCCGCGCCGCTTCGTCAGCCGCTAGGATAATTGCCGCGGCTTCGAGCCCGGTCATCACCGCCATGCGGATGTCGATTAGCAGCACATCTGGTTTGAGTTTTTGGTATAAGGCAATCGCTTCTTGACCATTGTGGCCGATGCCAATCACCTCAATATCGCCATGGGCTTCGATAATCGTCTTTAGCGAAGCACAAACTAGCCGGTCATCATCGACAACAAGTATTTTCATGGTTCCTCCGGTACTTTTATTTTTTTCTATTTTCTATTTTCTGCTTTCTATTTAAATGATTGATTTTTGGGCACCGAGATAAAAATCCGAAAGCCCCGCTCAGCCGAGATATGGACATTGCCATTAAGCACTGCGACCCGGTCGCCGATATTGTTAAGGCCAATCCCGGAACTGTCCGGCTTTACCCTGGTGGTGCCGTTATCCTGCACCACCAGCTGAATCAGCCCCGGGTGTTCGCGGACAATTAGGACCACTTCGGTGGCATTAGAATGGCGGATGATATTCGAAAACGCTTCCTTGACCACCGCCACAAAACAATATTTCACTTCTTTATCGAGCGCCATTTCGACATCATAGTCAAACTTGACTGGACAAAACTCGAAATTTTTAATCAGTGTCTGTAGCTCCACCTGCAAGTCAAGCGACTCATCGTGGAGATCGTGGACGCTGCTTCTGATGCTGTCCATCGCTTCGGAAAGGGTTTCTTTAATTTGAAGCAGGCCTTCGCGAGTCTGGGCTTCTTTACTAATTGCCAGCAGCGCTCCAGTTTGGAGGATACTCCGTGACAACATATGGCCGACGTTGTCATGAATATCGCGGGCTATCCGGTTACGTTCACTCAAGGTGGCCAGGTTGAGTTCGTAGTCCTGCTTTTCCATTAGTAATTTATTCTTTTTTTCAAGCTGCAAGGCGGCTTCCCTGCTGCTGTCCCGAAGGGCATTGTATTGCTGTTTTAAGGTTGTCAGGGAGAGGGTTCTTTTTTTTAGTAAATAGGCCACCAGCATAAAAACCGGAATCAGCACCACCGCGGTGCCGCTCAGTTCTGCGAAGCCCGTTGCTGCCGGCAGCAGCACCAACGTCCACAGCCATTTGTAGCGAGAAATCAGAACGTCATAGCCAATTAGCGGTACAAACAGAAGATAAGCCGGCTCAATAAAGCAGATCACCAGATAGCCAACAAACAAAGCCACCGTTACCGGCCCTTCTTTGACATAGCTTGAAGCCGCCCCAAAAATCACTGCTACCAGCACCGGGGCAATCAGTAGCAGCTTGTCAACGGTGGTCAGGTACAAGGCCAGACAGAACCCAAAAATAATCAGTTTATCAATTAGCTTATTCATCATTACCTGCCCTTATCAGAATCATTCCCTAAATTTTGTGCTCATCAATATCGTCGCCAGCGACCGGATATTTATCACTACTTTAACATAGATGGTGACATTTGTCATACCTAATCAGGAGCTCTATCACTAGCAAAATAAGTTTCGCCGCGGTAAAATAAAACCAACAACAAATAAAACGCTGTTTCCCTCATGTTTGGGTTAAGCGGACATATACAAGGAGAAAAAATGATGGTTATTAATGTTAAAAATCTGGTCAAGCGCTACGGCGATCTAATCGCTCTGGATCACTTTAATCTGCAAGTACAAGAAGGCGAAGTTCTGGGGCTACTCGGTCCTAACGGTTCGGGTAAAACCACCGCTATCAACTGCATCTTGTCGCTACTTAAATATGATAAGGGCAGCATTGAAATTTACGATCAACCAATGGCTCCGGATGCCTATGCGATCAAACGCAATATCGGGGTGGTGATGCAAAATGTCGCGGTTTTTAATGAACTGACGGTTTATGAAAACATCGATTATTTCTGTGGTCTTTACATTTCTGATAAGCAGACCCGCAAAAAACTGGTCGCTGAGGCCATTGATTTTGTCGGCCTCAATGATTTTACCAAATTCTTGCCTAAAAAACTTAGCGGCGGGCTGCTCAGGCGGCTCAACATTGCCTGCGGGATTGCCCACAAACCCAAGCTGATCATTCTCGATGAACCGACTGTCGCAGTCGATCCGCAAAGCCGCAACAGTATTCTAGAAGGTATCCAGAAACTCAATCAACAGGGCGCCACGATCATCTATACCTCGCATTACATGGAAGAGGTTGAACAGATTGCCAGCCGCATCGCGATCATGGATAAGGGTAAGATCATTGCCATGGGCACCAATGAAGAACTCAAAAGGATGATCAAATCAGGCGAACATATCAACCTCGAATTGCTTAACGCCGAGGATCTCGATCTTGAAGCAATCAAAGCGATCCCCGATATTATCTCAGCCGAGTTAAGTGACAATCAGCTGGTGGTGACATCCAGCCGCGGTAAAAATAATCTGATT
This sequence comes from Bacillota bacterium, assembly GCA_018903255.1. Lineage (GTDB taxonomy): Bacteria > Bacillota > Clostridia > Eubacteriales > Eubacteriaceae > Acetobacterium. The sequence continues at coordinate 2,388 of JAHIQT010000137.1, read as the reverse complement.
GTGATCCTGGATCAACTTAAAGCACAACATATTGCAATTGGCAAAGTCTACTCCGAGCCACCCACCTTAAACGACGTCTTTTTGGAAATCACTGGCAAAGAGCTAAGAGATTAGGAGGTCATGATGTTTTTATTTAATTATGCTTATCGTCTCAAGTGCATCTTACGCAATCGCGAATTGATGTTTTGGACCCTGATGTTTCCGATTTTACTGGCGATCCTGTTTAATCTGGCCTTTTCCAATATTTACAGTACCGAGAAGTTTATCAAGGTCAATGTGGCACTGGTTCAAAATGATGCACTGACTGCCAACCCGGCTTTTTCAGATGCCCTTAGCAAGATGGATGATCTTTTTGTCGTCAGTCAGACGACCCTTGAAGAAGCCGATGCACTACTTAAAGAGAATCAGATTGATGGCTATATCATCTTCGACCCCGAGCTTAAGCTGAAGGTCAACCGCTCTGGCCTGAATCAGACCATTATCCGCGGTTTTCTGGATGACTTTCTGCAATCTTCGGCGACCCTTGTGACCGTCATCAGCGAGAACCCGGCGGCGCTAGAAAGTGGCACGATCGCTGGTGTTTACAGTCGTACCGACTACCTTAGCGCGGTCTCTGCCAGTAAGTCCAGCCCCGATACGACTGTCCATTTCTTCTATACGCTGATCGCAATGACCTGTTTATATGGCGGATTTTTGGGAGTGAATGAAGTTATCGCGATTCAGGCCAATCTTTCTGATGTCGGTGCCCGAATCAATACTGCGCCCACCAATAAGCTGACGGTCTTCCTGTCATCGATGCTCGCGGCTACCACCATTCAGCTGGCTGAACTGCTGCTTCTACTGGCCTTTATCGTCGGTGTCCTGGGGATCAGTTTCGGTGACCAGCTTGGCTATATCGCCTTGGCCTGTGTGATCGGCAGTCTCACCGGTGTAACCTTTGGTACCTTTATCGCTGCGACCGTTAAAAAAAGCGAGGGTATTATTACCGGTATCCTGATTGGTTCGACCATGACGATGAGTTTTCTGGCTGGAATGATGAGCGCTGATATTAAATATCTGGTCGCTACCAAGATGCCGATTCTCGGCTACCTCAACCCCGCCAACCTGATTACCAACAGCTTTTATGCACTATACTACTACAATACCCCAACCCAGTTTTTTATTAACATCCTGCTGTTGTGCGGCTTCACCTTGTTATTTAGCGCGACTACCTATTTTATTTTAAGGAGACAGACCTATGCAAGTTTATAAAGCTTTTTTTCGCATCATCCAGCATAACCGATCCCAGATCCTGATCTATCTGGTCGTCTTTATGGTGCTGGCGCTGTTGCTCAACACCACCTATAATCCGCCTCAGGATACCGACTTTACCAAGACTAAGATTAATATCGCCTTTATTAATGAAGATGGTGATTCGCAACTGGTGAAAGGTCTTCAGACCTATCTGGGTGAAAATGCCAACCTGGTCGATCTTCCAGATGAACCCCAGAAACTCCAGGATGCCCTATTTTTCCGCGAAGTCAGCTACATCCTGCGGGTACCAGCCGGCTTTACCCAAGCCATGCTCAGTGGCCAGGCGACTCAGGTGGAAAAAACCACCGTACCTGATTCCAGCAGCAACATTTATATGGATCTGCTCATTAATAAATATTTAAACACCGCCCAAGCCTACGCCGCCTATCTGCCTGGTCTGTCTCAGGAAGAACTGGTTGACTATTTAGAAAAGGATCTGGCCAAAGAAACGACGGTAACGATGATCAGCAACGGCTCCCTGTCTGCTCGGGCTCAAAAATCCGGCTACTATTTTAATTACATATCTTATTCCCTGTTTGCCATTCTAATTCTAGGGGTCTCGATGGTCATGCTGGTTTTTAACAACACCGATCTCAAACGCCGCAACCTCTGTGCCCCAATCCGCTCTGCCAATATGAATTTCCAGTTGATTCTCGGTAATCTCAGCTTTGCCACCCTGACCTGGTTGCTGCTGATCTCGGCCAGCTTTTTCTTATATGGCAGCTACATGTTTACCAGCCATGGCCTGTTACTGCTGTTAAACTCCTTTATTTTTACGCTGGCAGCCCTGTCAATCAGCTATCTGATTGCCAATCTGGTTAAGAGCCGCGAAGCAATGTCGGCGGTGGCCAATGTTTTCACTCTCGGTAGCAGCTTTATCGGTGGCGTCTTTGTCCCCCAGGAATTACTGGGTGCCAATGTCCTGACCATTGCCAGCTTTACCCCCACCTACTGGTATGTCAAAGCCAATAACGAAATCGCCAACACGGTCAGTTTCAATGCCGATAATCTCCAGTCGATTTTTACCAGCATGGTGCTGGTGCTGGCCTTCGGGGTAGCGGTACTGGCGGTAACCCTGGTGCTGATTAAGCAGCG
>JAHIQT010000210.1 GCA_018903255.1 Bacillota bacterium | reverse complement strand
AGTTTCTGATTTTTATGGATTCAATTTTCATTTAATCAGCCTCACTGCCTTCATTTCTCTATTTCATACGTCTTTATTATAGCAGATATCTCGGGGCTCTTCAATTTTTTCAATAAATCCCCGAATCCGACGGCGACACGGGACTATGGTGGTCAATGATGATTTTAAGTTTATAAATTGGTGGCAGGCACGGGTGCTACCATTGCTAACCTTGAAGCAAATTGCCGTGATCTGATCGGCTTTATTGGGAAGGCCGTTATTAACTTCGATACACTCCCATGGTTGTTAAATCCCCTCCCGTAAACGGCTTCAGTTGTGGGCTGAACATTGTTACCCGTGGCGCTTGTCGCCGTTGCCAATATCTTTTGCAGAGCCTTTCAATATTAGTGATGCTTTTTTGTTTATAGAAAATTTCAACATCACTGGGCTAGATAAGTTAGCGGCTGGCACAGCTTTCTAGTGAATCGTTCGCCCTTATTTAAGCTGATTTTGTTGATTATTTTATGTTTATAAGTTAGTGTCAGGCACGGGTGCTACATGATATGTTTGATAATATTTTTTCCAGTCATTTTTCAACCCCCTTTTTTTAGACTAATTTTGTAACTTTTCAGTCGTCATATAAGCTGGTGGCTGGCACGGGCACTGAATGGCAAGCACGCACTCTTTTTTGCATGACTACCGTTGATGTCATGGGTTAATAATGGTATAATTATGCCATAACCTAAGGAGGTGGCTATTATGCCAAAAATTATTCCAATTAAGGATTTAAAAAATACATCCCAAATCTCTGAAATGTGTCATATTGCAGAAGAACCCATTTATATTACCAAAAACGGTTATGGTGATATGGTAATTATGAGTGTTGAACTGTACGAAATGACAATGAAAAAATTAAACATGTATCATCAACTGGAATTATCTGAAAACCAGATTGATACCGGTAAAACTACGGATGCAAGGGAATCTCTTGATAATTTAAGGAAAAAATATGCGCTATAACGTCATTATAACAGAAAGTGCCGAGGCATTACTTGATCATATTGTAAGTCACCTTGTTAATCAACTGAAAAATCCACAGGCAGCTGGAAATTTACTAACAGAAATCACGCACGTTTATGATAATTTGGAGTTTAACCCCAAAATGTATGCATATTCCGATCAACTTCTTATGAAATCGAGGGGTTATCGAAAGGCACTTGTACCACATTATAATTATATCATCATTTTCCGTATCGAAGAAGAAACCGATACCGTATTTGTCATGGGCTATTTTCACGAATTAGAATTATACAAAAATAAGTTGTAGAATAATTTCGCGTCATAAAGATAAGTTAGCGGCTGACACAGCTTCCCAATGAATCATTCACCGTTATTCAAACTGATTCTGCTAATAACTTTAAGTTTATAAGTTGGTGGCAGGCACGGTGATTAGGTGGCAGGCACGGTGATTAATGCTTTTTTGTTTATAGGAAATCTCAACATCACTGGGATAGATAAGTTAGCGGCTGGCACAGCTTTCTAGTGAATCGTTCGCCGTTATCTAAGCTGATTTTGTTGATTATTTTATGTTTATAAGTTAGTGTCAGGCACGGGCGCTTTATACTGGCGGACCAAACCCCAGAACGCCTTTCATGCCGTCCTTACTCGGAATCGCAGCTTCATCTGTCGTCAATACGTGTGCCGATCCATGCTTGCTGCACAGAATTTCTGCAGTAACTTTTCCATCCGCACCTAAACTGGCGCTATAGGTATAATCCCCACCTGCTGGACATTGCGAAAGGGAACCCCAGTTTTCTATGGCAAAAGACTTAAAACCATCTGTACTTGCGCTGGCTTCTTTTCCGATTAGTGATGTTTTGTATAAACGGGTCATGTCCATTCGGGTAATATTACAAAGTTTTTCTTGCGAACTAGAAACATAACCCAACATGGTTGGAATAGTGAAGGCTGCCAGGACAGCCAGAATGACCAGGACGACGATGATTTCGGTTAGAGTAAAGCCTTTACTGTTATTCACCTCACACCTCATTTTTTCGTATTGCT
>JAHIQT010000136.1 GCA_018903255.1 Bacillota bacterium | reverse complement strand
TAATGATGCTTTCTTCGATGATGAGGATCTCTTCATCTTCTGATCTTTTTTCATTCGTTTGAAGGCTTGTTTGTTATACCCTTTTTTCCTTTTGGGCGTTTATTTTATTTTTTCTTGTTTTGCGTAATTTCCTATTAAATGAAAAAAGCCAGTAACGGGTACCGGCTAAAATTCAAAGAAACACGCAAATGTGTTTTCTGTGGGTTTTAGATAGCACTCCATCATAAAAATGATGACAGTCTTACTGCTCTTAACAGTAAGCCCAGGAACATGGGGGCAATTCATGATCCTTCGGCGAGCTTTCCTTTCACAACGCGTCATCCCATATGCCATGGTCTTCGCCGCTAATCTTAAAGTCCGCACCTCTATCGAAGTATTTGATTCTCTCCATTGTAACAATTATACCCCGTGATTTCAAGGGGCGATTCATAAAAAGCGTAATAAAATTAAAAATTAAAAAAAGCAACGTATTTTTTAAGATACATTGCTAAATGCTGACTTAATTATTTTGTCATATCAACTGCGTCTAAGGCGTCATTGATTGACTTAATCAGTACGTCTACATCAATACCGTGTGCCAATGCGCCGTCTTCAATTGTTTCAAAACGTGCCGCCATACAACCAAAACAGTGCATCCCATAAGCCTGGAATACGTTGACAGAATCCGGATATGCGTTAACAGCATCCAGGATGCCCATATCTTTAGTAACTTTCATTTTTTTCACCTCCGCAAAGTGTTAATCTCATTTTACATATCATACATTATAAAACTTAAAAAAAGATTTTACAAGCGAAAAGAAATAAAAGTGCGACCCTTGCTAAAATGACGGGGTGAGGTTATAATAGTAGCATAGGGGAATTTTATAGTAAAGGGGTGGATTATAGTGATAGTTGAAAAAGTATTTGTAACGAACAAAGCCGGGCTTCATGCAAAACCAGCATCTCTTTTTGTGCAAAAAGCCAATGATTTTAAAAGCGAAATCTATATTAAAAAAGAAACAACCCGGGTTAATGCCAAAAGCATTATGGGTGTGATGATTTTAGCCGTTCAAAAAGGCGATGAAATACAAATCGAAGCAACTGGTGAAGACGAAAAAAAAGCGGTTGAACAATTAAAACAACTGATTGAAGATCGTTTTAATTTTGTCGATGAAGTTTAAGTTTAAGATAATGACATTCATTTAAAAACGAAAATTCAGAAAACAAGACCCGCATAAAGTATGAATGCAAATTCATGCTTTTCTTTTTTCGGGGTTTTGCCTGAGTGAAATTTATTTGGCACTTGTGCAATGTGCAGCGATGCGTAAACATTTTTACAATGGCCTGATGACGATCAATAATTGGAGAACAGCATGCGAAAAATTTTAATAGCCATTTCTTTTTTTACCCGGATACCGATCAAACTCAAAGATGTCAGTGCCGAGGAGTTTTATGAAGCGATGATTCTAATCCCCCTGGTGGGGGTTTTTATTGGTCTAATCCTATTTGGCGCGGCCAACTTATTTTCCTTGATCCACTTTATTCAGCTCCAGGCGCTGCTTTTGGTTATCGCCTATATCTGGCTCACCGGTGGCCTCCACCTGGACGGTTTTGCCGATACCACCGACGCCCTCTTCTCGGCCAGAGACCGCGAGAAGATGATGGAAATCATGAAAGACAGCCGCCTGGGAGCCTTTGGCGCGATCGGGCTGATCTTACTGATTATGACCAATTGGATGGCCTATACCATTATTTTGCCCGAACATGCCACCGCGATTCTGATCATGCCGGTCTTTGGTCGGGTGGCCGCGATCATGTCGACCTGTTTTTCGACCTACGCCCCTGGCGGCGGTGGTTTGGGTAAACGCTTTGTCGAAATGACCGGGCTGCACCATTTTGTGATTTATCTGGTCTTAATTCTGGCTTATGCAACGCTGGTTTTGGGCTTGCCGGGTTTACTGACGGTACTAATCTGTTTATTACCGGCGCTGCTGCTGATGAAAAATCTCCAGGCTAAGATCGGCGGGATGACCGGCGACACCATCGGCATGACGATTGAACTCAACCAGACCTTTTTTCTGGTCGTCTACAGTGTCATGCTGATTAACTTTCCGCTCGAGCTTAAGCTTTTTTAAGAATAACCAGGTATTTAAGTGCTTTTTATCCGAGGACTATGCAAGCTGTTTAGCATTGACACGTTAAGACGGTAATAATTAGGGCTGCTTTAATTAGCGCGAATCTTTTTAAGTTATTATCAGATCATGTGAAAAATTATCAAGAAAGGGTATGAATGAAGAAATCAAGCAAGGATGACCGGCAAAAAACCTGTTTCGTGAAACCCCGCCAAGAAAACACGGATTTTCTGCCGATGTCAAAAAATGAGATGACCGCCCAGGGTATTGACCAGTGTGATTTTATTCTCGTTACTGGCGATGCCTACGTCGATCATCCCTCTTTTGGGGCGGCCATTATCGGCCGGCTACTCCAATCCAAAGGCTTTTCAGTGGGCATCATCGCCCAGCCCAATTGGCAGGAAGACGACGATTTTAAAAAGCTGGGCGTCCCGCGACTGGGTTTTTTAGTGACCGCCGGCAACCTCGATTCAATGGTCAACCATTTTACGGTCAATAAAAAACGCCGTCACGAGGATGTCTACGCCCCTGGGGGCAAGGCTGGTTTGCGACCAGACCGGGCGACGATCGTTTATTGTGGAAAAATAAGAGAATGCTTTGGCGATATCCCGCTGATCATCGGTGGGATCGAAGCCAGTTTGCGACGCTTTGCCCATTATGATTACTGGCAGGAAAAGGTCAGACGGCCAATTCTGTTTGATTCCCGGGCGGACCTACTGGTTTATGGGATGGGCGAACTGGCGATGCTTGAAATTGCTGAAGGTTTGGATGCCGGGATTCCGGTCAATCAGCTGACCCATATTAAAGGAACCGCCGTGATTGGCAAGGAAGTTGATGAGCTGGATGGGGTTCTTTTGCCAGCCACTGAAGTCGTGATGGCCGATTCCTTGGCTTACGCCAAGGCGACGGCGCTGATTTATCAGAGTAACAATGCCCATGATCCCAAAACTTATTATCAGCCGACCGGCAATCGCACCCTGTGTCAGAATCCGCCGCAGCTGCCTTTAAGCCAGGAAGCCTTTGATGCCCTTTATGACCTGCCCTTTACCTACAAGTGGCATCCTGCCTATGACGCGGTTGGGGGGGTGCCAGGGCTGACTGAAGTGAAGTTTAGCATTACCGCTAACCGGGGCTGTTATGGCAATTGCACCTTTTGTGCCCTGGCCATTCATCAGGGCAAATACGTGCAAATGCGCAGCCGTGATTCGATTGTCCGGGAAGCCGTCCGGATGACTAAAGATCCCGATTTTAAAGGCTATATCCATGATATCGGCGGACCGACTGCCAATTTTTCACATCTGGCCTGCAAAAAACAGGAAAGCCGGGGCTATTGCAGCAATCGCGAATGTCTGGCACCGGAGCCCTGTCAGCACATTGATCCCAGCCACAAGCCCTATTTAGAAACGCTTCGGGCGGTTCGCAAGCTGCCGGGTATTAAGAAGGTTTTTATCCGGTCAGGAATCCGCTATGATTATCTGGTGCTGGATAAGGATAAGGCTTTTTTCCGGGAACTGGTCGACCACCATATCAGCGGACAGCTGCGGGTCGCTCCTGAACATGTCTCAGATACGGTGCTGGCTTACATGGGTAAACCAACCTTTAAGGTCTATGAAAATTTTGCCCGACATTTTAAACAGATTGATGGGCAACTTGGTAAAAACCAGTTTGTCTTACCATATTTTATTACCGGACATCCCGGTTGTAGTCTTCAAGATGCCGTCAAACTGGCCGAGTATATCCGCGATATCGGCTTTTTCCCGGAACAGGTGCAGGATTTTTATCCTACTCCAGGGTCGGTGGCCACCGCCATGTATTATACCGGGATCAATCCGCTGACGATGGAAGCCGTCTATGTGCCACGGGGACGCGAAAAAAACATGCAACGGGCGCTGGTTCACTATCAAAAGCGCGAGAATTATCTACTGGTTCATGAGGCACTAACCAAAGCCTATCGCGAGGATTTAATCGGTTCAGGGAAAAAGGCATTGATACCGGAGAAGGTAAAGAGTTCGGACCGTCAGAAGTCCACCGAAAAAAAATCGCGGCCATCCCAGCCAGCCCCATCAAAACAGTCAAAAATAAATCAAAAAGATAAAAGTAGAGGTAGAAATGGAAAAAAAATTAACTGAATCCATTGAGGATTATATCGAAACCATTTATCTAGAGAGTGAAAAGCACGGTAAGGGCGTGCGGATTACCGACATCGCCTTAGAATTAAGTGTCAGCAAGGCCAGTGCCAATGACGCTGTCCGCAAACTCAAAGAGTTGGGTTATGTGGAGCATGAACGCTATGGACAGATTTACCTCACCGAAACCGGAAAAAACCGGGCGGTCAAGGTCTATGAAAAACACCGGCTGATTACCGAATACCTGGTAAAAGCCCTGGATGTCTCTTTGCCTGTTGCCGAGAAAGATGCCTGTAGCATTGAGCATGTCATCTCAGAAGAAACCTTTGAAAAAATGAAAAACTATCTCAATCAGTAAAAAATAAGATTGCGGCAAAGAGCCGTACCGATCAATTGTTAATCTCTTGTTCGCTGCGGGATCGGACAGGCATACGCCGTGTCCGCCCCGATGCGGAGGGTCTGATCCCTAGGTCACAAGATGATGTAACAAGGGTCTGACCCCTTGGTCATTGTCGGTACTGGGTTATATTTTGCTGCGAATCTTTATGAAAATAAACAATCACAAAATAAGAAAATTAAGGAAGTAAGTATGAACGAAACAAACAAGCAGATTATAGTTGGCCAGCAGTATACCATCGAAATAGTGGACATTACCCATAGCGGTGAAGGGGTGGGTCGGCTTGACAACATGATTGTCTTTGTTGAAGGCGGCCTGCCCGGTGACGTGGCAGAAGTTGAAATTAAAAATGTCAAGAAAACCTATGCGCAAGGAAAATTGCTGTCGATTATCGAATCTTCGCCGGAACGGGTTACGCCAGAATGCCCCTATTTTGAGCAGTGTGGCGGTTGTCAGGTTCTCCATATGAGTTATCAGGGACAGTTACGGGCTAAGTCAAAAATGGTCAAGGATGCACTCGAGCGGATTGGCGGACTAAAGGAACTTGAAGTCGCCCCAATATTGGGGATGGCTGATCCCAGGCGCTACCGCAATAAGGCACAATTTAAAGTCGATAACAAGGGGATGGGCTTCTATGCCAAAAAATCCCACAACCTGGTGCACATCGCGGATTGCCTGAACCAACCGGAATCAGCAGCAGACGCGATTAAAACCATCAATGCCCTGATCAAGGATCTCAATTTAAGTATTTATGATGAACGCACCCATAAGGGTTATATCCGGGGCGTCCTCCAGCGGACTAACCTGCAGGGCGAGAATATGATCACCCTGATCATTAACGGTAAGGATTTAAGCCAGCGTCAGGCCATTGTCGAAGGTATTTTGGCAGGGATTCCCAATGTCAAAAGCATCTACGTTAATATCAACCGCGAAAAAGGCAATGTCATCCTGGGTCGAAAAAGTCTCTGTGTTCATGGCGCTGCCCGCTTAGTTGAACAGATTGGCGAGCTGAGTTTTTCGATCTCACCCAACTCTTTTTTCCAGGTCAATTCGAAGCAAACCGTCAAGCTCTATGATACCATCAAAGCTTTTGCCGATTTAAAGGGAACCGAAACAGTGTTCGATCTCTACTGCGGTACCGGCACTATCGGTCTTTATCTGGCTGCCCAGGCCAAACAGGTGATTGGGATTGAAAGCGTCGGTGATGCCATTCTCGATGCCCGCGAAAATGCCGGCCTGAATCAGATTGAAAACGCCAGCTTCCATTTAGGTCAAGCTGAAGATGAAATGCTGAAGATCATCAAAGATCAAGGCCATAAACCCGACCTGATTATTCTCGATCCGCCTCGAAAAGGCTGCGAAGAATCCCTGTTAGCGGCCATTTGCGAATTGGAAACGGCGCGAGTCATCTATGTTTCATGTAACCCGTCAACCCTTGCCAGAGACCTGAAGTATCTGACCGAAGCCGGTTATGCGATAAAGGCTGCTCAACCGGTGGATTTATTCCCAGGGACTGGGCACGTTGAGACGGTAGTATTGATGTCACGGGTTTAGAAATAGACCGCTGAATAGCCCGAAACATCGGTAATTACGGGGTTTAAAGATTTTTGAATATAACCAATCTGCCAGAATCCCTTTAAATATTGATAATCGAGAAAATATCAATGGTCAGGTTGAGTTGACGGGATTATTTTTGGATAGGTTGTGTAGACAGCATTGATTATACAAATAAGAACATACAATTTGATTCAATAAAGGCCACCTTGTGATGAGGTGGTCTTTTTTATTTTTGGGTAGAAATGGCTTTGTTAGTGTATTTCAGAGCCTTTGTATTTTACTGATGATTTTTATCAGAGGTTGTTTAGGGGTATTGGATAAGTTTATAAATTTGTGGCAGGCACCGAACTGTTTATAAATTTGTGGCAGGCACCGAACTGTTTTGTCCGTATTGCTTTTAGATATATTTTCAAAAACAAACGAGTTTTCTGCTGGGCTTGACTCAGGGATTTCTGATTCAAATTCAATCATTAGACCATTTATAGATATAATCCCTGATTACTTAATAGAAAGTTTTATGGCAATCTTACCATTACTAGTAATATTATTGGTTTTGCAGAAAATATCTTTT
>JAHIQT010000135.1 GCA_018903255.1 Bacillota bacterium | reverse complement strand
TTCAAGGATGGTAAACTTATTGTCCATGGCGATTTTATTTAACGACTGCCTCAGTGTTTCAATCACACCATCCTTTAGCACCTTCTTTCGATATTTGGTACACCATACAATATGATATTGGATACTATATATGTATCCTCTTCCATGTTTTTCTATCACGATTACACCGTCCTTATTGTTATACTTAATTATAACGCATGTGATAATATACGTCATTAAAAAAACGGCTGTTTAAGTCCTTTTAAAGATATTTCGGGATAGGTAAGTCGCCCTAACTCACGACTGAAGTCACGCGTGTGCGGGCTTAGATTTTATCAAATAAATCGTACTCGTAATCACTGGTATCGCCATTCCTGCCAAAACCAGACCAACTCGCCTTCGCGATACCCCCCGGGTTTTGAGTAACCGATTGATCAGAACCACCATTGCGTATCCCATTGCAAAATAAAGGGCGGCAACCTGAATCTTATACCATAAACCCTTTTGGGTTACCAAAACACTAAATCCAAGTTCCGTATCCACCTCCAGATTAGCATAGTATAAATAATGTGTGGTATTGGATTGAACCATAAAAAAGGTGATTATACAAATGCCTAAAACTGACGTTATCCAAAGCGCACACCAACTACCCGCTTTTTTATTCTGCCTTTTTAATTGTTGGCGGTTGCCAGCTTCCCTCGAGGACTGTCTCCTGAGGGAGATAGATGCGGAGATACAAATGGAAATTATCGGCCGAAATTGGCAGCCAGTTATTTGCTAAGGCAGCGTCTGCTGGCGCCTCGGTTTGCAGCAGCAGATCCAGTGAACCATCGGGATTATAAACAACCGCACTCCGGTCGTTAATACTATAGCGGTTAAGCGGATTATCAATCAGGAAATTATCGCTGTCATAGGCTGTAATTGACCAGAATCCCAACTCGTTAGTGGGCGGTAACTGGTCTTTGTCAAAATGAATGACATAGTTGTTGCTACCATCAAAGGTTTGACCACTACTGTCAGAATTGGTATTGGGGTATATGGCCACTGAAACCGGATTAGCGGCCAATCCATTTAAGGCAATCAGGGCACGATAATCATACTCCGTTGCAAATTCAGCCACTGGTTCACCAAAGAACCGCCAATTATTCATCTGGATAAGAAAATCCTGGGATGCGCTAAAAAGGGTTGTCGGCAAGACATCGATCATTTTACTCCAATCATCTTCTTTTGCCTCTCCCAGGATGGTGTCATCAAACGCTAGACCTGGCCCCACCCCTACTGTACTGATCTTTTCAATCAGCGGCTGATCAGCACTAGCCGGTGGATTCGTAACCATTAACTGATTGGCGGTATTAAAAAACGCTGCCGGCGTCATTTGTAAAACATGTTCGATCGGAATAAAGTTATTGCTTTCGTCATAAGTACCTTTGGCGGGGACATCGGCTTGTCCCGACAAATAATTTTCTAATGGCAGCAGTTGGATATTGTTTTGAATGGCATAAACATTTTCTAAATCTGCTTGGCCATAACTGAGTACCCGACACAGAATCCAGGTTATATTTGTTGGCATTGCTAGCTGGGTCAGGGCCTCTGGAATTTCGCCGCTGTAATCGGGACCAGTGATCAGAAAAGCTGTCTGATCGGGGTTATCGCTACCAGAGCCAGTAATTTTCACGGCATTGGTATAGGCATCCATTAGCTCTCCCGAACAAAACCGATCCGTTTTTGGCATTATAAAAACCATCGCCGTATCTGAAAGATCTAAAAATGCCTGAGAATATAGAGTATCCGTATTGATAGTAACGACATCTTTGGCACTGGCATTGGCCAAATTACGACTGTGAAACAGCTGATTGACCGGTGCCTGAGTCGTCGTTGCCTCGACGGTATTGGTCATTTTTTCCATGGTGGCATTCACCAGTACCAACGGGAACGCATAGACATAGGCATCGTAGATGGTCTCCCATTGACTCGATTCTTTCACTTCATTATTACTGACTGTACAACCAGACGTAAACATGATGGCAAGAATCAGACCTAGCAACTTTGTAATCTTTTTCACGACAAATCCCCTCTCGATTTTTATTTGAACGCCCCTTGTAAAAATCAACCCCTAGGATTACTCATTTGCGGGTTTTGACCCGATCCTTGTGAATTGATCGTTTAGATTTATTGTAACCCATTTCACGCCTAAAAATAAGACCCAAAATATTTATTTTGAGCCTTACTTTATTTTATTCTTTAAAAGCGATACTGATAAGGGAATTGGTCTCCTTCATTGCCAATAAACATCACATAGGATCCGGCCGTCACCGGAACATCTTCAATAGCCGCATACATGGTGTCGTAGGCGACTGTCAAAGCTGAATCATAAATCACGACCCGACCACCCTCTGGTAGGGTTATTTCAAAGCTGCCATCAGCGTCGAGTTTTCTGATGGTATTTTCGCCAACACCCGCGCTAGTGATTTTTTCTCCATTCTGAAGACTTGGGACTGCTGCCACTTCCATCAACGTATAACCCATCGCCGTCATCGTTGTTTTGCCGTTTTCTTCTTTAATACTTGGCTCAACCAGATCACGGGCATAGGCTAGATTCATGAAGCCGGTATTTTCATCCTTTAACGGATAGGGCGTATAGCTGCCATCACTACCGTAGTAAATATAGCCGGGAAGTTCTGGCAAGCCGCCGGTAGTTACGGAAAACGCATATAGATCAATGGCACTAAGGCTCACCGGAATCCAGGCCTTGCCTTCAAAACGGCTGGTATTGACCGGGTTGTTAGCGGTAATGTCTTCCGCGATAACAATCGAGTAGTCCGCATTACTCAGGGACTGAAGCATCAGTTTTTTCCCAAAGCTTTCTGAGAATGACAACCAATAATCATTTTGCATATCAAAGTATCCATCGCCAATATGGGGATAGCTTACGGCTGTAACAAAGGATTTGCCATCGAATTGCTGATAATCGAGGGTATTGTTTTCGAGATTAAACTCGATTTTAATCGTACTGCCACTGCTTCCATAATATCCGGCAAAGCCTAAGATTTCACTGGGAATCGGTGGTGCCGATGTGGCCTTTATGTCTTTGCTTGCTTCTGCCTGAACGACGCCTTTTTCTTCTAGCATCGTCTGAGTAATGCTCTTGGCAACGCCAGTTACATCAGCTATTCCGGAAAAAATCAGGGCAATCGAAATATTCTCTTCGGGAATCACGTAAAGCTGGGAATTGAACTGGAGGGTTCCTCCGTTTTTACTGATCACATGAACACCCTCTTCGGCAAAGCTGGCAACATCGACCATATCCCAACCCAATCCATAGTTAGTTATCGGCGTTCCCGATGGTACTGTTTCTTTAGCATATTGGGGGCTGGTGTACTCGGCAAAGGATTCGGCGGTCATCAGTTTATCGCTCAACAAGGCGTTGCCAAAGCGACATAAATCTGCCGAGGTCGAGGAGATCCCACCGGTTCCCATCAGATTGATGATTTCTGACGGTAGCGCCAGACCGTCGTCATTACTATATTGTAAGGCGATGTTTGCATTTCCTTCCGCAAACGAACAGCTACTATCACGCATACCTGCTACTGTAAAAATATTTTTGTCCATGTAGTCTGAATAGCTCTGCCCGGATATTTCCTCAATCAGCACCTCTGCCAGGGTAAAGCCATCGTTACAGTAAACGCTGACCACCCCGGGATCATCCTTTAACGTGCTGTTAGCCAGATAGTCCATAAAGTTTGCTAGAAAGTCCGGATCTTTGGCTGTTGCAAAGCCATTTGGCATAAAGGTCCCCGGCAGTCCTGATGAATGATTGAGTAGCATCCGTACCGTGATATCCTGATAACGGCTATCTTGCATGGTAAAGTCCGGTAGATAGTCCACCACTGGCTTGTCCAGCTCAAGCGTGCCTTCTTCCACCAGTTGCATGATGGCAGCTGCTGTGAATACTTTACTGACTGAACCAATATTGTACTGAGTACTGGGATCCACGGTTATCGCATCTAAACGATTGGCCATCGCAAAACCCTCTTCATAAACAATTTTGCCATTATCCATGATCGCAATGGTGGCACTGGACGCCCCCCTTCCGATAACCTCCTTCCAAATTTCAGTCCGAGCCGTAGCAATGGTTTTTTCATAACTCTGGTTCTCCTTCTGGTTCTGGTTCTGCTTCTGGTTCTGACTCTGGGAAGAGGTGGTGGTGCATCCCGATAAGGGGATAAGAATCAACAACAAACTGAGGATAACAACTGTAAATCGTTTTTTTAACATTCTCTTCATCCTTTCCTTATTAATTTTAACCTGTTTCCAGCTTCACAAAGTGTCTATATTAGGGCAGCACTAAACACCTTGCCAACTGAACAAATATCAAATCGTTTTATTAATACCCTACTTTGATTCCTTTATTAATCCTTGTTAATCAAAAATTTACTGCACGGATACCCATCTCAGGCTATAATAAGTATTAACCATAAACCGTTAATACTCAAATTTTCTGGAGGTATTTCCATGAAACTGGATAATGAACAGTACCGAATCATTGTAGAGTCGTCCCCCAATATGATTTGGCGCGCCGGTACCGAATCCACATCTCTGCCAGTTTTGGAATATACCAGATGCGCAGCGAGGTAACCCTTGAGAGGGTCATCATCGAGGCAGACCGGAAACTCTATTCAATAAAGAACGAAAAAAAACAGGCAGATCATTGATTTAATTAGCCGCCTGTTTGCTCGCAAAAAGCGAGGAAAGAGATAAAATTTCTCTTTCCTCGCCAGTTAAACGATGTACTCCTGATCAAGCTTATTATCTTGTAAACAAATTAATAATTACTAGCAGGATTACCGCCCCCACACAGGCAACGAAAATACTCCATAAATTAAATCCGGTTACACCTGCTGCTCCGAAAAAGCTAAATACAAAACCACCAATCATTGCTCCCAGAATCCCGACCACAATGTTTTTGATAAGTCCCATCTTTTCATTATTTTTAGTCAGCATGCTGGCCAGCCAACCGGCTAAACCTCCAAGTATGATCCAAGTTAAAATTCCCATAAGTCCACTTCCTTTCGTATTCTGTGTATTATTATACCCACTTATTTTAAAATCATTCATTCTAGTCATCAGATATCATTGTAAACCTCTTCAGGTTTAAACGTTGACCTACTTCATGATTGCTTTAGTCATTAATTTTTGTAAAAACAACCCATGCTTTAAAACGCACCTAAGGTTTTAGATGTATAATAATAAATTGTAGACTTTATTTAGTATCAACTGTATCCATCTGATGGATTCAACTTTGTTGCAGTATTATTGAAGGCCGATCTCTCCCAGCCCGTATGATATTGCAACGCTTCCCGACTTACAGTTTACTGATAGACACGATTAATTATAGAAAGGCACTTTTACTCTTAGTTGATTAAAAGTGATCAAACTAAATGCAAATTAATTCAACCGAAGTACCCTTTACTGAAGACCTGGACATTAACGGGAACGTAAAAGAGTTTCTCCTTCAACAGCAGATTTACCGGGCTGCCATTAAAGAAATTAAAACCAAGCTTGAGATCCTCGATGAAGAATTTCAGGCCAAATATGATCATAATCCGATTCATCACATGGAATACCGCTTAAAATCACCTCAGAGCATCGCCGAAAAAATGCAGAAAAAAGGTCTGGAAATCACGCCTGAGAATATCCGTAAAAACTTGACTGATATTGCTGGGGTTCGGGTTATCTGTAACTATTTAAACGATATAAACCGAATTGCCAATTTATTAGTCCGACAGGATGATATTACCTTGGTTCGAAAAAACGATTATATCAATGAACCGAAGAAAAATGGCTACCGTAGCCTCCATCTGATCGTCCTGGTGCCGATTTTCCTGGCCGAGCGAACCGAATCGGTTCCCGTTGAAATCCAAATCAGGACCATCGCCATGGATTTCTGGGCCAGTCTTGAACATCAACTCAAATATAAAGGGCAAAGCGATATGTCTGAGGGGCTCCGCGAACGGCTGAAATACTGTGCCGAGTCGATTACCCGACTTGATGAGGAAATGCAGATGATTTATGAGGAAATCACCGCTGACGAGTGCGATCAAGAATAATCGAAGCCGAAGCAAATGCTTCGGCTTTTTTAATTTCCATTTTCTTGTTTTAAATTTTATTGACACAGTGTTTTTTCTATGTTATCTTATTTGTAATGATTCTTATTTAAAGATCATTATTCAAAAATGACGTTTGATCTTTAGGACGGGATCGTTCCCCTTTCTTTTCCGGATCTTGATGAATCAAACTGCCTAATTAAACGATTGATATGGAGGAAAACAAATGTCAGAAGCAAAAACATTGAACAATCTTATGGAGGCGTTTGCCGGCGAGTCTCAGGCAAACAGAAAGTACACGGCTTATTCACAGAAAGCTAAAGCAGACGGAAAAATCAATGCGGCTAAATTATTTCAAGCAGCAGCCGATGCCGAAACCCTGCATGCTCTGAAGCATTTTGAAGTTGCTGGAAAGATCCATACCACTGCAGAAAACCTTAAAGATGCAGTCGCCGGAGAGACCCATGAATATACTGAAATGTACCCTGACTTCTTAAAAGAAGCCGAAGCAGAAGGAAATAAAGAAGCGATTAGAACCTTTACCCTTGCCATGAAAGCAGAAGCTGTTCATGCCAAACTGTATCAAGAAGCCCTGGAAAATCTGGATCAAACCGAAGAAGTCTTTTATTATCTCTGCCCATTATGCGGCAATATCGAAAAAATGGAGCCAGATAAATGCGTCATCTGTGGGGTTCCTGGGACTACCTTTATTAAATATTAAATCTCAGCATTCTAAATCACATACTAATCAAATAAGCCAACACATCTCCTAACCTAATAAAACCAGAAGCAGCTCGCCACCGATTGGCCAGCTGCTTCTGGTTTTTAGTTCACCTCGTTTATTAGATTAACTGTCTTTTGGCGTATTTATAAAAATAGGCTTCTTTTTTCATCAACGCTTCATAGGTGCCTTCCTCGACAATATTGCCCTTTTCCAGCACCAGAATCCGGTCACAATCCATGATCGTACTGAGCCGATGGGCAATGACGATCCGGGTGGCATCGAGATTTTTCATACTTTCTGAGACAATTTTCTGAGATCGGTTATCTAGGGCACTGGTGGCTTCATCAAAAAAGATGATCGCCGGATTGGCAGCAATCGCTCTGGCAATCAGCAGCTTCTGCCGCTGTCCCCCAGACAGGGTTCCGGCGCCCTCGGCCACCATCGTTTTAAGACCCATCGGCATTTCCCGGATCTCTTCATCCATGCCCACTTTTTTAAGCAATTCCCAGACATCCTCTTCGGTCAGTTCTTTTTTTGAGCCGGCGATATTGGATAAAATATCACCCGGGATCAATTGACTATCCTGGAGCACTACCCCCATTTGCTTTCTGATTTCCCGGATATCAACACTTTCAAGATCAAATCCGCCGCAGTAAATACTGCCACTGGTCGGTTTTTCAAAGCCCAGCAGTAACCGTAACAAGGTTGACTTGCCACTACCGGAGGCGCCAATAATGGCCACATATTCGCCATGTTTGATATTGATAAAAATATTGTCAAGAATTGTTGCCCCGCCCTCGTAATACGAAAAGTAGAGGTGCCTTATTTCGATATCACCCAAAATTTTCCCCGGAGTGGTTTTAAAACTATCTACTTCTGGAACACCATCAATGATCGGTTTGGTATTTTCATACTGCGGCACCACGCTATTGATCGAAATCAAAGTTTGAACCAGTCCCAGCAGCGAAGATATAAAAATCATAAAAGCCGAATTAATCGCTACAAAATCTCCTGATGAAATACTACTCGTCTCGCTGACATAGAAATAGATCACAACCATCGAAAGGGTCGGCAAGGCAATGGTCGTAAGCCGCAGCAGCGCCATCAGCTGGCCTCTTTTATACTCCACTTTTCGCTGTTTGGCATACTCTCTGACCCACTTCAGATAGGAGCGACTTTCTGCCCCAGCCACCCGCAGCCGCGATACCGAGGTGATCAGCTCAAACACCATCCCCGAAATATCATTAGACATTTCTAGCGAGGTGCGTTGACATTTCATTTGCATTTTTCCAATCACCAGGGTGATGACTACACTAATGGCGGTCAACCCCAAAGCTAGCAAGCCCATGATGGTATTAATGGTAAAGATATATAAGCCATTGATAATCGAAAAAGAGCTGCTAATGATCATGGTGATCACATTAACCGATAGAATCTTCTGAATCATCGCAAAGCCGGTGGCTCGCATGGCCAGGGCTCCAGATGAATACTGTTTAAAAAATGACGCCGGCAGCGATAGTAGTTTATCCAACAGTGAATTCTGCAAAATCGACAACTTCCCCTGAATTCGGAGAATACAAATGTTTTGAACCATCGTAAACAAACCTCGGCCGATGGCTACGGCCACCAGGATAAACCCTACCACCAGAATCGTTACTGATTGGTTTTGGGGAATCCAGACATTAAAGGTCTCCTGCATGGCCATTGCCGGCAGCAGTGATAACAGGGCAGTCGCCACCGCCAGCACCAGGGTCCAGATCAGATCCTGCCGCCTAAACAGTTTTAAGCCCAATTTCACCATCGCTAAAAAAGATACCGGTTCCTTGGGTAAGGGCGGATAAAAGACATAGGCGCGATCAAATTCCATCTGGCCATCCACTTCCTGGAAGGTCCCATCAGCACGAAAGCACCGATAGCGGCTGGGCGATTTGGGGATTAGTGCCACTGCCTCACCCGCCATCGTAAAGGCCAACATCGGGCCATTATCGCTTTTATACCACTCTGCTTTCAAGTCAACCAGGCGAAAGCGAAATCCCGATTCATCGGCAATCATTTTAAACCAATCCGTGCCGCCGCTAAGCTTTCTCAGCGGTGGGATTTTTACGGCAATCCCCATCGCTTCGGCGACCTTGCTAACCGCCGCAATTAAGGGGTTATCATCCAAGGATGCCGCTGCCTTTTTAGGGGTCAAAACACTGTCAAAGGCTTTTTTGGCGCTGTTATCATATTTTTTGTTGATCTGTCGGATTTCTTCTAGTTTTTTTGCCATCTCTTATCCCTCAGTTCTGATCAGACTTGCATATTCGCCGCCTAAAGCCATCAAATCTTCATGAGTGCCCCGCTCTTTGACAACCCCGCAACTTAACACGATGATCTCATCGCAATCCCGGATCGTCGATAAGCGGTGGGCTACCAGAATGGTGCTGATGCCTCTTTTTTTGATGTTCTCACTGACCTCGGCTTCGGTGGCCGTATCCAAAGCACTGGTGGCCTCATCCATGACCAGGATCCGGGGATTCTTGCAGAGCGCCCGGGCAATTTCCAGGCGTTGCCGCTGGCCGCCGCTTAGGTTTTTGCCGCCTTCGCTTAAAACATGGTCAAAAGCATTGGGCAGCGCCAGAATATCCTCATAAATGCAGGCGTCTTTGGTGGCCTGAATGACATCCTCGACCGCAATGGTTTCATCCCACATGGTAATGTTATCCAGCACCGAGGCTGAATACATCACGATTTCCTGATCCACCGAGCTCATCGTATTGACCCGCAGCTCGGCTGGAATCGCTTTAATATCAATGCCATCAATCCGTATTTCACCGCTCCAGGGCTGATACAGGGTGGTAATCATTTTGGCTATGGTCGATTTGCCGCTTCCAGATGAACCGACTAAGGCAATCGATCCTCCCGCCCGAAGGGTCAGGTTCAAGCCTTCAATAATCGGGTCTGATAGTCGGTTATAGCCAAAGGTCAGATCACGGATTTTGATCTCACCTTCTAATTGATCGCAGTCAAAGCCATCAAGTGACAGCTTTTCTGATTCCAGGGCGATATCTTCGGGATATTTTTCAACATCATCGAGACGCGCAATATCGGCAATCATCCCCTGTAAGGCGGCACTGGTGCTGACTAGCTCACTCATTGGCTGGGTAAAACCGGTCATCAGGGTGTTAAAGGCCACAAAGGTACCGATGGTCATGGCTCCCATCAACACATACTCGCTACCGATGGTAAAGATCAAGGCTGTTAAGATCGAAGTCAGCAGGGTCGGCAAAACCGATATAACCGCTTCCATCCGACCCATCCGCTGTTCTACCGCCAGGGTTTCGGCGCTGAGTCCGGCGATCCGGGTAAAGAAATTGTCTTCCTCTCCAATCGATTTAATGGTTTCGATTGATTTTAGGTTGACCATGATCCAGCCGATCGATTTGCCCTGATACTGGAGCAGTACCCGGTTGTTGTCAGCATTTTTTTTAGCGGTATATTGCAGCAGAAAGATGTTGATCCCGGTGATCACGATTCCGATCAGGGTCAATACCACATTATATTGAAAAAGCAGGATTAGATACAAAAAAGCTGTGACCAGATTAACCAGAATTCGTGCCAGATTGGAAGACAGTGCTGTTGCCACCGTATTGATGCTTTGCATCCGGCTGTTGATATCCCCGGATTGGCGCTGATTAAAAAACTCCACCGGTAGTCGGAGGACGTGTCGAAGATAGGTACCAGCGCTGTCAATGGCAATGTAGTTCTCCATCCGCACCAGGGCGTTCTCCTTGAGCCAGTTGAGAATCGCCTGGAGTACCACCGTATTTAATAGGATAAAAACAAAAATCAGAATATCAAATTTTTCGGTGTTATCAAGGTAATAATCGACAAATATTTTTGCATAATTGGCAATAATCAAACCAGGAATAACTAACAGCACCCCCAACACCAGGGCATAAAGCAAGGGTGAAATCCCGGTTTGGGAAAGGCGTTTAAACAGTGCCTTCCAGACATCAGGCTTTTCTCCGGCTTTTTTAAACTCAGGTCCCGGCCGGGACTCAATCACCACCCCGGTAAACATCTGTCCCAGTTCTTCTGTGGTAATTACCCGTTTTCCTGATGCTGGGTCGCATAAATAAACCCTATCGTTCTTAAAACCTTCAAGAACAACAAAGTGACTAAAATCCCAGTGGATGATGACTGGCATTTGCATTTCTTTTAACTTATCCACCGTACAAACAAAACCCTGGGAAACTAAGCCGTAAAGTCTGGCTGTTCTGGCAATATTTCCGGCTTTTACACCATCCCGGGAGACCCCGCAATCAATCCGGAGCGTCTCGAGGGTTTCATAGCGGCCATAATAGGCTAAAATCATCGACAGCGAGGCGACTCCGCACTCCACCGCTTCCATTTGCAAAACCACCGGTACCCTGGCTAATTTGGGCCGTTTTTCTCTCTCATCTCGACTTTTCTCGGTTTCTGATTTCGTCATCCGTCTGGCCGCCTTTCTAGGAGATAATCAGATCAATGAGATATAAGCGATCCGTAAAAATGGTTGCGCTGGCAGCGGTACCGGCAGTGATTTCACCACTAAAACCATTGTTCTCTTTGGTCCAGATATAATTTCCTTGATTATCTAACTTGGGATCAATAATAATCTGCATCTCGATCGGATTGGCAGATTCCGAAGCAATGCTACTGCGCTGGATGCTTCGAACCACCCCTCTTAAATATCCGAATTGATCTGTAGATGCCGATTCCACCGCAACAAAGACATAATCGCCTTGCTTAACGTTAACGGCATCTTCATAGCTGGAGTAAGCCAGAACTACCACGGTGGTGTCTTCATTTTCCCGTTTAACAATTTGACAAAAGTTCGAATTTTTAGGCATAAATGCCCCTTCCTCAAAACTTAGTCCCGAGACCATCCCGCTTTCCATGGCAACAATCATGGTTTGCCGTTTAAGCCTGCTCTTTTCGTCCTCTGTCAATACTGACCCATTAGCAAACAGTGCGGCTGATCCCTCGATGGTCACAACCCCTAGCAGATCCCCTCTTTGTACATAATCACCATCGGAGACAGCAAGTTGGGTCAGAATCCCTTCATTTTCAACGACCACCTGGACGGTTCCCTCGCCATAAGACACAATCGCATCGAGGGTAGTGGTAATATTAATCGGAACAGTAATCGAATAAATAACCACGCAGACTAAAAAAATAATTATTCCCAGTAAAATCAATAGATTTCCCGGGCCAATGACAGTCATCAAGGCGGCATGTTCGCTTTTTTTACTGGTCTTCTCCTCTTTGTTTTTAAAAATAGATTTACTCACCGCTTTGCCCTCCCTCCGTCAAATTGTCCCTGGGCACCAATTGATCATTGCGATAAATCTTCTGGAACACTGGAATTCCATTAATCAGCCGCTTTTCAAAGCTTAAACTGCCGTAGACGGTCTCAAAAGTGTTTTCTGCCAGCACATTTTTAATCGTTTGGGCTTCCAGACTTTGAGCCGCATTCGCCGCGTCGGCGGCCAGATGCATTGACATATAGGCCTGGGCGGCCGGCAAATCGGGCTTTTTCCCATAAACCTTTTGATATGCCTCAATAAATACTGATTCCGAGCCAACTGTGGCGGTATTGTTAAAATAACTGGTGACCTGGGTCAGGCCTTTCATGCTCGCTGGAATAATATAGGGCTGAATTTCAACGTCATAACTGGCAAAAACAGGTCGGGTATTACCGGTTTTTTCCAGATACGTATAAAGCGCTGTGATATCGTTTCCGACACAGGCGGTGACAATCGCCTGGACACCCAGACTGTCCCATTTTTTTAAATAATAACGGAAATAATCAAGATTGGGCAGATAGGAAACCGCATCGACAATTTCGATCCCGGCTTGTCGGCCATGCGCTTCAACTTTTTGAATATAATCCTTGCCATAGGTATTGCCAGCGCTATGAATAACGGCGATCCTTTGGATTCCTTGGGCAGCCATAGTCCTGACCATTTCATCGGCCATGGCGTCATCCGATGGCGCACAGAGATAGGCACCCTCATTTTCAGGAAGATTCAATTTTGAACTGGCGATAATGGGCGCAAAAAGCAGCTTGTTATTCTGCTTATAAATATCCGCCACCTTTAGGACATCATCGGTACTGCGATGTCCGATGACAATCGGAAAACCCTGATTTTCAGCAATTCGGGTGGCTACTTCGACGGCCGTATTGGTGTTATTGCCATCATCATTGTAATTGATTTCGATCGCTTGGTTGAGGATTCCCCCCTGATCATTGATTTCCTTAGCGGCCAGTTCGATGCCATTTTTGAAGGAGGCACTGTATTCCTGGGAGAATGGATAAACCACATCGACTGACAATTTACCGCTTTCTTTAGCAGTATTGCTACAGCCAAAACAAAGCAAGCCGCCAATAAGCAGGATAGCCAGGGTGGATAGGATTCTCAGATGTTTTTTCATGTCCCACTCCTTTGATTTGTGTAATTCAGGCAGTAAAATGCCATGAGCTTTCTGTAACTTATATGGGTTGCAGCCCGTTTTTTTTACATCGTAGCCTAAACAAATGGCGAAAACAAAATCAAATGCCGGTCACTCAGGCTTTTTAGTAGCGCGCCGATAGTCGCAGCGGATAAAGACAGTTTTGCTGCTGTTTCACTGATGGTAAACTTGCCGGAATAGCTGAGAATGTCAACTTCGATTTGGTTAAGCGTATTGATATTCAGCATCGAAAAATCGGGAATCTTCTGGATGACCCAGGTGTCTTTTTCCTGCTCATTGAGTTCATGCCATTCTTTAAGAAGACCCTGATAGTTGATCAGTTTTTTATAGTAGTCCACCATTATCTTGTTCTTACCATAAATAAATTTAAGATATCCAGCGGCAATCCCATAGTTAAAAGCCAGGTTGAAGTCGGTTCGAATCCGCTCTCTAGGGATCAGACCCTGTTGGTACTGTTGCTTCATTTTATTAGAAACGGCTGTGATAAATCGCGAACGACCCATACAGACTTCCGGCAGTGATAATTCCAGGGTATGATTAACCGGAAAATCCTCCAGATTAGTCAGGCATTCCCGATCTTCCAGAACAATCCCAAATTTCTCGGGATGATTGTAAATCGCGGTACCAGGCAGAGGCATTATAAAGGTTGTCGATAAGTCCAGCATTCCCGGCGCCAGATCCAATAACTCCAGCGCTTTTTTTGTGGTCGTAGCCAGGGTGTCGGCACTTTCAAAGGCTCCGCCGATAATATAATTCCCGGTTAATTGGGGTAATCCTTGGGCATAGCAAATCTCCACCACCCTTTTTATGTCGGCAGGGCTGGCCTGCTTGCCATAGGCCTTCAGTACCTCTTCTACCCCTGACTCCATACCGATCTGCATCCGCACCATACCACTGTCAATCATTTCGCGGATCAGTTCGGGATGCTTTACCAAAAAGCCGGGGTGGCCTTCGCAAAACCAGACAAAATCATATTCTTCCCTGAGCTTTTTCAAACCGGATAAGATTTTTTTTAATCTAAGTGGATTGGTGGTAAAGGTATCGTCGCAAAAAAACAGGTATCGGGGGCCTTGACTATTTTTTAAACGCGCTGCTATTTCAGCCAGTACCGCTTCCGCAGTTCGCATCCTCAAATTTTTGGAATTTCCGCCCTCAAAACAGAAGGCACACCGGTAGGGACAGCCCCTGGCGGTAATTACCGACAACAGTGGACGTTCCTGATAATCAAGGACATCTTCATTACGGGGAAATTCGTATTTTGAGAAGTCCTCCAGGTAGACGTAATCAGCCTTTTGAGCGGGTCGGATTTCTCCGGGAACAAGCACCGCTTCGCCTCTGATTTTGGCATTTAACCAAGTTAACAGGCTTTCTTCGCCTTCGCCTTTTAAAATGCCGTCAGCCTGATAAATTTCCAGATCGTCTTCAGTCATATGGAGGGTCTGGGGGCCACCCACAATCACATAAAAATCATAACGCTTTTTTAAATAGGTGATGATGGCCGCCACCGCTGAATGATTATCAAAATCACAGTAAAAACAGACCGCAAACAGGCGGTCTTTCATTTTCTCGATCGTTTTTACCGCGTCGGTAGTAATGCCAGTATAAGCTTTTGCATCATAGCCATTGGCATTGAGTTGCGCCGCCAGAGTCAAGATCCCCAGATTTTCGATCATTTCGAAAGTTCGTCCGCGGATCATCCGTTGGGTGTAGACCAATAGAACTTGGGGTTTCTCAGTTAGGGTTTTCGGTATAAAATCCACTTATTCCCCTCCATTTTATTCAGGGATTGTTGTGCCTGCTGATAGAAACCAGCATTTTCTCCCTGGGGATCCAGTTTCATTTTTCCCTGTTGCAGAACTTCTTTTTTGGAAAGCTTGCCATTACATAATTTAAGCAGGGTATAGTCGATTTCATCTACTTCTTTATCAAATATTTGTGGTTTTTGGCCACTGACATCGGTGTAAAGCCACAATTCAAAAGTCCGGTGGACAATCACCGCCTCATCATTGCTTCCTAATTGATCATTAATCAGATACTCACCCGAGGCTCTCATTTTCCAGTAGGCATCATCAATGGGAATATTCTTATAGACATAATCATTCCAACGGGTAAACACCCCGTATTGTCGACCCAATCGATAGGAATCGAGAATCACCGCTTCGGGAATCTTTCCATCAAAATAAATTTTGCGCATTTCATTCTGGAGTCGTTTGTTGGCCTGCAAGCGAACATTGATCAGATCGGTAAAATCCAGTTCTTTGGTTCGGGAAAGGGGAATGTCCTCATTGCAGCAATCAATCAGATCGTCATAGATGGTCATCCCGAATTTTTCCGGATTAAGGGTTATCGGGGTTTTGGGATAAGGCAGAAATGAAAAATAGGCGGTTTCAAACTGACCCGGCGCCCGATAAAGCAGTTCCATAATCAAATCTTCAGATTCTTTGATGGTTTCCCTGCTTTCATGGGGGCCGCCAATAATAATATTACCAGAAATCCCATGAATCCCCGACTCAACGCAATGATCAATGACATCGACAACCATTTTTCGAGTTATTTTTTTATTATAGCTTTTGAGAACCTGATCACTTCCCGATTCCAGACCAAAAAAGATTTTCTTAAGCCCCGCATCAGCCATATTTTTGGCCATCTCCCGGTGCTTGTCAATGGTCGAAATATGGGCACTGGCAAACCAGACAAAATCATAGTCTTTGCGAATTTCTTTGATTTCCTGACAAATCTGGTTGACCCGTGTATGATCCAGTGTAAAGGTATCATCGAGAAAATTGATATAATTGATGGCCGGATTTCGCTTGAAATTCTCCCGGATTTCAGTTATCAGGGAAGGAACCGAGTGCCGGCGAACCCGTTTAGCATTAGCTCCTTCGTAGCAGAAGGTACAACCAAAAGGACAGCCCCGGCCGGTTAAGATTGGGAGCAGTCCGTAATGTTTATAATCATTGGTCAGGGTAATGTCTGGCCAGGGAATATCATCTAAATCTTCCGGGGGTTTTCGTGACGGCGTTTCCACCAGGCTTCCGTTTTGATCCAAATAGATAATCCCCTGAATCAATTCGAGCGCACCCTTTTTTTTAATGAAATACTCCATCAGCTCCAGCATGGTTTCTTCGCCCTCGCCAATACAGGCCGCCTCAATTGCCGTTTCTTTTAAAAATTCGGCGTCCATTCCGGAAGTTTGTGGCCCGCCCGCCAGCAAAGTCACCTCGGGATAGCGTTTTTTTACTTCCTGGGCAAAGGTTTTTACCCAATGCACATTGTTAAAATCACAGTAGAAACCGATGATTCGGGGTTTATTTTCTGTTTCCATCAAAGCGATAACATAATCCAGAGCTTCCTTGGCGTAGCCTTGAAACATTTCGACTTGATAGCCTTTTTTTGTTAATAATTGGGTCAATATATTCATTCCCAGATTACTGCCAGGAATATAACCGCTGACATAGCGGTGCGATTTGATCAATAATAGTTCCATGTCTCTATCCCCCTTTGAACTGCTGACTGTAGCCATCCTAGTCAGCACTTCGAAGGGGAAAATCCCCTTCTTCGCTTATTAAGCTCGAGCTGTTTGTGTTGCTGTAAAGGCATAATCTACGCCAACAATACTTAATCCACCAGCAGCCTGATCTAATTGATCATCACTGATTGGTTGTTTTTCCTGTGCTTCTTTAAAAGCAGCATCAAATTCAGCTGCTGTACAGCTGTAACCTAATTTTGCAACAACTGCATCAAATTCTGCTTCAGTTTTAGCACCATCAAGTTGTTTTGCCAATGCCTCATCGGTTAATACTTTTGCGGCCAATGCCTTTGCACCATCAATACTCATGTTTTTCTCCTTCTAAAAAGTATTTTGACTAAATCAC
The DNA here is from genome assembly GCA_018903255.1 of Bacillota bacterium. Lineage (GTDB taxonomy): Bacteria > Bacillota > Clostridia > Eubacteriales > Eubacteriaceae > Acetobacterium. The sequence goes on along the minus strand of JAHIQT010000135.1, from coordinate 5,489 downwards.
AAAATGTGTCAGCCAATATTTAAAATTAAATTGATATAAAATATCAACTAATTTTTCATGGAACTCCGCCTGGTTCTTATAAGGATCGCCAAATATTGCAAACAATTCGGCTTCGATCTCAGCCAGGCTTCTTTTTCCAGCACAGCGCAGCAGCAGCTCATACTCCAGCGGTGAAAGCACCATGCCATCCAGTTTTGGGAACCCTTCGGTAAAGGTCATCGTGCGCCATATTTCAAAGGTACGCTGGGGATAATCGCTGGAAAAATTGAGTGATTCCTCAAATGCCTGTCCCTCGTTTAAATAAAGCACATAATAATATTCATAGGCTCTGGGATTGGCAGAAATTTCCTCAAACCAGCGGCTGCGGATACCATAGGTCAGGGCGGCTTTAAACTGTTTCATCACCGCCTGCTGTTTTAATTCATGATTTTTGATTTTATCTTGCATGCTTTGGCGAATCACCTTATTGAGTTCCTGTCGGTTTTTCATCACCTGATCCTGACTTTTTCCCCGGGGTGTGACAAAGGGGTAGTCGTCGTCAGAAAACCGGCCGGACTGATCATGCAGCTGCAAATTGAATTTTTCGGGATTATTTAATATCTCGGTACCGGGATAAGCTCTTAAAAAGCCGGTGATGATATCAATAACTCCGGGGGCTCGATCCATCAGCGTTTCGATCAGAGCCGCGGTTGCCCCAGGTGTTTCCTCCGGACCGCCGACGATAAAATTGGTGGCAATCTGGGTCAGGCCGCAGTCAGCGGCGTAGGATACAAACTCAATGATGTCATCAATCTGGACATGCTTGTTGTACTGGTCAATAACCTTCTGATCGCCCGACTCAATGCCGATCTGCAAGCGGATCAGCCCGGCCTCGATCATCGTCGGTAGAACATCCATCCAGTCTTTGATTCGTCCCACATGACATTCGCAATACCAGACCAGATCGTGTTCTTTTCTGATTTCCTTCATACCCTGGCAGAATGCTTCGATTCGCTCGCGGTTGAGGGTAAAGGTGTCATCCATAATAATAATATAATGCAAATCCGGATTGTTTTTTAAATTTAGTTTAATTTCTTCCAGTACCAGCGGGATGCTTCGCAACCGGACCTTTTGCTTGCCCGGACTGGGCGCACAATAGGCGCATTGATAAGGACAGCCGCGGCCGGTAAAAATCAGTTTGCCGTAGGCGTGATCGGTATGCAAGGATGCGTGATAGGCAGGCAGTGGTAGGGCATCAAGGTCTTCAATGATTACCGGCGGGGTTTCTCTAAAAATCCCATCTTTAATCATCACCAGCCCCTTGATCTCACTTAAATCGCCGTCTTCTTTTAACACGGCCTTTAATAGTAGCGGCAGCGACACTTCGCCCTCGCCCCTTAATATAAAATCGGCCTGGCTATCTTCTAGAAACTTTTGCCCCAGGCCAATGCTTTGGGAGCCACCAACCACAATCGGAATATTATAGCTTGCTTTTATTTTTTTAGATAAATCCGCAATAATTTGAACATTATCAAAATCACAGGAAAAGCCCACCGCATCCGGTTGGTTCTTTTTTACTTGTTCCAGAAGCTCTTCCGGTTTGCCATGAAAAACCAAGGCTTCAAAGCCAGCTTCTTCCAGCGCTCCGGCCAGATAAAAGAGCCCTAGATAGTCATGAGAACTGGTTTCGTATTTTTTTGACACATTACAAAGAAGTATCTTCATTTTATTACCCATTTTCTAGAACGGAACAACAAGCAGCCAGTATTTTTTATCAAAAATTTTCAGGGTCGCAATGATCCGTTCCCTTAATTCATTGGGACTTTCCTTAAATGGTTTTCCAAATCGCTGATACAGGAGGTCGGTAATGGCGGCGATGGTGCTTTTGCCGGTGCAGTATTTCATGATTTCATATTCAAAGGGTGACAGCGCCTCGCCCCATAACAGCGGATAGCCTTGGGAAAAATCGACATCCCGCCACATTTCAATCATCCGCTGGGGCCGCCAGTTGGGCAGTTCGGCCGGATCCACATCGATCACCCGACTGGCCGATTCCCTGGCCAGCATGGTGTAATAAGCGGTCAAAGTCGGCTTATGGTGGGAAATAATATTAATCCAGTATTTAGGGCCGTTGGAGGCCATCGATGTTTGGTAGCACCTTAAAATATCCGCGTGACCTAATTCCCCGTCGCTTAACATGATCTTAATCTCATCCACAAAACTCTGGAGGTATTCTTGATAGGCGCCCATGATCTCCCGCCGATCCATCGTTTCACTATCCATAATCGGGTAATCAGAAATACAACCCAAACCCTGCCTGTCGTAAATCGTCAACCCGTATTTTTCGGGATGCAGGCCAATATCGGTCATCGGGTAAGGCATTACAATGCTGGGGGCGATTTCCATCATCCCCGGGCCCAACCGCAGCAGTTTGGCGCCAAAGGCCTTATTTTTTTCGATATGTTGGCGGTTTTCAAAGGGCCCACCCACCAGCAGGGCACCGAAGACCTGCTGCACGCCTGCATCATAGGCCGCCTTAACAACGGTTTCCACCATTTCCGGGGAGATGTTTTTGCGGTAAATTTTAAGCATTTCCTTATCGACGGTTTCAATACCGATTTGAAGCCGGTTAAGGCCGGCATCCACCATTGCCTGCAATACTTCCGGTCGGCGGCTTAAGGACACCACATCGGCCTCACAATAGAACTGAAAGGGCTTCACGGCCTGAAGGGCTTTAGCCTCCCGGCAAAACTGATCCAGCCATTTGGGATCCGTAACCAGGGTGTCGTCACAAAACTTAAAATAATTGAGCTCCGGATATTTAAGCAGAAAATGTTTCATTTCAGCGATGACGTTGGCCACGCTCCGCTGCCGCATCGGCCGTTTCAAGGCCCCTTCATGGCAGAAAACACAGTGGTAGGGGCAGCCCCGACTGCTTATCAGATAGAGGCTGGCAAAATCAATCGGGGTAATGCTTTTATCATAGGCCGGAAAGGGCAGATCATCAAGATTTTCCACCACCGGACCTTCGCCCATATCGATGCAGTCGCCCTCTTTGTTAATATAAAAGATCCCGGGAATCCCAGCCAGACTTTTGTTTTCTTTTAAGGCACCCAGAACTGCCACCATCGCCAGTTCGCCTTCGCCCCTGACAATCGCTACCGCTTGGGATTGGCGCAGATAATCTTCATCCAGGGAAATCGCTTCCGGTCCGCCAATCAATACCGGAATCCGATAGGTTTCGGTAATTGCCGCACTGACTTTTTTAACGACGTGCTTATTTTCAAAATCTACCGAAAAACCAATCCCGCAAATTTCATTAAAGGGGTATCGTTTCAGATAATCGATCGCCTGATCCGGCCGGCATTCACAGACAATGCTGTCATAACCCTTAGCATCCAGATAGCTGGCCAGGCCATAAATGCCCAGAAAGGCGCCATTTCTGCTAAAGCCGGCGATTTCCATCCCAATGGTTGATAATTTAAACAGAATGAATTTATTTTTCACGGCATTCTCCACTGCATTTTTCTGATTCTCCCATTCTTTATCTACCGTTTTGGCGTTTAGTGCCCCTGACAACACACACATACCCACGGCTTCCAGTTTTTTGATGGTCTCCAGCAGGTGCAGCTTAAAGGCGTCAAAACTCTTAAAACTGTTCTGATACTCCGCGAAAAGTATCTCGGCCATCTCGTTGATGGTCAGTTTTCCGGAGCTGTATTTTAATACCTCAAATTCAAAGGGGGAGTAAACAAATCCATTTAACACCGGTATTTCTGCCGCCAACTCAGGGGTCAGGGACAACAAAGCAATGCGCTGCGGGTGCGTCTCAAAGACCGTTTCTCCTTGATAATCTTTGGTTAGCTTATCACCCCGAACGCGCGCCTTATACTGGGCATCAAAATAGGGGTAGCGAGAATAAGCCAGTCCCTGCCACATCCCGCTGAGGCCGTATTTTTCACTGAGGGCATAGCTTTCCAGAATGACCGCATCGGGTATTTCGCCATCACTGAGCATTTTTCGCATCAGTTTGATATTCATTTCAAAAAACTCATTTCGAGCGGCACAGATTTCTTCAATACTCAGGGTTTTAGTTTCAATCACCGGAAAGTCTCCCACCGATGTGAGCGCCTGTTCATCCTTCACAAAGATCCCAAAAGCTTGCGGATCTTTTGACATCGCAGTTTCCGGGAAAGGCATATAGAAGGTGCTGACCACCTCTACCATCCCCCGGCCGGCTTTGATCATTTCATTAACCGTATCGAAGGTAAAATCTAGGGTTTCTCGGGTTTCCAGCGCCCCACCAATAATGATGTTACCAACCAGTTGAGGCAGTCCGGCGGCGTGACAAATTTCTATGACTTCAAAGAGACCTTCCCTTTTTATCTTTTTGTTATAAATATCAATGATATGCTGGTTACAGCTCTCAATCCCGATCTGCATCCGTACCAGACCGGCCTCAACCATCATTTTTACAATTTCCGGATACTTGATAACAATATTGACATGGGCATCGGCGAACCAGACAAAATCGTGTTCCTTGCGCAGCTCTTTGAGTTGTTCGCAAAAGCTCCGCACCCGTTCTTTATCGAGGGTGAAGGTATCATCGCCGAAAAAGATGTATTTCACATTGGGGTTTTGTTTGAGGCGACAGCGGATTTCTTTGATCACGCTCTCGACACTACGACGCCTGACATTCTTGCTATTTCCCCCCTCATAACAAAAAGAGCAGTGGAAAGGACACCCGCGTCCTGACATAACTGCCATATGATTAATACCCTGATGCTGGGCGGATTTAATTGTGCCGGTGATAATCGGCAATTCATCTAAATTTTCAATGGCTGGATAGATGCCATTATCATAATAACTGCCGTCCTTCCGGAATGAGCACATCCCGGAAATACTTTCCCATCTTTCTGTTGCTTTATCTTGAATGGCCTGGATGGCTTCGTAAAGAGAATACTCACCTTCGCCTCGCATCATCGCGTCGGCCTGGCTGGCGCGCAAAAAGTCCTCACCCAAACCCACAGTCTGGGGTCCGCCGACAAAAACGGTCGCACCGTAGCGCTTTTTTATCTCTCTGGAAAAACTTTCAACGGCTGACTGATTCTCATAGTCACAATATAAACCCACCACTGTATTTTCATCCGAGCCAGTCGCTTCGAGAAATTCCAGCCCTCTTAACAGCTCTCCTGAAAAAACAGCCACATCAATCCCTTTGCTGGCCATCATTTCTGCCAGCGACATATGACCGATTGGCTCAATTTGGGTAATTGAATGAGTTCGGGTTCCGCGATGAATAAGCATCAGTTTTACGTTGATCGTTTTCACTATTTGCCTCCCAGATTAATTTTTATGCATCCTTAGTTACTCAACTTTCCCAGCTTAATTCACTAAACAAAGCCTTTATAAAAGAGGCCTGAGAGTCAATCCATTGCTGGAGTTGATTTTTTAACAGTGTAGACTTTCTAGAGCCTACCGAATTTAATTGTTCGACAAATAAGCTCATC